>NZ_JBEYID010000005.1:49435-414513 GCF_040635605.1 Streptosporangium sp. NPDC006930 | reverse complement strand
TTGGACTCCACCACGACAGCGTCACCTGGCGAATCACGGCCATGCCCTGAAAGGCGGCATCGCCTGATAGACCAAGATCTTCATCGGCCTTCTAGGCCCTGTTTCGAAGTCCGTCTGCTGTATGGCGGCGTGTCGTGCCCGGCCAAGCAGCGAGGTCTCCGGTAGAGGGGTCCATCGGCCAAGAAGAACCTGAACACCGGAAACCTCGTGGCCACCTTAGGAGATCCTGGCCGGGCTGCAGGCCCTGGCCGGCCGGCCGATCGCATCGCGGGCGACTCCGAGACCGCCTGACGAGCCACGAACAGGACGAACGGGATTAACGGGATGCAAGGGTGGTGTACGACCTGAAAATTGCCGATGCATCTGAGAAAGTCCCTAGCTAAAAGAGGAGATCATCTAGCGATAGCGTGGCGCTCAAACCAAACCTCGGGGGGCTCGGATGGTCCATAGCGAACTGCCGACACTGGGCGAACCTGGATGCCTGGGCCAGTTGAACCCGTTGATCCGCCAACTGCGAGACAGCGGCCCCATCGTCCGGGTGCGTACCCCGGTCGGCGATGAAGCGTGGCTGGTGACCCGGCTCGCCGAACTCAAGCAACTCCTGCTCGACGACCGACTCGGGACCACCCACCCGGACCCGCCGAACAGAGCACGGTACCTGGACAGCCCGATGCTGGACCTGGTCGTGTCGGACCAGGATCCGGCTGAGGCGCATCGTGCGCATCAGGCCCTCCGGGCTAATCTCACCCCGTATTTCTCGGCCAAGCGCATAGCCGGCATGCGGTCGCGCGTCGGCGCCGTGGTCGACGAGTATCTCGATGCCGTACTCGCCAAGCAGCCGCCGATAGACATCCACACCGAGTTCTCGCTGCCGTTCTCCTATCAGATCCTGTGCGATCTGCTCGGCATAGCGGATCCAGCGGAATACCAGGTGGTGCTCGACCGGGTCAGCAAGGTGGGGGCGGGACTGGGCCAGGCGCAGGAGCTGTTCAGATACCTGAGCGAGGTTGCCAGGCGCAAACGCGTGCAACCGGGCGACGATCTGGCCTCGGCGCTGTGCCAATCCGGACTCCCCAACGACTTCGTCGGTGCGTTGCTGGCTTTTGTCACCATGTCGTACCAGGTGACTCCACACAGCATCAGCGCGGCGATCGCGCTGTTCGCCATGAACCCGGATCAGCACAAGCTGGTGCTCGATGACCCGGAACTGCTGCCCGGCGCGGTGGGGGAGGCAGTGCGGATGAGCAAATTCGCCGAATCCGCGCTACCCCGCTACGCCAGCGAGGACATCGAGATCGGTGGGGTCACGATCCGCGCCGGCGACCTCGTGCTGTGCGACCACGGCTCGACCGCGTTCGACGACCGGGTGTTCGAGGACCCGGAACGGTTCGACGTCACCCGATCGCCCAACCCCCACCTGGTGTTCAGCCACGGAATCACCTACTGCCTCGGTGCCCCACTGGCTCGGCTGGAAATCAACGAGGTACTCGCCAGGCTTCTGCCCCGGCTGCCCACCATGCGCCTGGCGATCCCGGTCAGTGACATCCCGGTCTCCGGGGGGCTGAGCGAACGGAAGCTCGGTGGTGGCATCGCCCAGCTACCGATCACCTGGGATCCGCCGGTTCCCGTCGCGTAATGATCGCCACCGGTACCCATACCTGTCTGCCAACCCGCCGACCCGGCCGCTTCCGCCACTGAGCGACGCGGCCTGTCTGACGACCTCCGTCAGCTCCTCGCGCAACCCGGTGAAGAGCGGGTCGGCGCGAGGATGGTCGCCGTACGGCAGGTTCGAGGCGCGGTCGAGGACCACCCGGCCCGGCCTGCCGCTCAGCGCGAGCACGCGGGTGCCGAGGTAGACGGCCTCGTCCACGCTGTGGGTGATGAACACCACCGTCGTGCCCGCCCGCCGCCACAGCTCGCGGACCTCCTCCTGCATGCGTTCCCGGGTGAAGGCGTCCAGGGCGGCGAACGGCTCGTCCATCAGCAGCAGCGCGGGTCCCGGTGCGAGCGCGCGGGCGATCGCCGCGCGTTGCTGCATGCCCCCCGACAGTTCGTACGGCCTGGCCCTGGCGACGTCGGTGAGCCCGGTCAGCTCCAGCAACTCGGCCACCCGCTCGCGCCGCGCTGCCCTGGGCAGGCCGCGCAGCCCGAAACCGACGTTCCCCTCGACCGAGAGCCAGGGAAAGAGCCGATGCTGTTGGAACACGTACCCCCTGGCCGGGTCGGGGCCCACGACCGGTTCGCCGGAGGCCGTGATCGTCCCCGCCGACGGCGCGGTGAAGCCCGCCACCAGCCGCAGCAGCGTGCTCTTACCGCACCCCGAGGGGCCGACGACCGTGACGAACTCCCCGGCGGCGATCTCCAGGTCGATCGGCCCGAGGGCGTCGACCGTCCCCGTGCGCCCTCGGTAGGAGTGCGACACCCCGGCGAGCGCGAGCGCCGTGGCGGGGGGCCGGGCGTCTTCGGGTCCGGCGTTTCCGCCGGAAGCCGTGCCGGGGTCCGTGCGGGCAGATCCGGTGTTCCCGCCGGCCGCCGTGTCGGGGGCGGTGTGAGCCGGGCCGGGGCCCGCGGCCGTGTCGGGAGCCGTGCGGGCACGGCCGGAGTTCGTGCCCGCACGAGTGGTCTCAGCTTCCGGCGAAGGCATCGGCGAGCTCCTGCGTGGCCAGGCCCTTCTGGAAGACGCTCAGCTCGGGCACGGCGTCCACCTTCTGCTGGCCCTTGAGGAACTCGGCCGAGCTGCGCAGGTTCTCGGCGAACCTTCCTGGGGCCGAGGGAGTGCCGAGATACTCGGCCGAACGCTGTTCCGCCGCGTCGAGGAGCACGAGCTGGCCGAGCTGGCGCGCGGCCTCCGCCGGGTCGAGGTTGAGCTGTCGGCCGATGGCCGCGGCGGCGGCGCCGGCGTCGCTCCTGGCCAGCTTGACCGCGCGGTCCTGCTGCTGGAGCCAGACGTGCAGCGCCTTCGGGTACTTCTTCGCGAAGTCGTCGCTCACCACCGCGAGGTCGGCGGTGAGCTTGCCCCGCTGGGCCAGCTCACGGCTGGTGACCAGCGTCGTGCCGCCGTTCTTCTGCAGCTCGGCCAGGGTGGGCGTCCAGACGTAGGCGGCGTCGACGTCGCCGCGCTGCCAGGCGGCCTGGATGTCCGGCGGCTCCATGTCGAGGATCTTCACGTCGGCCTCCGACAGCCCGGCCTCGTCGAGCGCGGCGAGCAGGCTGTAGTGGGTGGTCGAGGCGAAGGGGGCGGCGACCCGCTTGCCCGCGAGCCCCTTGACGTCGGTCACGCCGCCCCGCGCGACGAGCGCCTCGTTGTCGCCGATCACGTCGAAGATCCACGGCACCCGGTACGGGATGTTGAGGGGCGCCGACAGGCCGCGGGTGACCGGGCTGCTGCCCGCCAGCCCGATGTCGAGCGATCCGGCGATCATCGCGGTGTTCACGTCGCCGCCCGAGTCGAACTTACTCCAGGTGATCCTGGTGTTCGGCAGCGCCTTCTCCAGCCACTGCTGGTCCTTGACGATCAGGTCCCCGTTGGGGATGAGCTGGTAGCCGATGCGCAGGGTCGCGGGGGAGCCGTCGGCGGCGGGCTTCGCCTCCTCCGTGCCGGACCCGCAGGCGGTCAGGGCGAGGACGGCGGCGGTCAGGGCGAGCGCGGCCCGCTTCACGGGGGTCATTGCCAGGTGTTTCATGAGGGGTCTTTCCTAGGTACGGCCGCGCCAGGGGACCAGGCGGCGGTCCAGCGTTTGCAGGAGGAAGTCGATGAGCAGGCCGGACAGGCCGATGACGATGATCCCGAGCACCACCACGTCCGTCTGGTTGTAGCGCTGGGCGTCGCGGACCATCCCGCCGATGCCGGGCACGCCGTTCACGGTCTCGGCGGCGACCACGGTGGTGTAGGCGACGCCCACGGCCACCCGTATCCCCGTGATGATCTCGGGCAACGCGCTCGGCAGCACCACCCGTAGCGGCAGCTCGTGCCGGCGGGCGCCCAGTGAGCGGGCGGCGTTCAGGTAGTCCTCGTGCACGCCGCGTACGGCGTCGGCGGTGGCCACCGCGACCGGCGGGAGCGCGGCGAGCAGCAGGAGCCAGATCTTGGGCTCCTCGTCGATGCCGAACCAGATCACCAGCAGGCTGAGGTACGCCAGCGGCGGCAGGGTGCGCACGAACGTGACCAGCGGGCCGAGCAGCGCGCGCAGCGTTGGGATCATGCCGATCAGCAGTCCAAGCGCGATGCCGCCCGTCACCCCGTACAGGCAGCCGAGCAGGATGCGGCGCAGGCTGGTCAGCAGGTGCTCCTGGAGGGTGTAGCCGCTCACCCCCCCGGCGGTGGTGCGCAGGAACTGCTCCCAGACCGCGACGGGCTCCGGCACGAAGACCGGCGGCCAGATCCCGGCCATGGCCACGGCCTGCCAGATCGCGACCAGCGCGACGATCGCCCCGGCCCGCAGCGCGAGGGCCCGCCAGAGTCCGGGGCTCTGCTCGCCTCCGGAGACGCCGCCGCGGCGGGGGCGGAGACGGGGGAGACGAGGAGGGGCGGTGAGGACGCTCACGTGACGAGGGCGGGGGGCGCGAGCCGGGGAAGGACGAAGTCGCCCACCCGCCAGGCCTCCTCCAGATGCGGCCAGCCGGACAGCACGAACTCCGACAGGCCCAGATCGGCGTATTCGCGGACGCGCTCGGCGATCTCCGCGTAGCTGCCGACCAGCGCGGTGCCCGCACCCTCCCTGACCAGCCCGACCCCCGCCCAGAGGTTGGGCGAGATCTCCAGCGCGTCGGCCGAACCCCCGTGGAGGTCGGCCATGCGGCGCTGTCCCACGGAGTCCATCCGGGCGAACCGCGCCTGGGTGGCGGCGATCCTGTCCGGGTCCATGCCGTCGAGCAGGCGCCGGGCGTGCGCCCAGGCCTCCTGGGAGGTGTCGCGGGCGATGACGTGGAGCCGGATGCCGAACCGTAGTTCGCGGCCCGCCTCGGCGGCGAGCTTGCGCATCCTGGCGACCCGTTCGGCGATCATCGCCGGAGGCTCGCCCCACATCAGGTAGACGTCCGCCCCGGCGGCGGCCGCTCGCTCCGCGGCGGGGGAGGCCCCGCCGAAGTAGACATCTGGGGTGTCGAGGAGCGGTGTGGCGAGCCCGCCCCCCGACACCCGGTAGTGCGCGCCCAGGTGGTCGAAAGGCTCGCCCGCCCAGGTGCGCCTGAGCACCTCGATGAACTCGCCGGTGCGCTCGTAGCGGGCGTCGTGGTCGAGGAAGTCGCCGTAGGCGCGCTGCTCCAGGGGGTCGCCGCCGGTGACCACGTTGAGCAGGAGCCGCCCCCCGCTGATCTCCTGGAAGGTCTGCGCCTGCTGGGCGAGCAGCGTGGGGAGGGTGAAGCCCGGCCGGAAGGCCACCAGCAGCTTGAGCCGCTCGGTTCGCGCTGCGACGGCGCCGCACACCACCAGCGGGTCGGGGCAGCCCGCGCCGACCGGGGTCAGCGCCGCCTCGAAACCTGCCGCCTCGGCGGCGCGGGCCACCTGGGACAGGTAGTCGAGCGTCGCGGGCCTGGCCGCGGCGCCGCCCGCCGCGACGGTGGTCGTGGCGGGCCTGACATGGTGGCCGTCGCCGGTGGTCGGCAGGAACCAGTGCAAGCGCATCTTCGCCTCATCGGGCTCATACGAAACGGGGTGGTGCCCTCGATACTAACCACA
Source organism: Streptosporangium sp. NPDC006930 (assembly GCF_040635605.1). Taxonomy (NCBI): domain Bacteria; kingdom Bacillati; phylum Actinomycetota; class Actinomycetes; order Streptosporangiales; family Streptosporangiaceae; genus Streptosporangium; species Streptosporangium sp. NPDC006930. Next base: position 408,836 of record NZ_JBEYID010000005.1, on the reverse strand, counting down.
TAATACCTATCTATAAAGAGGGAATTAGGGGAGGGGTGGGATGGTTCCGGGCGGGCCTTCGACCTGCGGGTACCTGGGACTCGGCCGGAGCAGCCTTCGAGGAGGAGGCTGTCGGGACAGAGTCAGGGGCCGGTATGGGGAGCAGGGGGAGGGGGGCCGGAGTCGGAACCAAGGGCCAGGACGGAGCGGGTGCAGGGGTGAGGTCGAGGCGGGGACGGAGCTGGGAACAGAGTCGAAGTCGGGGGCGGGCTCAGAGGTCGCGGGCCCAGATCTCCTCGACGAAGTTCTTGCCGTCCTTGCCGTCCTGGTCGCCCTGGCTCCGCTCCTTCTCGACCAACTCGAAGCCGGCCGCCCGGTAGATGCGCCTCGCGCCCAGCAGCACGTCCCTGGTCCACAGCATCATCCGCCGGTATCCGGCGGCCCTGGCGAAGCGCATGCACTCGTCCACGAGGTGGGTGCCGATCCCCATGCCGCGCGCGGACGGCTCGACGAGCAGCATCCGTAGCTGCGCCGTCTCGTCGTCCCTGCGTACGCAGAAGACGCACCCGGCGCGCTCGCCGTCCACCTCGGCGATCCAGCCCGCCTCGCGCCGGGGGTCGTGGTCGTTCACGTAGTCGGCCACGACCCTGGCCACCAGCGCCTCGAAGTCCATCCCCCAGCCCTGCTCCTGGCTGTAGAGCGTGCCGTGGCGGTAGACCACCCAGCCGAGGTCGCCGGGACGTGGCGGGCGGATGACGTACGGCCGGTCCGGCTTCGGCGCCCGGCCGAGGATCTCCTCGATCGTCGTCATGCTCGCGACCAGCCGTCCGCGGTCCTCCTCGGTCAGTCCGGCGAGCAGTTCGTGCACCTCCGCCGCCGCGCGCTCGTCGAAGCCCGCGAACCTCGCCCTGCCCTCGCCGGTCAGCTCGACCACCTGCCGCCGCGCGTCGACGGCGGACCGCTCGCGCACCACCAGCCCCTCGCCCTCGAACCTGCCGAGCATCCGGCTGAGGTATCCGGCGTCGAGGTCGAGCAGCCGCCGCAGCTCGCTCGCCTCCATCCGGCCCGCCCGGTCGAGCTCGAACAGCACCCTCACCTCGGTGAGCGAGTAGGAGCTGTCGAGGATCCCCTGGTGGAGCAGGCCGATGTGCCCGGTGTAGAAGCGGTTGAAGGCGCGGACGTCCGCCACGTGTCTTTCCATGCTTGACAGCATCAACCGATTCATTGACACAGTCAATTAATTAATCGGTGTGGCCGATGTGAGATCGGCCGTTCACTGCGCTAACTTCGCACTTTGGGCGAGAACGGATGATGATTCTGGGGGCGGCGCGTGCCGCGCCCGTGACGGGAGCATGATGGCTGAGGTCGCGTACATCGGTGGGTACACCCCCGACACCGACGGGTCCGGGCAGGGGATCACCCTGGTCGAGCTGGGGAGCCTCGCGCGGCTCGGGGAGACGACGGCCTCCGGCCCCTCCTTCCTCGCCGTCCACCCCACCCTCCCGATCCTGTACGCGGTGGGAGAGAGCGAGCGCGGCACCGTCGGCGTCTTCGCCCGAGCCGAGGACGGCACGCTCAGCCCGCTCGCGCAGCGACCCAGTGAGGGATCGGCCCCCTGCCACCTCGCGGTGGACCCCACGGGCACGCGCCTCGCGGTGACCAACTACGGCGACGGCACCGTCAGCGTGCACGGCATCGACGAATCCGGCCTCCTGACCGATGTGTGGATCTTCCCCTACCGCGAGGGCGCCCACGCCCACCAGGCGGTCTTCGGCCCCGACGGGGTGCTGCACGTGAGCGACCTGGGCTGCGACGAGATCCGCCGCTACCTGGTCGGGGACGACGTGGTCCCGCACCCCGCGGGGCCGGTGCGGCTCGCGTCCGGCATGGGGCCCCGGCACATGGCCCGGTCGGGTGGCCACTGGTACGTGGCGGGTGAGCTGGACGGCACCGTGCGCGTCTACGAGGTCCCCGACGGCGCCGGTCCCGCCGACGACTCCGATCCCTCCGGTGGGCAGTGGCGCGAGATCGCGGTCGCCCAGGCCGGCGGGAGCGAGGGGCACAACCAGCCCTCGCACCTGGAGGTCTCCGGCGGCCTCGTCTACGTCGCCAACCGGGGACCCGACACGATCTCGGTCTTCTCCGGCCCCGAACTGGAGCGGGTGGCCGAGGTTCCCTGCGGCGGCGTCTGGCCGCGGCACTTCGCCATCGCCGACGGTCACATGTACGTGGCCAACCAGCGCTCGAACGGCGTCGCCGTGCTGCCGCTCAAAGCCGGCCTCCCGCAGCCCGCGGAAGAGGTCTTCGCCGTCGGCACCCCCTCCTGCGTGCTGCCCCTGTCATAGGACGCAGTCACAGGGCCCCGTCACAGGGCCCCGTCACAGGGCCCCGTCACAGGGCCCCGTCACAGGGCCCCGTCACAGGGCCCCGTCACAGGGCCCCGTCACAGGGCGCTGTCACACGGCCGCTCCCGCAGGGCCCGCGCCGCCCTCGTCGTGAAGGTGCTCACCGTAGGCTTTACCGAGGCGTCCGGTGAGCCTCTGACGTGCGCGCCAGGCAGGACGCGGGAGGAGAGGGGCGCCCCCGCGTGGCCCGGGCGCTCCGCCGTCGATCGTGAGAAACGACATGTGAGGACGACTACACTTGGTCTAGACCACTGGGCGCATCTGCGGGCAGAATGCGTTGCGTCGGTGGCGAAAATCCGTTGCCGGACGACCAAGCCACCTAGTCTGGCCACCTTGAACCGACACTCATTACCGGAGGATGCCATGCGTATCGGAGTGCTCACCGGCGGCGGCGACTGCCCCGGCCTGAACGCCGTTATCCGCGCCGTCGTGCGCAAGGGAGTGGGTGTCCACGGGCATGAGTTCGTCGGGTTCCGCGACGGCTGGCGGGGTCCCCTCGAGGGCGAGACCATGCCGCTCGACATCAATGCCGTACGTGGAATCCTGCCCCGTGGCGGAACGATCCTGGGCTCGTCGCGGACGAACCCGATCAAGATCGAAAACGGTGTTGAGAGGATCAAGGAGAACCTCGCGAAGAGCGGGGTCGACGCGCTGATCGCGATCGGCGGCGAGGACACCCTCGGCGTGGCCAAGCAGCTCTTCGACAAGGGCGTGAAGGTCGTCGGCGTGCCCAAGACGATCGACAACGACCTCAACGCGACCGACTACACCTTCGGCTTCGACACGGCCGTCAACATCGCCGTCGAGGCGATCGACCGGCTGCACACCACCGCCGAGTCCCACCACCGCGCGCTGATCTGCGAGGTCATGGGCCGCCACGCGGGCTGGATCGCCCTGCACGCCGGAATGGCGGGCGGCGCCAACGTCATCCTTATTCCGGAGAAGCCCTTCGACATCGACAAGGTGTGCGCCTACGTCGAGTCCCGCTTCGAGACGAAGTACGCGCCGATCATCGTCGTGGCCGAGGGCGCGCACCCGGTCGAGGGCCAGATGGCGCTGCAGGCGGGCGAGCTCGACGCCTTCGGGCACGTGCGGCTCGGCGGCATCGGCGAGACCCTCGCCAAGGAGATCGAGAAGCGCACCGGCAAGGAGGCCCGCACCACCGTGCTCGGCCACATCCAGCGCGGTGGCACCCCCACGGCCTTCGACCGGGTGCTGGCCACCCGGTTCGGCCTGCAGGCGATCGACGCGGTGCAGGAGGGCGACTTCGGCAAGATGGTCGCCCTTCAGGGCACCGAGATCGTCAGGGTCGGTCTCGACGAGGCCACCAAGGAGCTGAAGACCGTGCCGACCGGCCGTTACGAGGAGGCCGAGGTCTTCTTCGGCTGAGCCCCCGCTTTCCAAGGCGTCCTCCTTGAGGGGGCGCCTGCAAGCGTTCTGCAAGCGGCCTCTCCTAGCCTCCCGGCAGGGCGGTCGCCCGCGATTCCCCTCCGTGTACGGCTTGCGCCTTGATCAGGCAAAAGCGGGGGCGTAAGCCGTACACCATCGCCCTCGGGAGTCGAAGAGGGACGAATCTCTCGTCGGCGAATCATCGCGGCTCGTCGCCTATCCGATGAAAGGTGCGGGCGACGGGTGACGGGAATCGAGGATCCGTTCTGGCGTGCGATCGCGGTCTTCCGCGTCGCGTCCCTCGCGTACGCGGCGGTCCTGCTCATCCGCGCCGGAGGGTACGCCCACCCGGCGACCGGCTGGGGGGTGATCGGCGTCATGGCGCTGTGGACCGTGGCGACGATCTTCGCCTACTCCGTCGAGGAGCTCCGCGGCCGGCCTCTGCTCGCCGCCGACATGCTCGTGACCATGGGCTGCCTGCTCGCCACCCCGGCCGTACAGGGCGCCTACCAGCAGGGCAGCCTGCCGATCACCGGCACCTGGATGGGCGGGGCGGTGCTCGCCTGGGGAGTGTACGGCGGGCGGCGGCTGGGGGCCGTGGCCGCGCTGATCGTCTCGCTCGCCGACCTGTGGCTGCGCGGCGTTCCCGGGGGCGACTTCGAGACGCTGCAGATCAACGGTGCCGTCCTGCTCTTCCTCGCCGGGGTGGTCGTCGGGCACGTCGCCCGGCTGGCGAAGAAGGCCGAGGAGCGCATGCAGCAGGCGATCGAGCTGGAGGCGGCAGGGCGGGAGCGGGAACGGCTCGCCAGGGGAATCCACGACTCGGTGCTCCAGGTGCTCGCGCTGGTCCAGCGGCGCGGGCAGGAGATCGGCGGTGAGGCGGCCGAGCTGGGCAGGCTCGCGGGCGAGCAGGAGGCCGCCCTGCGCGAGCTGGTCAGGCTCAGGCCGGAGCCGCCCGCCCTCGGCGCCGCAGACCTGTGCGCACTGCTGCACAGGTACGGCTCGGCCACGGTCACCGTCTCCGCCCCGGCGACCCCGCTCACCCTGCCCGCGGCCACCGCGGCGGAGATGGCCGCCGCGGTCGGGGCCGCCCTGGACAACGTCGCCCGCCACTGCGGGGCGCGGGCGCCCGCCTGGGTCTTCGCCGAGGGTGAGGACGGGCTGGTCACCGTGACGGTGAGGGACGAGGGGCCGGGCATCGCACCCGGACGCCTGGAGGAGGCCGCCGCCGACGGGCGCCTCGGTGTCGCGCAGTCCATCCGAGGCCGTATCGCCGACCTCGGCGGCACGGTCACCGTGATCTCGGGGCCTGGCCGGGGCACCGAGATCGAGATGTCGGTCCCGGTCGGCTAGGCGTGTTACCCAGGACGGAACAGTCCTAAGGTGGGCCAATGCGCGTGATGGTGGTGGACGACCACCCGATGTGGAGGGACGGGGTGGCCAGGGATCTGGCCGAGGCCGGGTACGAGGTCGTGGCCACGGTCGGGGAGGGGCGCCAAGCGGTCCGGGTGGCCGCGGCGGTCCGGCCCGAGCTGGTCGTGCTCGATCTGCAACTGCCTGACCTGCCGGGGGTCGAGGTGGCGAGGAGCCTGGCCGCATCGGAGCCGCCGCCCCGGGTGCTGGTCCTGTCGGCCAGCGGCGAGCAGGAGGACGTGTTGGAGGCCATCAAGGCGGGCGCGTCCGGATATCTCCTGAAATCCGCGAGCAAGGAGGAGTTCCTCGACGCGGTCAGGCGCACCGCCGGGGGCGACGCGGTGTTCACCCCGGGCCTGGCGGGACTCGTCCTGGGGGAGTACCGCAGGCTGGCGACCAGACCCGCGCCCGAGGCGACGCCCCGCCTGACCGAGCGGGAGACCGAGGTGCTCCGCCTGGTGGCCAAGGGCCTGTCGTACAAGCAGATCGCCGAGCGTCTCGTGCTCTCCCACCGGACGGTGCAGAACCATGTCCAGAACACGCTGAACAAGCTCCAGCTCCACAATCGGGTGCAACTGGTCCGCTACGCGATCGAACAGGGGCTCGACGGGTCGTAGGGACGACCCGGGCGTGGTGGAGGCGTCCCGGGCGGCGATCACGTGGACGGGTCTCGGCGGGGTGCGGGGACGATCCGAGGGATGGCGTAATCGGATTGACGGCGCGACTAAAGTGTCAAGGTCGAGACGTTGTCTTTGCGCGAGCACGCGAGAGACTTGACTGTGACTCCCCGACGTCCCCGACTCCCCGTTCCCCTCGAAGCTCCACCGGAGGTCGCACCATGACCATGTCCGCCTTGGGCGAGCCCTGCGTTCTGCTCAAACTGGGCGAGGTCGTCCTCAAGGGCAACAACCGCGAGCTCTTCGAACGCAGGTTGCAGGCCAATATCAAGGCCGCCCTGAAGGACGTCGGCGTCAAGGTCGACGTACGGCAGCGCCACGGTGTCATCGCGCTCTTCCTGCCCGACGGCAGCGGCGTCGAGATCGCCGACGCGGTCGCCGAGCGCGTCTCGTACGTCCCCGGCCTGGTCTGGGTCCACCGCGCCTGGCGGGTGGAGAAGGACCCCTCGGCGATCACCAAGGCGGCCATCGAGTTGCTGGCCGACCGCGACGACGTGAGGCGTGGCGTCTCCTTCGCGGTCCGCTCCCGCCGCCGCGACAAGCGCTTCCCGCTCACCTCGATGCAGCTGGACCGTTCGGTCGGCGGCGAGCTCAACGACATCTACGGTCTGCCGGTCGACCTGAAGCGTCCCGAGCTCGTCGTCTCCATCGAGGTCGACCGCGACGAGGCGTTCGTCTTCACCGGCGGGCAGCCGGGCCAGGGCGGGCTGCCGGTCGGCACCAGCGGCAGGGGCCTGGTGCTGATGTCGGGCGGCATCGACTCCCCGGTGGCCGCCTACCGGATGATGCGCCGGGGCCTGCGGGTCGACTTCCTGCACTTCTCCGGCATCCCCTTCACCACCTCCGAGTCCATCTACAAGGCGTACGCGCTGGTCAGGGCGCTCGACAAGTTCCAGGGCGGGTCCCGGCTGTGGGTCGTCCCCTTCGGCAAGGCCCAGCAGTCGATCAAGGCCTCGGGGCAGGACCGCCTGGCGATCATCACCCAGCGGCGCCTGATGCTGAAGACCGGCGAGGAGGTCGCCCGCCGCCTGCGCGCCGGCGCTCTGGTCACCGGTGACTCCCTGGGACAGGTCTCCTCGCAGACCCTGCAGAACATCACCGCCCAGGACGACGCCGTCGACATGCCGATCCTGCGTCCCCTCATCGGCCTCGACAAGACCGAGATCATGGCCGAGGCCCGCCGGATCGGCACCCTGGCGATCTCCGAGCTGCCCGACGAGGACTGCTGCACGCTTCTGGCCCCCCGCCGGGCCGAGACCGCCGCGAAGCTCGTCGACCTGAAGAAGATCGAGCGCCGCCTCGACGCCGAGGAGCTCGCCGTCCAGCTCGCCGGATCCCTGCAGGAGTACAGGCTCGACGCCTGAACCGCTCCCTCGGGCAACGGCGTGCCCGAGGGAGCGGCTACCGGGGCCACCGAGGGGCCACCGAGCCAACCGGCGAGAGCGGGCCGGCGGCTCCCGTCAGGCGGGGGCGAGGAGGTCGCCGGCGGCGACCTTGCCCAGCAGCGGCGGAAGGTGCTCCATCACCTGGGCGAGCTCCTCCAGGTCTCCGTCGACCAGCGCCTGGGGGCCGTCGCAGAGGGCCTGGGCGGGGTTCGGGTGGACATCGATGATCACACCGTCGGCGCCGACGGCGATGGCCGCGCGGGTGAGGGGCAGGACCAGGTCGCGGTGCCCGCCCGAGTGGGACGGGTCGACGATCACCGGCAGGTGCGACAGCCGCTGGGCGAGCGGCACCGCCGAGACGTCCAGGGTGTTGCGGGTGGCGGTCTCGAAGGTGCGGATGCCGCGCTCGCACAGCACGATGTCGAGGTTGCCGCGCTGGGCGACGTACTCGGCGGCCATCAGCCACTCCTCGATGGTGGCGCTCATCCCGCGCTTGAGCATCACCGGCTTGCCGGCGGCGCCGACCGCCTGCAGCAGCGCGAAGTTCTGCGCGTTGCGGGTGCCGACCTGGAGCATGTCGGCGTAGGAGGCGACCAGTTCGACGTCGGCGGCGTCGACGACCTCGGTGACGACGGGAAGCCCGGTCTCCTCACGCACGTCGGCGAGGATGCGCAGGCCCGCCTCACCGAGCCCCTGGAAGGCGTACGGGGAGGTGCGGGGCTTGTAGGCGCCGCCGCGCAGCAGGGTGGCACCGGCGGCCTTCGCCATCAGGGCGGCCTTCAGGGTCTGCTCCGGGGTCTCCACCGCGCACGGCCCGGCGATCAGGGTGACCGTGTCCGGGCCGATCGGCACGCCGCCGACGCGGACGGTGGACCGTTCGGGATGGTTGTCGCGGCTCACCAGCTTGTACGGCGCGCTCACCCGCATCACGTCGGCCACTCCGGGCATCCCGCGCAGGTCGAGGGTGGTGAACTGGGCGATGTCGCCGACCAGGCCGATGATCGTGCGGCTCACCCCCCGGCTGACGAACGCCTCCCCGCCCACCGAGCTGATGATCTTCACGATCGCCTCGACATCCTCCCGCGTGGCGTCCGGACCCATGACGATGACCATTTCTCTCCCTCTCGATCACTCCGTCGGCGCCCGCCGATCCAGGCCGGCTCCGATGTTTCCTGTAGTGGTTGTGACGTTCTCGACGAAGGCCGGAAAAGCAGAAGGCCCCGGGTCCGAAAACCGGACCCGGGGCCTTCTGTTCGCCAGGCTGTCAGCGCAGCATCTGGAGGCGAACGGTCCGACCTGAGGGTCCGTCGCCATACCAAAACCAGAACGCGGTGCGCATAGCGGGAAATGATAGCGCACGCAGAGAACAGATCCTGCCCGCGGCCCCGGGGCCAGCCAGAAGAGCGCTATGCGATAGCCACCGAGAGGCCGGGAAATCCGCGATGGCAGGATTACCCCGTGCCATGGGGGAAACGGCGAGGGGAGTGATGGTGGAGCAGTCCGAACCTTCGGAGGAGTCTCGCCTGCCCCCGGGCCAGTACGTCCCCCGGGGCAGACCGGTGATCCACTACGGCCGGGTGCCCACGTTCCGCCCGGCGACCTGGCAGCTGCACGTCATGGGGGCGACCGCCTCCGGCGAGCAGCACCGCTTCACCTGGCCGCAGTTCTCGGAACTGCCACGCACCACGATCGTGGCCGACTTCCACTGCGTCACCAAGTTCTCGATCATGGGCAACGAGTGGAGCGGGGTGTCCACGGCGACGCTGATGGAGATCGCCCCGCCCGCGCCCGACGTGAGGCACGTGATGATCTGGGGCGAGTACGGCTACAGCGCCAACATCCGCATCGGCGACTTCACCCGCCCCCAGACGATGTTCGCGCTGGAGTTCGACGAGAAACCCATCTCCCCGGAGCGCGGCTTCCCGGTGCGGATGATCGTCCCGCACCTGTACGCCTGGAAGAGCGTCAAGTGGGTCCGCGCCGTGGAATACCTGCTGGAGGACAAGCGCGGCTTCTGGGAGGAGCGCGGCTACCACAACATCGCCGACCCCTGGCGTGAGCAGCGCTACTCCTATCAGGAGGAAGCGGGCGAAGGCCCACCGTGATCGGCGTTCGCCCCTGATCAGAGGGGTCGGTTGACTACCGTTTCCCGCATGTCGACCACCGGCTGGATGCTGCTCTGCGCCTTCAGCGCCATCCTCGGATTCCTCCTCCCCCGCCCGCGCCGGGAGCATCCGGACCGTTCGGGCACTCCGACGGACGAGGCCACCTTCCTCGCACTGCACATCGCGGCGATGGCGGCACCCTCGCTGCGGGCCGGGCTCACCCGCGAGTCCGCCGGCAAGGCGGCCCGCCACCTGCGCGCCCTGCTGGGAACCGGCGCCGTCGCGGTCGCCGACACCGGTGGCCTGCTCGCCTGGGACGGCGCGGCGGGCTGCCATCGCGACCACCTGCCCGAGTACGCCCGCGGCGTCCTCGCCTCGGCCGGCCCCCGGGTGGTGGCAGGGGAGACCCTGAGCTGTGGCACGCCCGGCTGCGTCATCCGGAGCGGCGTCGTCGTGCCGCTCACCGTCGACGGGCGGGTGGTCGGCGCGCTCGCCGCGTACGACACCGTGATGGGCGCGGCACTGGCGCGGACCGTCACCGAGGTCGCCCGCTGGGTCTCCGGGCAGCTGGAGCTGGCCGAGGTCGCCTCCTCGCGGCGGCGGACGATGGAGGCCGAGATGCGGATGCTGCGCGCCCAGATGTCCCCCCACTTCGTCTACAACGCGCTGACCACCATCGCCTCGTTCGTCCGTACCGACCCCGACCGGGCGCGGGAGCTGCTGGTGGAGTTCGCCGACTTCAACCGGTACGCGCTGCGCAGGGCCCGTGACTTCGCCACCCTCGCCGAGGAACTGCACTGCGTGGATCGCTACCTGCTCCTGGAACGTGCCAGGTTCGGCGACCGGCTCCACGTCACCCTCAAGATCGCACCGGAGGTGCTGTCGCTCTCCGTCCCGTTCCTCTGCCTGCAACCCCTGGTGGAGAACGCCGTCAAGCACGGGGTGGCCGCGGCGGGACAGCGCGGCGAGGTCCGGGTGGTCGTCAGCGACGCCGGACCCGAGGCCCACATCAGCGTGGAGGACGACGGCCTGGGCATGCCACCCGAGCGGACCCGGCTGCTCCTCGACGGCGGCTTCCCGCGCGAGGGCTCACAGGGAGACCTACCCGAGGACGGGGAGGGGGGGATCGGGCTGGCCGGAGTCGACGTGCGGTTCCGTCAGATGTACGGAGAGGACTACGGCCTGGTCGTGGAGAGTGCCCCGAACGCGGGCACCACGGTGAGGCTCCGCGTTCCCAAGCTCCCAGCGCCGATAGCTATTTGTAGTCAAACTATTACCTGAAGTCGCCGTGAGGCTTGCGGCGGATGCGGTTGAAAGGGCAGCGTAGGGCCATGTTGCGAGTCCTGGCCGTTGACGACGAGGTCCCCGCTCTTGAGGAGATCGCCCATCTCCTCCGCCAGGACCCCCGGATCGAGCACGTCTCCACAGCCCTGGGTGGCGTCACCGCGCTCCAGGACATGGTCCAGATGATCGGTACGGGTGAGCGGCTGGACGGGGTCTTCCTCGACATCCGGATGCCCGGCCTCGACGGCCTCGACCTGGCCAGGCTCATCGCGGGCTTCCCCAACCCGCCCCGGCTGGTCTTCGTCACCGCGCACGAGGATTGCGCGGTGCAGGCCTTCGAGCTGGAGGCGGTCGACTATCTGCTCAAACCGGTCAGGGCCGACCGGCTGGCCGAGGCGGTGCGGCGCCTGGAGTCCATGGTTCCCGCGGCGCCCGCCCCCGTACCCGAGGACGTCATCCCGGTCGAGCTCGCCGGGCGGACGAGGTTCGTGCCCCAGCAGGCGGTCTGGTTCGCCGAGGCGCAGGGCGACTACGTCCGGCTGCACACCGACGAGGGCAGCTACCTGGTCCGCATGCCGCTCGCCGCTCTGGAGCGGCGTTGGGCCGGATCGGGGTTCATCAGGGTGCACCGCAGCACGCTCGTCTCGGTACGGCACGTGAGCGAGCTGCGCTTCGACGGCGGCCGGGTGATGCTCAGGGTCGGCACCGAGACGCTCCCGGTCAGCCGCCGCCACACCCGCCAGGTCCGCGAGCGGCTCATCCGCCAGTTCCGCGACCGCCCGGCCGTCCCCGGCGTGACCCGGACCAGGCCCCTGCCCTCCGCCGCCCTGCGGTAGCCACCTGCGCCCCTCTCGCGGCCGTAGACCGCCGTGGGAGTTTCTCCCTGGGGCCGGGGTCGTCGCGGCCTCCTGTGGCGATTCACGCCCGTGTGGACCCCGGCACGCCCCCCTTCGACCGGTGGATCTTCGTCCGTGTCCCCGATCGCGGCCGCCGACGACCGGCTCAGGGTGCCCCGCGTCCGTCCAGGTGGTTGGTTCAGGGCGACCTGCGCCCGTCCAGGCGATCGGTCCAGGGTGACCCGCACTCGCCTCGGTGGCGGGCCCGTGGAGGCCCGCACCCGCCTCGACAGTGGGCCAGGGAGGCTCGCGCCCGGCGTAGGCACCCCCGCCTGGGACGCCCACCTGCCGTCGCCGGACTCCCGGCCGCGGGCTCCGCTGGTCGGCGGGCGTTTCGCGCGCCCTGCCGGCGTCTCCCCGTACCGGTGTTCACACAGGCCCCACGAGCCCTCGATCGACCGTTCGTCGCCCGCCGACGGCCGCTCGTCGTGTCGGCGCTCTCCGCACATCGACAACTACGAACCGTTAATCGCGCTGGAGGGAAAGCGCCGCTCGCTCGTCTGGAGGCGCCTCTAGTGTTCCCTCATCGGAGAACGGGACCCACCGCGTCAGGGGGGGACAGAGCCGCAAGGCTCGGGTAAGACCTGACGTGCGGACATCGGGTGACCGTCGAGAGCCGGCGACATCCGGTCACTCGGCCGCCGGGTCCTCGGCCAAACAGGGGAGGGGCCGCCGATCTCCGATATGACGGGACGCCCGCGCTAGCCGACGGGCCGGACCGTGATCCGGCCACACGGGGGCGGCCGGATCACGAGGACGGGCGTCCCGTCCGATCCCGCGAGGCCCGGTGACGCCGGCCCTGCCGGACGGCGAACGCCGAGGTGAACGCGGGGACGGACGCCGGAAGGCGGCCGGTCGTCGCGTCAGGCGTCGCGGAGCTTCTTGAGCAGGTCGATGTCCTCGCGGTGCTTCTCCGCGCCGCCCGGCGTCTCGATGCAGAACGGGACGCCCGCCACCACGGGGTGGCGCATCATCTCGGCGAAGGACGCGGCGCCGATGTGGCCGGCGCCGATGTTCTCGTGCCGGTCCCTCCTGGAGGCGCACGGGTCCTTGGAGTCGTTGGCGTGAACCAGTTTGAGCCGCCCGGGGGCGATCGCGTGCAGGGCGTCCAGGGTCTCCTTGACGCCCTCGGAGGTCGACAGGTCATGCCCGGCGGAGAAGACGTGGCAGGTGTCGAAACAGATCCCCGCCTTCGGATGCCAGTCGAGGGCCTCCAGGTAGGGCTCCAGGTCCTGGACGGTCGCGCAGAGGACCCCGCCCTGCCCGGCCATCGACTCCAGCAGCAGATCGGGGCCGTCCTCGGGGATCTCCTCCAGGAGCGGCAGGAGATGCTCGTGCAACTGCCGCAGGGCGGTCTCACGGGACTGGCTCACCGCCGACCCCGTGTGGATCACCACTCCCTTCGCGCCGATCGCGTGGGCACGCAGCAGGTTGTGCCGCACGGCGGCCACCGACTTCTCCAGCGTCTCGGGACTGGGAGACCCCATGTTGACCAGGTAGGAGGCGTGCGCGAAGGACAGCACGCCCGATTCGCGCAGCTTGGCATCCTGGACGGGGTCGCCCGCGGCGAGTGCCCAGCCGCGGGGGTTGCTGACGAACACCTGGATCATCTCGGCGCCGATGTCGGCGGCGTAGCGCAGCCCGCCCTTGGCGAGGCCGCCGGTGACGGAGACGTGCCCGCCGATAGGGGAGAGTGAAGTCATAGTGCAAACATCTTAGGCACCGTCCCGGGGGCCGGTCCGCTCACGGCGATCGGCGTTTCTTATCGCGTGACCTCGCCCGCCGTCGCTCTGTACTTTTCGATTCTCATGGGCAGGGCGATGGTGCGCGGGCACGGACCCGCCCGGTGCGGGCGATTCACCCTCGCGACGTTCCCGGCGCCGTACCGCGGACGGGCCATGCCGTCGCCGAAGCGCCGCTCGTCCGGCCACGGTCGATGGGCAGCCTGTCGTCGACGATCCGCGCGAGAGGCTCACGGCTCTGCTCAGAGCTTTATCGAGGGCGTGTGACGCGGAGCCGTGAGTCGGTGACGGGTGGGATTCTCGATCGGTGCGCCGGGCCCCTACCCGCGCCCCGGCCCGCGTCCCGGTGGAGGGCGACGCCACGTTGAAGATCAACGAATTTAGAGCATGTTACGAAAATTCAGGGCAAATCATGGCTCAGTTTGCGGTCCGTGGCGCTGGACCGCACGCACCGGTGGTGTGTGTACTGCTGCCATGCCTAACGTGAACTCCGCGCCGTCGGTCTCGGGGCTGGCCGCGTTCAACGCGCTGGGCGCCGAGGAGGCCGAGGCCGGGCTGCTCGCCTGCTGCGCCTGCCGGGCCTTCGCCCGGGAGGTGGCCGCGTCGCGTCCCTACCGCGACCTCGACCGGCTGGCCGATACGGCGGAGGCCGTCGTGCGAGGGCTGGACTGGTCCGGTGTCCGCGAGGCGCTGGCCGCCCACCCCCGGATCGGCGAACCGCCTCGCGCCGAGGAGTCGTCCCAAGAGGGAGGGCCGGCGTCGGGTTCCGGGGCGGCCGGCCGCCCGGAAGGACACTCGAAGCGCCCGGAGCATCCGGAACGCCAGGAAAGAGAGGCGGCCTGGTCGCGCGGGGAGCAGGCGGGGATAGACACCGTCGGCAGGGACGTCCTCGACCGGCTGGCGGAGGGCAACCGCGCCTACGAGCGGCGGTTCGGTCACGTCTACCTGATCTGCGCCACAGGTCTGTCGGCGGAGGAGATGCTGGCCCGTCTCACCGAACGGCTCGGCAACGACGAGGACACCGAGCGGGACGTCGTCAGGACCGAACTCGCGAAGATCACCCGCCTGCGACTGGCGAAACTTCTGGGAGCCGCCCCATGAGCCTGTCCACCCACGTGCTGGACGCCGCCCTCGGCAGACCCGCGGCGGGGGTCGCCGTACGCCTGGAAAGGGACGGCGAGGTGCTCGCCGAGGGCGTCACCGACGCCGACGGGCGGATCGCGGGGTGGACCTGCGGGGCCGGAGAGCACCGCCTGGTCTTCGACACCGGCGGCTACTTCGCCGCCCGCGCGGTGGACGCCTTCTATCCTCGGGTCTCGATCGACTTCACGGTGGCGGACCCGCGTGAGCACCACCACGTTCCCCTGCTGCTCAGCCCGTTCGCCTACTCGACGTATCGAGGGAGCTAGGTGACTCCTCCGCTCCCTGAAGGGAGCGGCTTCTCGTTAAGCCGCTCGCGCGACGTCGCGAAGGGCAAGCCCTGCCCTGAGAATGTTGGTCGCCGCGTTCACGTCGGCGTGTGCGGCATGCCCGCACGATACGCACCGGAACTCGGCTTGGGTGAGGCGGTTCTCCTTCGCAACGTGGCCGCAACGGGCGCAGGTGCGGGAGGTGTTGGCGGGGTTCACCGCGATCAGCTCTCGACCGGCGCTTTCAGCCTTGTCCGCGAGGATCGTCAGGAACACCCCCCAGCCCGCGTCCAAGATGCTCCGGTTCAGCCCGGCTTTCTGCGCGACATTGGTGCCGGGCGCCTGGAGCGTGCCCGACGCCGAGCGGGTCAGGTTCGCGATCCGCAGGTCCTCGCAGGCGATGACGTCGTGGTCGCGGACCAGCGTGAGGGCGGCCTTGTGCGCGCCGTCCAGGCGTTGACGGCGGACCTTGCCGTGCAGGGCGGCGACGCGGGCCACCGCCTTGCGGCGCCGCGTGGAGCCGCGTTTCTTGCGGGAGAGGTCGCGCTGGGCGGCGGCGAGACGGTCGGCGGAGGCGGCCAGGTGGCGCGGGTTGGCCAGGTGCTCACCCTCGCTGGTGGTGACCAGCGACGCCACCCCCAGATCGATCCCGACGGCAGTGCCGGTGGCGGGCAGGGGTTCGGCGGGCACATCGTCACACGACAAGATCACGTACCAGCGGGAGCCCTCCCGCTTGACGCCGATCGTCTTGACGGTGCCGCGCACGGCGCGGTGCCGGTGGACGCGGACGTGGCCGACGCCCTGCAGGCGGACGTAGGTGGCGGTGGGGTGTTCGGGCTGGGAGTCCCAGCGGCAGCCGTCGCCGTCTTTGGGCCATTCGACGGTGTTGAGGCGTCCGTTGCCCTTGAAGCGGGGAAAGCCCGGCGTGCGCCCGGCCTTGACGCGGGTGAAGAACGCCTGAAACGCCTTGTCCAGGCGGCGCAGGGTGGCCTGCTGGGAGGAGAACGACCACCGGCCCTGCCCTTCCGCGTCGTCGGCGCGGATGTGCTTGAGGTCGGCGGACTGGTCGCCGTAGCGGATGCTCACCTTCGCTTTGGCGTAGGCGGTGCGGCGGTGCTCCAGTGCGGCGTTGTACAAGGCACGGTGATCGTCCAGGCAGGCGGTCAGCGCGGCGGCCTGTTTGCTCGTGGGGCGCAGCAGGAACTTGAACGATCTGCGCACCACACCGCCCCCTGGCTCGAACCTTTGTTCCCACCGTATCGAATACCGGAAAGAGGAGACGCGGAATGCGTGAACCCGTCAGGCCACTACACGCTCGGGCCTTAGCGGCCCTCCCGCTCCCGATTCCCCTGTCGCCTGAAGACGACGGCCCCCTCGGGAGGAACTGATGGCCGTCGTTCTCGGTCCCAACCGCTACGGCAAGGCGGAGACCCGCCTGGTCCGCGTCGTCAGGGACGGCGGCGTCCACCACATCAAGGACGTCACCGTCGGCTCGGCGCTGTCGGGCGCGATGGAGGAGGTCCACCTCACCGGCGACAACGCCGCCGTCCTGCCGACCGACACGCAGAAGAACACCGTGTACGCCTTCGCCAGGAAGTACGGCGTGGCCGAGATCGAGGACTTCGCGATCCTGCTGGCCCGTCACTACGTGGAGTCGCAGCCCACCGTCCACCACGCCCGCGTGGAGATCGAGGAGCACTTCTGGGACCGCATCCCGGTCTCGGGGGAGGCCGAAGAGAAGGGCGGGCGGCACTCCTTCGTCCGCTCGGGAAGGGAGACGCGCACCTGCGTCGTCCACCACGACCGCGACGGCACCACCAGTGTGGTCTCCGGGCTGAGGGACCTGACGGTGCTCAACTCGACCGACTCGGAGTTCTCCGGCTTCATCCAGGACGAGTACACCACCCTCGCCCCCACCAAGGATCGCGTCCTGGCCACCGCCGTCTCGGCGCGCTGGCGGCACCTGCCGGGGGTGGCCGGGCAGGGGACGGCGTACGGGGAGTCGTACGACGAGGTGCACCGCCACCTGCTCGGGGCGTTCGCCGAGACCTACAGCCTGTCGCTGCAGCAGACCCTTTACGCGATGGGCGAGCGGGTACTGAACGCCAGAGAGGAGGTCTGCGAGGTGCGCCTGGCGATGCCCAACAAACACCACTTCCTGGTTGACCTCACCCCGTTCGGGCTGGACAACCCCAACGAGGTGTTCTACGCGGCCGACCGTCCCTACGGGCTGATCGAGGGCGACGTGCTCCGCGACGACGCCCCCGACGCCCGCTTCGCCTGGGAGTGACGACCATGGAATTCCTGCGACCCGCCACCTGGGCGGAGGCACTGGCCGCCAAGGCCGACCTGCCGGAGGCCGTGCCCATCCAGGGCGGCACCGACATGATGGTCGAGCTCAACTTCGACGTGCGCCGGCCCGCCGCGCTGCTCGACCTGAACCGGATCACCGAGCTCGCGGCGTGGAGCGAGGAGCCGGACGGCAGGCTCAGGATCGGCGCGGGCGTGACGTACGCCCGACTGATCGGCGAGCTGGGCGACCGGCTCCCCGGCCTGGCGCAGGCCTCCCGCACGGTCGGCTCGCCGCAGATTCGCAACCGCGGCACCGTGGGGGGCAACCTCGGCGCCGCCTCGCCCGCGGGGGACAGTCACCCGCCGCTCCTGGCCGGCGACGCGGTCGTGGAGGTCGAGTCCGAGGCCAGGGGGGTGCGGATGATTCCGGCCGACGAGTTCTACCTCGGGGTCAAGCGCAGCGCGCTGGAGGCCGACGAGCTGATCCGGGCGTTCTGGACGAGTCCCGCGAGCGGCCCCCAGTACTTCTCCAAGGTCGGCACCCGCAACGCCATGGTGATCGCGGTCTGCTCGTTCGCGATCGCGCTGCACCCCGGCGAGCGCCGGGTCGGCACCGGCATCGGCTCGGCCGCCCCGACCCCCCGCCGCGCCGTCGCCGCCGAGGAGTTCCTCGCCGCCGAGCTCGACTGGGAGGCCCGGCTCGACCCCGGGGTGCTGGAGCGTTTCGGGGAGCTGACGGCCGGGGCCGTCTCCCCGATCGACGACGTGCGCGGCACCGCCGACTACCGGCGCCACGCCATCGCGGTGATGGCGCGACGCACCCTCACCTGGGCGTGGAACGAGTTCCGCTCGGGACACTTCGAGAGGAGGGCCGGATGATGCGCGTCACCTTCACCGTCAACGGCCGCACGGAGGTCGCCGACGACGTCTGGGAGGGCGAGAGCCTCCTGTACGTCCTGCGCGAGCGCGTCGGCCTGCCCGGTTCCAAGAACGCGTGCGAGCAGGGCGAGTGCGGCTCCTGCACGGTCTACCTCGACGGGATCCCCGTCTGCGCGTGCCTGGTCGCGGCCGGGCAGGTCGAGGGACGTGAGGTCCGCACCGTCGAGGGGCTCGCCGACGGCGACCGGCTCGACCCGATCCAGGAGGCCTTCGTCGAGTGCGGCGCCGTCCAGTGCGGCTTCTGCACCCCCGGCCTCCTCGTACAGGCCCACGACCTGATCGAACGGGTCGCGCGGCCGTCCGACGCGGAGATCCGCGAGGCCCTGGCGGGCAACCTGTGCCGGTGCACCGGCTACGAGAAGATCCTCGACGCCGTGCGTCTGGCCGCGGCGCGGAAGGCGGAGGCCTCGTGAGCGCCACCCTGATCGAGAACGTCCACATCGCTCCGGTGGTGGGAGAGGAGATCCCCTCGGGGCACATCCACGTCGAGGGCGACAGGATCGTGGCCCTGGGCGCCGGCCCCGCGCCGGACGTCCCCGGGGCGGCCAGGATCGACGGCAGCGGCTGTCTCGCCACCCCCGGCCTGGTCAACACCCACCACCACCTCTACCAGTGGGCCTCCCAGGGGCTTGCCCAGGACGCCACCCTGTTCGAGTGGCTGACGGCGCTCTACCAGGTGTGGGCCGCGATGGACGCCGAGGTCGTCAGGGGCGCGGCGGGCGCGGGACTGGGTTATCTGGCCCTGTCGGGCTGCACCACCTCCAGCGACCACCACTACATCTTCCCCTCCGGGCGCGGGGACCTGTTCGCCGCGGAGATCGAGGCGGCGAGGCAGGTCGGCCTCCGCTTCCACCCCGCCCGGGGCTCGATGGACCGGGGCAGGTCGCAGGGAGGCCTGCCGCCGGACGTCGTGGTCGAGCGGCTGGACGAGATCCTCGAGGCGACGGCCGAGGCCGTCGACACCTACCACGACCCGTCCTTCTCCTCCATGCTGCGCGTCGCGGTCGCCCCCTGCTCGCCGTTCTCCGTCAGCGCCGACCTGATGACCGAGGCCGCCGCGCTGGCCAGGTCCAAGGGCGTGCGCCTGCACACCCACCTCGCCGAGACCCTCGACGAGGAGGAGCACTGCCTGCGACAGGTCGGGCAGCGCCCGGTCGACTACATGGAGAAGCTCGGCTGGCTCGGCCCTGACGTGTGGTTCGCCCACGCCGTCCACCTGAGCGACGGCGACATCGACGTCTTCGCCCAGACCGGTACGGGTTCGGCGCACTGCCCCAGCTCCAACGGCCGCCTCGGCGCCGGGATCGCCCGCGTCTCGGAGATGCTTCACCGGGGGGCGAACGTCGGCCTGGGCGTGGACGGCAGCGCCTCCGCCGAGCTGACCTCCCTCTCCGGCGAGATGCGCCAGGCCCTGCTGTTCCAGCGGGCCAGGTACGGGCCCACCGCGCTCACCGCGCGCCAGGCCCTGGAGATCGCGACCCTCGGAGGGGCGAGGAACCTGGGCCGTCAGGAGGAGCTCGGTTCCCTGGAGGCAGGCAAGCTCGCCGACATCGCCCTCTGGCGCACCGACGCCTTCGCCTCCGCGGTCGCCGACCCGGTCTGCGCCCTGGTGTTCGGCACCCGGCAGCCTCCGCTGGCCCGCCTGCTGGTCGGCGGCGAGACCGTCGTCGAGGACGACGAACTGCGTACCGTCGCCCAGGACGAGCTCGGCCGCGCGGGAGGCGAGGCGCACCGCCGTCTCATGCGCCTGGCCGAGGAGCAGGGCTTCACGGCGGCGAAGGAGGTCGGCGGATGAGACGGGCCACAGGGCCGGGCGTCGAGGGCGCGCGGGGACGGATGTGATGATGGTCCTCCGTCTCACCGGGGTCCGGCGTCCGCCTCCCGGCCGTTCACGCCGGCCGGGGAGGCACGCCCCCCGTCCGTCAGCAGGGAGCAGGGTTGTCTGAGTCTTCGGGACACGTCGTGATCGCCCCGGACAAGTTCAAGGGCTCGCTCACCGGCGCCGAGGTCGCCGCGCGGGTCGCGGCGGGCCTCGGGCCAGGCGTCGCCACGGTCGCGTTACCGGTGGCCGACGGCGGTGACGGCACCGTGGACGCGGTCGTGGCCTGCGGGTTCACCCGCGTCGAGGTCGAGGTCACCGGTCCCGTCGGTGACCCGGTCCTCGCCTCCTACGCCTGGCGCGACGCCTCCTCGGGGGAGGGCGCCCTCGCGGGAGGGGACGTGGCGACGGCGGTCGTCGAGCTGGCCGAGGCGTCAGGGCTGCGGCGGTTGCCGGTCGCCTCGGGGCGCGCGGTCACCGAGGGATCTCCCGCGCACGAGGGGGTGGAACTCGCCCCGCTCACCGCGACCAGCCACGGCACCGGCGAGCTGATCGCCCACGCGGTACGGCGCGGGGCGAGGCGGGTCGTGCTCGGCCTCGGCGGCAGCGCCTGCACCGACGGTGGCGCGGGCATGATGCGGGCGCTCGGCGTCCGTTTCCTGGATTCCGGCGGACGGGAACTCCCTTTCGGGGGAGCGGCCCTCCGCGACCTGGAAAAAATCGATATTTCCGGACTTATCGCGATTGATGATGTCGAGTTCGTCGTCGCCGGTGACGTGGACAACCCGCTGCTCGGCCCGCACGGCGCCGCCGCCGTGTACGGACCGCAGAAGGGCGCGAGCCCCGACGACGTGAAGCTGCTCGACCGGGCACTCGCCAGGCTCGCCGCCGTCGCCGCGCACACCCACGGCCTGGTCGGCGCCATCGAGCACGACGGTGTCGTCCGCTCGATGGGCGTGGCGGGGAGGCCGGGCGCGGGCGCCGCCGGGGGAGTGGGCTTCGCCGCGCTGGCCTTCCTCGCGGCCGACTTCCGCCCCGGCATCGACTACCTCCTGGAGCTGCTCGGCTTCCGCGACCGGCTCGAGGGCGCGCGCCTCGTCATCACCGGCGAGGGCTCGCTCGACGAGCAGACACTGCGCGGCAAGGCCCCCGCCGGGGTCGCGAGCGCCGCGGCCAAGGCGGGCGTCCCGGTCGTCGCGGTCTGCGGGCGCCGCACGCTGGGCGACGAGGAGCTGAACGCGGCGGGGATCACCGCCGCCTACGCGCTCACCGACATCGAGCCCGACCCGGCCGTGTGCATGGCCCAGGCGGGCCCGCTGCTGGAACGGCTCGCCCGCACGGTCGCGGAAAGGCACCTCTGACAGGCGGCTGACAGGCGGCTGACAGGCAGGTCACGGACGGCGAGGAACGGAGAGTGGATGAGCGCAGAGGTTGAGGAAGTGGCGGATCTGGTCATCCGGTCCCGCAGGGTCGTGCTGCCTCAGGGAGAGGGCCCGGCGGCGGTCGCGGTAAGAGGCGGGAAGATCGTCGGGGTGCACTCCCACGACGCCGGGCCGGACGCCGTCGAGCAGGTCGACCTCGGCGGCGTCGCGCTGCTGCCCGGCCTGGTCGACACCCATGTGCACGTCAACGAGCCGGGCCGTACCCACTGGGAGGGGTTCGCCTCCGCCACCCGGGCGGCCGCCGCGGGCGGGGTGACCACGATCGTGGACATGCCGCTCAACTCGCTGCCACCGACCGTGAACGCGGACGCCCTGGCCGTGAAGCGCGAGGCGGCGGACGGGCAGTGCGCGGTGGACGTCGCCTTCTGGGGCGGGGCGATCCCCGGAAACGTCGGAGACCTGCGGCCGCTGCACGAGGCGGGCGTGCGCGGGTTCAAGTGCTTCCTGTCCCCGTCGGGCGTGGACGAGTTCCCGCCGCTTGACGAGGACGGGCTGCGGGCCGCCATGGTGGAGATCGCCTCCTTTGACGGGCTGCTGGTCGTCCACGCCGAGGACCCCGCGCTGCTCGCCGACCCGGAAGGGCCGGGATACCCGGAGTTTCTCGGCTCCCGGCCCGGAGAGGCCGAGTGCCGCGCCGTCGAACGGGTCGCCGCGCTGGCGGGGGAGACCGGGGTGCGGGCGCACATCCTGCACGTGTCGTCCGCGCTGTGCCTGGAACCGCTGGCGAAGGCGAGGCGGGAGGGGGTGAGGCTCACCGCGGAGACCTGCCCGCACTACCTCACGCTGATGGCCGAGGAGGTGCCCGAGGGCGCCACCCAGTTCAAGTGCTGCCCGCCGATCCGCTCCTCGGCCAACCGTGACGAACTCTGGCGCGGCCTCGCCGACGGGGTGCTCGGCTGCGTCGTCTCCGACCACTCGCCGTCCACCCTCGACCTGAAGGTGCCCGACTTCGCCACCGCCTGGGGCGGGATCTCCTCCCTGCAGCTCGGCCTCACCGCCGTCTGGACCGAGGCGGCACGGCGCGGGCACGGCCTGGGCGACGTCGTGCGCTGGATGGCGGAACACCCGGCCGCGCTGGCCGGGCTGCGCGGTAAGGGCGCCATCGCCGTGGGCGCGGACGCCGACCTGGTCGCCTTCGACGCCGACGCCGTCCACACCGTGGACGTCTCCACCCTGCACCACAGGAACCCGGTCACTCCCTACCACGGCAGGACGCTGGTGGGCGAGGTCCGTACGACGTGGCTGCGCGGCCGGGTCGTGGGGAACGATCCCCAGGGCACCCTCCTGTAGGACGACGCCGCCAAGACGATCCCGGTCCGCGGTGAGACCGCTACGGCGGCCCGGCCGGTTCACCGTGAGAAAGGCCTCTCCTTGACCGAACCGACCAACGTGACCAACGCGACCGAGCCGACCAACGTGACCGAGCCCACCAACGCGACCAGCCCTGCCGAATTCACCGCGCTGCCCGACCTCGCCCTGCGCACCCTCGGCGGCGCGGTCGTCGCGGCCAACGACGAGTCCTTCGCCGAGAGGGAGAGCCTCATCAGGCCGGGCCGTCCCGGCTTCATGCCGCACACCTTCGGAGCCAAGGGCCAGGTCTACGACGGCTGGGAGACCCGCAGGCGACGCGAGCCCGGCCACGACTGGGCCCTGGTCAGGCTCGGCATGCCCGGCGTGGTGAGGGGCGTGGTGATCGACACCGCCTGGTTCAAGGGCAACTACCCGCCGTACGCCTCCGTCGAGGCCGTCGAGGTCGAGGGCTACCCGACGGTCGCCGAGCTGGAGGCGGCCGACTGGGTGGAGATCGTTCCCAGAAGTGGTCTCAAGGGGGACGCCGAGCACCTCTTCGCGGTGTCCGGCGAGCGCCGCTACACGCACGTGCGGCTGAACATGTTTCCCGACGGGGGCATCGCCCGTCTGCGGGTGCACGGCGAGGTCAGGCCCGACCTGTCCCTGTACGAAGGGTTCGGACTGGACCTGGCCGCCCTGGAGAACGGCGCGCTCGTCACCGCCTGCTCCAACGAGTTCTACTCCTCGCCCAACAACGCCATCTCACCGGGTCTCGCCCGTCACCAGGCCGAGGGCTGGGAGACCGCACGCCGCCGCGACGGTGGCAACGACTGGCTGGTGATCCGCCTGGCGGGCTCCGGCGTCGTCGGCCTCGCCGAGATCGACACCACCAACCTGGTGTTCAACGCCCCCGCCGAGGTCTCCATCACGGGCACCGCGGACGGCACCACCTGGTTCCCGCTGCTGCCCAGGACCCGCCTGCTGCCCGACACCCGGCACCGCTTCCGCATCCGGGACGCGCCCGCGGCCACGTACGCCAGGGTGGACATCTATCCCGACGGCGGCCTGGCCAGGGTCCGCCTGCACGGCTTCCTCACCGAGACCGATGGCTGACGCGGCCCCGGCGACGGATGACGCCCCCGGTCCACCTGCGCCCGTACGGCCTCCTTCGCGGGGGCCGTACAGGGGTCAGTACCAGATGGTGACCTGGGTGCCGGGCGGGACCGCCTGGCCGCCCGGCGGGATCTGGGCCAGGACCCGGCCCTTGCCCAGGGTGCGCTTCATCTTCACCGTGACCCCCGCGGCGCGCAGCTCGTCTCTCGCCGCCCGGTAGTCCTTGAAGACGATGTTCGGGATCACCACGACGTTGCCGCCGTTGTCTCCGTTCTCCCCGGGCGGGACCTCGCCGTCGCGCTCCCAGGGCCAGCGCCACTCGCTGCTGCACTGCGACAGGGTGAGCCGGACCACGGCGCCCTTGTCGATCTCGGCCTTGGGCTGCGGGTCCTGGGCGATGACGGTGCACGGCTGGGCCGAGTCGGTCTGCTCGACGAACTCGGGAGCGAACCCCGCCCCGCGCAGCACCCCATCGGCCTGGTCGCGAGGCATGCCCCTCACGTCCGGCATGAGCAGGCCCGCGCTCACGATCAGGTCGACCTTGCTGTTCTCCCTGACCGGGTTTCCCACGGCGGGGACGGTCCGCATCACCTGGCCGCGCGGCACGGTCTCGCTGGGCTGCTTCTTGACATCGTCGACGAGGAGTGAGGACTCGGCCAGCCTGCTCCTGGCCTGCGGTTCGGTCATCCCCACCACATTGGGCACCGCGACCCGCTTGGGACCGGCGGAGGCGATGAGGATCAGCTTGCTCCCCGGCTCGGCCTCGGTGCCGGCCACGGGCTCGGTGCGCAGCACGGTCCCCTTCGGGGCCTTCTCGTCGTGCTCGGCCTTGCCGGTCTCGACGGTGAAGCCGCGCTGCTTGGCCTCGCCGGTGGCGGCCGTGATGTTCTTGCCCACCAGGGTGGAGGGCACCACGATGGCGGTGTTCTGCGAGAACAGCCAGCCGGTCACCCCCACCGCGATCACCATGACCGCGGCGAGCCCGATCAGGAACCAGCGGGCGCCGGACCTCCTGCCTGCCTTGGGAGCGGTCGTGTGGTGGTCGTCGGCCGGGCCGGTGGGCAACTCCACGCGGGGCTGGATCAGCGTGTGGTTGGCCGGGGCGGGGGGCGTGGGCGCCGCCATCTCGTGGCCGTGCGGCGGGCCGACGGGCAGGGACGGCACCGGGCCGCTCTCCTTGGGCAGCATCCGGTGGGCCTCGACGGCGGCGACGAGCAGCGCGGTGGCGTCCACGGGGCGGTTCGCGGGATCGCGGGCCGTCGCCTTCGCCACCAGGGTGTCGAGCAGCGGGGGAGAGCCGGGCAGCAGTGCCGAGGGCACGGGAACCGTGTCGTGCACGTGCCGGTAGGCGACCGACATCGGGGTCTCGCCCTCGTAGGGCTGGCGGCCGGTCAGAAGCTCGAACAGCATGATGCCGGCCGCGTAGACGTCGCTGCGGGCGTCGGCGCCTCCCGCGGTCACCTGCTCGGGCGACATGTAGCCGATGGTGCCGATCATGACACCGGTGCGCGTCTGGTTGCTCGCCTCGATCGCGCGGGCCAGGCCGAAGTCGACGACCTTGACCCGGCCGTCGTCGGCGAGCAGCACGTTCTCCGGCTTGACGTCCCGGTGGATCAGGCCGGACTGGTGGGCGGCGCCCAGCGCGGCGAGGACCGGGATCATGACCTCCAGCGCCTCGCGGGCGGGCAGCCTGCCCCGGGCACGGAGCACGTCGCGCAGGGTCCGGCCCGGCACGTACTCCATCGAGAGATAGACGTTGTCGCCGTCGGTGCCCTGGTCGAACACGTGCACCACGTTGGGGTGCGACAGGCTGGCCACCGACTTGGCCTCGCCGATGAAGCGACGCACGAAGGCGGGGTCCTCGGCGAGCGAGCGGTGCATCACCTTGACGGCGACCGTGCGGTCGAGCCGGACGTCCAGGGCCAGATAGACGGTCGCCATTCCGCCCCGGGCGATCCGGGACTCGACGCGGTAACGCCCGTCGAGGAGTTTCCCGACCAGGGGGTCCGTAAGCGTCGTGTCCACGTGGCCGAGTTTACGGGCGATTTGGCGCGGGCAGGATCCCCGAATCCCAAACCGATGCCGAGACGTGGTGGTTTTCTATCGATGGACCGTCGGCGGCCTGTCGATCGAGGGAGAGGAGGCTTCCGCGTAGCGACGCCGGGGTATCCGCCCGGCCATACGCGCGGCCCGGCCTGCGGAGACGGCCGAGCGCATCGCCTGGGCCATCAGGGCGGGACGCTGTGCCCGGGTGACCGCCGTGGCCAGCAGGACCGCGTCGCAGCCGAGCTCCATGGCGAGTGCCGCGTCGCTGGCCGTGCCGATCCCGGCGTCCAGGATCACCGGCACGCTCGCGAACTCCACGATCAGCTCGATGTTGTGCGGGTTGCGGATGCCGAGTCCCGAGCCGATCGGCGCACCCAGCGGCATCACCGCCGCGCAGCCCACCTGCTCCAGTCTGCGTGCCAGTACGGGATCGTCGCCGATGTAGGGCAGCACCGTGAACCCGTCGGCGACCAGCCGCTCCGCCGCGTCGAAGGTCTCGATGGGGTCGGGCAGCAGAGTGCGCTCGTCGGCGATGACCTCCAGCTTGACCCAGTCGGTCTCCAGCGCCTCCCTGGCGAGCCTGGCGGTCAGCACGGCCTCACCGGAGGTGAAGCAACCCGCGGTGTTCGGCAGCACCTTGATGCCGCGCCGTCGCAGCACGTCGAGCACCGAACCCCGCGCGGACGGGTCGAGCCGCCGCATCGCGACGGTGGTCAGCTCGGTCCCGGAGGCGGCGAGCGCCTGGTCGAGGATCTCCAGGGACGGGGCGCCCCCGGTGCCCATGATGAGGCGGGAGGAGAACTTCTCGCCGCCGATGACCAGATCGTCCACCGGGTCCGTCGTCAACCGGCCGGCCTCCCTGGCGTCCGTCATAGACCTGTCGATCCCTCTCGCGTCCTTCGTCACCGGTCAGCCTCCCTGGACCGCGGTGAGCACCTCGACGCGGTCGGCCTCCACGAGCGCCGTGGAATCCCAGGCGCCGCGCGAGACGACCTCGTCGTTCACCGCGACGGCCACCCCGTTCCGTACCTCGGTCAGCCGCCGTACGGCCTGCGCGACGGTCGCACCCGGGGGCAACTCGTGCGCGGCGCCATTGATGGTCACGTTCATCTGTACTCCTGCGGTGTGTGCTCCCGGAGGCGGTGCTCCCATGGCGGAGGTTTTGGGGAATCGAGTTCCCGGGAACGGTGCTCCCGGTGGCGGTCCTGGGCGCCGCGATCACGGAAGCGGAGCGGCGAGCAGATCGCGGAGAGCCCGGCGTCCGTCTCGCCCGTCTCCTGCGAGCAGAGGTCGGCGGTGAGCGGCGCGAGCAGGACCCCGCCCCGGTGATGCCCGGTGGCCAGGTGGAGACCGGGCACGATCGTGGGGCCGATCAGCGGCAGGTTGTCCGGGGTGCCCGGACGCATGCCCGCAGTCATCTCGGCCACCTCCAGCTCGGTCACCCCGGGGACGAGCTCCCGCGCGTCGCGCAGCAGCTCCCACAGTCCACCGGCCGTGACGCGGGTGTCGAAGCCCATCTCCTCCTGGGTGGCGCCGAGGACCGTCTCGCCGTCGCCGCGCGGGACCAGGTAGACGTGCGAGCCGTGAACGACCCCGCGCACACACCGCCGCAGGATCGGCGCGGGGGAGCGCAGTCGCATGATCTGGCCCTTGACCGGCCGTACCGGGGGCAGCGCCTCCGGGGGCACCCCCTCCAGGGAGCCCGACCAGGCTCCGGCGGCGAGGACCACCAGGTCGGCTCCGACGGTCTCGCCGGTCGAGAGGCGTACCCCGGTGGCCCTTCCCGAGGCGGTGATCAGCTCGGCCGCGCGGGCGCGTACCAGGGCGCCGCCCGCGCGCTCCAGGGCCGCAAGGAGTGCCGCGGTGACCCTCCTGGGGTCCACCCAGGCGTCGCCGCCGGCCAGCAGGCCACCGCGGACCGCGGGGGCGAGCATGGGCTCCAGGCGGCGGCACTCGCGGCCGGTGAGCCGCTCGGCGGGCAGCCCCAGCCTGGAGACGAAGGCGGCGAGGTCGTCCAGCGCCGCCAGGTCGTCGGAGCCGAAGGCGACGTCGAGCGTGCCGTCGGTGCGGTAGTCGAGGTCGTGCCCGCTCGCGTCCGCCAGTTCGGCGGCGAAGGCGGGCCAGCGCTTCAGGGAGGCGAGCCCCAGCCGCAGCAGCGGCTCCTCGGTGTAGGTGACCTCGCTCACCGGGGCCAGCATGCCCGCCGCCGCGTACGAGGCGCCGGAGGCCGGCGCGGGGTCGGCGACCGCCACCCTGCGGCCCAGGACGGCGGCGCGCCACGCCACCGACAGGCCGATCACGCCGCCGCCCACGACGAGGAGGTCGAGATGGTCCGCCATACGTGCTCCGCTCCCTTCGCCGGCATGACCCGGATCAGGTTCGTGGCGGTCGAGGGCCCGCTCGCGGTCGTCTCCGGACCTCGCTCGCCGTGCCGTGCGGGGCGCTTCTCCTCGCACATCACCAGCTCGCAGGGGGTCCTTCCTCGTCCGCAGCCCTCCTCTCAGCCCGGTGCGTTCCGGGCTCCCGCGCGTCTTCTCCTCTCACCCTAAGGGCTGGGGCAACACGCTTAGCGCGTTAGATGTGAGGTAAATCCCGTTTTCGTTATCAACGACCGTTGGTAGGAGTACGGGGTTCCCGCTTATCGTCGGGAAGTGTGAATCATGTCGTGGTGGTTGGAGCCGGCCTCGCCGGTGTGCGCAGCGTGGAGGCGTTACGAGCCCGTGGGTTCGGCGGCAGGATCACCCTGATCGGAGAGGAGCGGCACCGGCCCTACGACCGCCCGCCCCTGTCCAAGGGAGTGCTGCTCGGCGAGACCGATTCCACGGTCGTCGACTCCGACCTCGACGCGCTTGAGATCGACTTTCGCGCGGGCGTGTCGGCCAAGGGTCTCCATCCCGGTGTGGTGGAGACCACCGAGGGCGAGATCGCCTACGACGGCCTGGTCGTCGCGACCGGTGCCCGCCCGATCAGGCTGCGCGGGGACGGCCCCCAGCACGTGGTGCGCACCATCGACGACGCGCTCCGGCTGCGCTCCCTGCTCGGCGAGGGAGTCAGGGTCGCCGTCATCGGCGCGGGCTGGATCGGCGCCGAGGTGGCGACCGCCGCCCGCAGGGCGGGCTGTGCCGTGACCGTCGTCGAGGCCGCCCGCACCCCGCTGGCCACCGCGCTCGGCGAGGTCGGTGCGTACACCGCCCCCTGGTACGCCGAGGCGGGCGTCGACCTGCGCCTGGGCACCATGGTCGCCTCCGTCGACCACGGGGGGCTCACTCTGGCGGACGGCTCCGCGGTGGAGGCCGACGTGGTCGTCACCGGAGTGGGCGTGCGGCCCGCGACCGAGTGGCTGGCCGGATCCGGCATCAGGCTCGACAACGGCGTGGTCACCGACGAGCACCTGCGCACCTCGCTGCCCGACGTGGTCGCCGTGGGCGACTGCGCCGCCTGGTGGTCGCGCCGCTACGGCATCCGCCTGCGCGTCGAGCACTGGGACACCGCCCTGGGCGCCCCGGACGTCGCGGTGGCCACACTCCTCGGCGACGCCGCGGTCTACGACCCGGTCCCCTATTTCTGGTCCGAGCAGTTCGGCCACATGGTCCAGTACGCCGGCCACCACGACGGTGCCAGGCTCATCCTGAGAGGCGATCCGGCGGCCGAAGGGAAGCCCAGGTGGGCGATCTGCTGGGTGACCGAGGACGACAGGCTCACGGCGGTGCTCTCGGTCAACCGCCCCCGCGATCTGGTCCAGGGGCGCCGCCTCATCGAGGGCGGACAGCGCCTCGACGTCGATCGCCTCACCGACCCTGCGATAGCGTTGCGCGATTGTACGGTGGCGTAACCTCGCCGCCGGGTGTTTGGCGAAGGGCTCGATGTGGTAGTGGTGGATTCGTGACGCTTTCTGTTGCGCAGATCGACCGGGAAACCGACCAGTTGGTGGGCGAGTGGCTCACCCTGACCGAGGTGGCCAGAAGGCTCAACCTGAGCGCCGGTCGCGCCAAGCAACTTCTCAAGGACCGTAAGCTCATCGGAGTGCGCAGGGGCGGCGGAGAGCCGCAGGTCCCCGCCGTGTTCCTCGTCGACGGAGACGTGATCAAGGGCCTTCCTGGGACCCTCACCGTGCTCCTGGACGCCGGATACGACGACGTCGAATCCCTTCGCTGGCTTTTCACTCCCGACGACACGCTGCCGGGCTCACCGGTGGACGCGATCGTGGCGGGCCGCCACACCGAGGTGAAGAGACGTGCCCAGGCCCTCGGTTTCTGACGCCCGCCTGTATCTCTGCACGGACGGGCGCCGAGACCGGGGAGACCTCGCGGACTTCCTCGACGCCGCCCTCGCGGGCGGGGTCGACATCGTGCAGCTGCGCGAGAAGGGCCTTGAGGCGCGCGAGGAGCTCGACCTCCTCGCCGTCTTCCGCGAGGCCTGCGACCGGCACGGCGCCCTCCTGGCCGTGAACGACAGGGCCGACATCGCGTACGCGATCCGTCCCGACGTGCTCCACCTCGGCCAGGATGATCTGCCGGTGCGGGTCGCGCGCGACATGCTCGGCGACGACATCCTCATCGGGCGTTCCACTCACGCCCCCGAGGAGGCGTCCGCTGCGGCCGTCGAGCCCGGAGTCGACTACTTCTGCTGCGGCCCGATCTGGCCGACCCCTACCAAACCGGGAAGGTCCGCCCCGGGCCCCGGCCTGCTCAGGCACGCCGCGGCCCTGGAGACCGACCGGCCATGGTTCGGCATCGGCGGCATCGACCTCGCCAACCTGGAGGAGGTCATGTCGTACGGCGTGCGCAGGGTCGTGGTCGTCCGGGCGATCACCGAGGCCGACGACCCCAAGGCGGTGGCGGCGGAGTTCAGGCGGAGGCTGGACGCTCCCGCCTGAGGCTTCCGCCGTCCCGGCGGCTCGCCGCCCGGCGGGGACCGTGCCCATGGCCGGGCGGATCGCCCTGTCGTCGGCCCGGTCCTGTTCGCCGCCTGTCGGGAGTCGGCTCTGCCGGGAGCCGCCCCGTCGTGAGCGGCATGCCGGGAGCCGCTCCGTCGTGAGCGACTACGCCGCGAGCCGTCCTGTCGTGAGCCGTTCCGTCGTGTGCCGGGTACGGTCAGGTCCGCCGGGAGGTGGCGGCCACCGCGAGGTCGGCCAGGGCCGCGCGGGCCTCGGGGAGGATCGGTGCGCCCTCCAGCGAGCCGAGGGCGTTCTCCAGATACCCCTTGATGAGGTCCTCGCACGCCACGAGGGCCCCCGTCTCCTCGATGATCTGACGCAGCCGGTCGATCCCCGTCTCGTCCAGGTCCGGGTCGCCGAGCGTGGTGCGCACCACCTGAGCCTGGGACTCCGAGGCCACGGCGAGCGTGCGGGCGATGAGCATCGTCCGCTTGCCCTCACGAAGATCGTCGCCAGCCGGTTTGCCGGTCTCGTCCGGGTCGCCGAACACGCCGAGGATGTCGTCGCGCAGCTGGAAGGCGATGCCCACCGACTGCCCGTACTCCTCGCAGAGCCGGTCGATCCAGGGCTCCCTGCCCCGGGCCGCCAGCACCAGGCCGAGCCTGAGCGGCTGCTCCACGGAATACTTGCCGCTCTTGAAGAGGGCGACCCGCAGCGCGCTTTCGAAGGTGCCCTCGCCGTGCGCCTGCTCCAGCAGGTCGAAGTACTGACCGCACATCAGCTCGGTGCGCATGTCGTCGTGGACCTTCTGCGCCGCCGCCAGAGAGGCGGCCGGCAGGCCACTGTTGCGCCACATCTCACCGGACCAGATGAGCATCAGGTTGCCCAGCAGGATGGCGGCCCCCTCGCCGAACTGTTCGGCCGAACCGTGCCAGCGGGCCTTCCTGTGCAGGTCCTCGAACCTGCGGTGCGCCGAGGGCATGCCCCGGCGCAGATCGCTGGCGTCCATCACGTCGTCGTGCACCAGAGCGCTGGCCTGGAGCAGCTCAAGCGAGGCCGCGGCGGAGAAGATGGCGGGCTCCTCACCCCCGCCCGCACCGTGCCAGCCCCAATAGCAGAAGGCGGGGCGCAGCCGCTTGCCGCCCGCGAGGAAATCCTCGGCCGCCGAGATGAGCGGCGCCAGCTCCGGAGCGCTGACCTGTGGGCGCTGTTGTTCGACGAATCGCCGAAGAGAACGATCCACCTCGGACCGGATCATGTCCAACGCGGCTGCAGAAGTGATCATCGAATACCTCCAGTGTGGAGACCCTGGGCTTCAGCTCTGGGGGGAAAACGCGGTACGGCGCCGTGCATCCCGGCGTCGTGACCGGCGGTGATGACACCCCGACCACCGTACGCATGATGGACAAGACCCTCTCCGCCGGCCCGGTGGAGAGGTGGCACGCCTGTGGAGCCGGTGTGGTGGGGCACGACACCTCCGGGTTCCTTGCGACTGAGGATGAGGCAGGGAACCCAATCTATGAAAATTGGAATCCCCGGCTTTGACGGCGTGAGGAGGTCAGGTAATGAGATTAACGGTCCAAGGGGACATTTCGATCTAGAGGGGTGGTTGTTTACGTGCTAATTGTGACAAGTCCGCTCCACGTCCGGCGGACATGATCTGATCGGGCGGCCGAGCGGCCGGGCAAGTATCCTTGACCCCATGGCTTTGGGTCGCGCGTCTGTCCTCCCTGATCGTGTCGCCACCGTCCGCGAACTCCTCGCTGCCGGTGCCCGCTCGTTCTCCTTCGAGTTCTCCCCCCCGAAGACCGACGAGGGGGAGCGTCAGCTCTGGCGCGCCGTCCGTGAGCTGGAGTCACTGCACCCCACCTTCGTGTCCGTCACCTACGGCGCCGGCGGCAGCACCCGCGACCGCACGGTCGACATCGTCGAGCGGATCGCCCGCGAGACCACGCTCACCCCGGTCGCCCACTTCACCGCCGTCAACCACTCCCTCCGCGAGCTGCGCCATCTGATCGGCCGCTTCGCGGGAGCGGGCGTGCGCAACATCCTCGCCGTGCGGGGCGACCCGCCCGGCGACGTGACGGGCGAGTGGGTGCGCCACCCCGAGGGCGTCCTGTACGCCGAGGAGCTGGTCCGGCTCATCCGGCAGTCCGGCGACTTCTGCGTGGGCGTGGCCGCCTTCCCGTACAAGCACCCCAGATCGGCCTCGATCGAGTCCGACACCGACTACTTCGTGCGCAAGTGCCGCGCGGGCGCCGACTACGCGATCACCCAGATGTTCTTCCGCGCCGAGGACTACCTGCGGTTGCGTGACCGGGTGGCCGCCGCCGGCTGTGACACGCCGATCATCCCCGGCATCATGCCCGTCACGCAGATGAGCACCATCGCCAGGTCCGAGCAGCTCTCCGGGGCGCCGTTCCCGCCGGAGGTGGCCGAGAGGTTCGCGGCCGTCGCCGACGACCCGGCCGCGGTGCGCAGCCTCGGCATCGAACACGCCGCCGAGCTCTGCCAGACCCTGCTCGACGAGGGCGCGCCGGGCATCCACTTCATCACCTTCAACCGCTCAAGCGCGACCCGGGAGGTCTTCCAGGCGCTCGACCACACGCCGGAGATCGCCCCGCTGCCGACCTGAGACCGCGGATCCTTCGGGGCGGCTCAGCCGCCCAGCGGCAGGGGGGTCCCGAGGATCGCGTAGCGCTCGTGCCCGCCGGGGAAGACGAACTGCGTGAGCAGGTCCACGAAGCCGACGCTGCGATAGAGGTGGCGTGCCGCGGTGGGCTGGTCGCGGGTCGACAGCACGGCGGTGCGCTCCAGGCGGCCCGCGCACATCCCCGTGATCATCGCCCGGCCGATGCCCTTGCCCTGGTAGTCGGGGCGGACGTGGATCTCGGCGAGCTCCAGCGCGTCGCCCAGCCAGCCGCGGGCGCCGCCCTCTCCGTACTTGTCCGCGAGGGCTCGCCTGACCACGTCGTGCCACCACTGGCCGGGAACCCCGTGGAAGCCGTAGGCGATGCCCACGGGGGTGCCGTCGGGGAGCTCGGCGAACAGGCAGGTGAAGGCGGGATGGGTGGCGTGGTTTCCCATGATGAGCCTGCGGCCGGCGACCTGGTCGGCCGGAGGGTTCATCGCCTCGGTGTAGACGCCGAGGACCGCGTCCAGCCGGAGCGTGAACTCGTCGGGGCCGATCCGTCGCAGTCCGATCACGCGTCGCACCCTAGCAGGGTGGACGTGGCACGGGTCACCGCGTGGCGAGGAAGGGTTATCCGGCGCTCACCAGGGAGTTTCCCGGCCTTTCCCACCCGCCTGCCGACCCGGTCACGAAGGGCCTGACCGGCTTCTCGCGACCGCGCCCGGAGCCGTGCGGTTCCGGGCGCGGTCGCGAGCGTCGTGTCGTGCGTACGGAGCACCGGCGTGCTCACCCGCGGCCCGCTCGGTGTGGGGCCGGTCGTGTCGCGCGTACGAGCTCGCCGGGCCGTGGGCGCGGAGGCCCGGTCGGGGGCACGAGCCCGTGGACACCGACTTCAAAAGCCGCGCGAAGCCGTTATTCGACCTCGACGGGGACCCCACCGGTGATGCGGACGAGCTCGTCGAAGGAGGTTGGGAAGACGGTGTGCGGGTGGCCGGCCGCGGCCCAGACGACCTCGTGTTTGGCCAGCCAGGTGTCGACCAGGGTTCTGACCGGGGCGGGGTGGCCGATCGGGGCGACGCCGCCGATGACCTGGCCGGTGGCCGCCCGCACGAAGGCGGGGGCGGCGCGTTTCACCTTCTCCGCTCCGGCCGTCCTGGCGATCAGGTCGGTGTCGACGCGGTGGGCGCCGCTGGTCAGCACCAGGAGCGGCTCACCGTCGGCGTCGAATACCAGGCTGTTGGCGATGGCGCCGACCTCGCAGCCGAGCTGCGCGGCCGCGGTGGCGGCGGTGGGGGTGGCCTCCGCGAAGATGACGATCTCGCCGGGGACGCCGTGCTCGCGCAGGACGGCGGCGACCTTCTCGATGTTCGGATGCAACTTTTCTGGCACGCGGCCACTCTAAACAGATTGACCGTTGATTGCCGTTTCATGACCGGCTGTCTGCACGGGGAAACCGTGCGCTATGGTCCCTTGACCCGATCCATAGTGATGTGAGGAGTTGATCGAAAATGGGGGTTGGACTGCGGCCGGGAGTGGCCGCGCTGATGACGGCGGGGGCCGTGCTCCTCTCTTCCGTGGGCGTCGCCCTTCCTGCCGGCGCCGCGGCGGCGGGGACGTTGGGTTCCCCGGCCGTCACGGCGGGGGTGACGGGCGCGTCCTCGTTCGTCGCGCCCGGCAAAACGCTCAAGCTCGGTGCGAAGGGCGCCGCGGTGAAGGTGCTCCAGACCCGGCTGACCGAGCTCGGCTACGCCCCGGGCAGGATCGACGGCCGCTACGGCGGGGCGACCCTGACGGCGATCTGGGCCTTCCAGAAGGTGAACGGCATCTCGCCGACCAGCACCGTGGCACGCAGGACCTGGGACGCTCTGGAGACCCCCCTGGCGCCGAAGGTGCTCGTTCCCAACGGCAAGCCGACCCGGGTGGAGGTCAACCTCGCCAAGCAGGTGATGGTCCTCTACGTGAACGGCACGGTGAAGCTGATCAGCCACACCTCCTCCGGCAGCGGGATCGCCTACTGCGAGACGGCCACCTGGGAGGGCAGGACCCAGCGGTTCTGCGGTGACGCGCGCACGCCGACCGGCGACTACAAGACCACCTGGCGCAGGGACGGCTGGCACAAGTCCTACCTGGGCCAGCTCTACAACCCGATCTTCTTCAACGGGGGCATCGCCTTCCACGGCGCGCTGTCGGTGCCGCTGGCGCCCGCCTCCCACGGTTGCGTACGACTGCCGATGCACGTGGCGGAGGTCCTTCCCGGGCTGCTCGGTACGGGAGTGCCGGTGCACGTCCGAGGCAGGTTCGTCCGGTAGGGGCGATCCGGCGGAACGCGAGCCGCCGGTCGTGCCCTCGCCGGGCGCGAGCAGGGGCCCCGGGAGACGGTGATCTCCCGGGGCCCTTTCGCGTGCTCCAGATGCCCGAAGGTCGAACCTTTGTTCGTCGTTTTACTTGACAGTATTAGTGATCGAATTTATGTTCGATGTGATGACACGGGGCTCGCGGCTCGTGTTCCAAGAGCGGCCGATCGGGTCCATGTCGTCGGCGAAGACGATCGGACCAGGTCAGGGTGGACGGGGAGAGGGGAAGCTCCTCGTCCGGTCGTCCGGCGGATTTGTCGGTGGGGTCTGCGAATGTGATACCACCGGCGAAAACGCCGGAGCCGCTTGCGACCAAGGAGGCTGAAGCGCTATGACCCCTCGGCTCGGCGATTCCGGTGGGCCCCGGCTGTCCCCCACGGTGCGGGCACACCTCACAGACGCGCGCGACTGCCTCGAAGAGGCCGCCGCCGCCAGGACCTCCGCCGCGCGTTACGTCGCGGCCCACCTCGCCGCGCTCAGGGCGGCCGCCGCCGTCCTGGCGGCCCGTCCCCGTCCGATGCAGGGTCGCAGGCGCAGGCTGCGCAGCGCCTGGGAGCTGCTGCCCGAGGCCGAGCCCCGCCTGGCCGAGTGGGCACCCTACTTCGAGACGAGCGCGGCCAAGCGGGCCGCCGCCGAGGCGGGCCTGACCCGCACGGTGTCCTCGCGAGACGCCGAGGAGCTCATCTCCGAGGCGGAGCGGTTCGTCACCACCGTGGAGAAGCTGCTCGGTGTCCCGAGCCAGCCCATGCTCCCGGGCCGGATCCCTCTAGCCGGTTAGAGCGGGAGCGGCCTCCCACCCGGGAGCGGCCGCCCGAGCTCATCGGCGCCGTCCCCGTACGTCCCGCCTCCACCGGTCCCGCCGGCGGACGCAGGGCGTACGGGGACGTTCTCGTGCCGTCGTTCCCTCGTGCCTCGTTCTCCCACGCTTTTCTCGCGCCGGTGTTCTCTCACGCCGCCGTGAAGCCGTTTTCGCGCCGCTGTTCCCTCGCGGCGCTCTTCCTCACGCCGCCGTGGAGTTCTGGCGGACGGCGCGGTGGCGCAGCAGGAGCATCGCGGCGTCGTCGCTCAGCGGCCTGCCCACGTGGTCGAGCAGGTCGGCGCGCAGGGCGTCCAGCGAGCCCTGGGGGTCCTCGCCCTCCAGCAGGTACGCCCGCTCCAGCAGCGGATAGAACTCGCCCGCGTCGTCGCGTGCCTCGATGACCCCGTCGGTGTAGAAGAGGACCTGATCGCCAGGCTCGAAGGGGATGTGGTGCGGCCGCGGCTCGACGGCCTTGAGGGCGCTCATACCCAGCGGGAGCGCCTCGTCCGGAGGGTCGGCGAACCAGACCCCGCCGTCGGCGTCGAGCACCAGGGGCGCCGGGTGGCCGCAGTTGATGACGGTGATGGTGGAATCGCCGCTGATCTCGGCCAGCACGGCGGTCACGAACTGCTCGCCGGACAGCTCGCGGCTCAGGGCGTTCTCCAGGCGGCCCACGACGCCCTGGAGCGTTCTCTCGTCGTGGGCCGCCTCACGGAAGGCCCCGAGCGCGACCGCGGCCGTCTCCACGGCCTCCAGGCCCTTGCCCTGGACGTCTCCCACGATGATCCTCACCCCGTGCGGGGTGGTGACGACCTCGTACAGGTCGCCGCCGATCCTGGCCTCCGCCGTGGCGGAGGTGTACGAGACGGCCACGCCGATGCCCGGTCCCGCGCGGCGGGGCACCGGGCGCAGCAACACCCGCTGGGCGGCCTCGGCCACCGAGCGCACGTCGGCGAGCTGGCGTTCGTGGCGCAGCCGTCCGGCGCTGGCCAGCACGCCGGCCACGGTGACGCCGAGGATGGCGATGAGGGTGATGTTGATGCGGGACGAGAGGATGTCGTTGTAGAGGCCGAGCGCGAAGCACAGCGCCAGGGCGACAACGCCGACCACCGTGGTGCGGGTCAGGTCGCAGGCCACGCTGGCGAAGGCCGGGCCGAGGGCGAGCAGCGGCAGAAGGCCGGACGTGGGGCCGGTGCCGAAGTCGATCGCGGCCACCACGGCCATCACGACGAACGGCAGGAGTTTCAGGGTGCTCTGGGTCCGGGTGGTGCCGATCGAGGTCAGCAGCCGCGGAAAGGCGCGCGTCCTGGTCGATCCCGGCTGCGCCGGGGCGGTGCGGAGACGGGTCTTGGAGGTCGATCGAGAGTGATCGATCCGATCATCCCCCCTGGCCATGTCCACCACACCTCGCTAAATGCGTGTCTGCCTTTTCCTACCACAATGGCTGTAGCCCGGGGCGGAACTAAGGACAGGTTCTGCTGAGAACGAGGGGCTCTGCGGGGTGGGTACGCCGGTTGCGGCGCACCCACGACCGGTCAGGGGTCGTCAGAAGGCTTCGACGGCTCGGCGGGCCTCCGGGTCCAGGACACCCCAGCCGATGAGCTCCTCGGTGAGCTCACTGGGGGACTTGTCGTAAATCACGGCGAGGGAGCGGAGATCCTCCTGGCGGATGGACAGCACCTTGCCGTTGTAGTCGCCACGCTGGCTCTGGATGGTGGCCGCGTAACGGGCGAGCGCGCCCGCCTTCTCCTTGGGGAGCTGGGCGAGACGCTCAAGGTCGATCACAAGCTTCGGTGTCGGGCCAAGAGGGCTCGGAGCGGAACCCCCCGGCAGCAACTCCGAGACCGGCACCCCGTAGAAATCAGCCAGTTCGGCAAGCTTCTGCACGGTGACGGCACGGTCGCCACGCTCGTAGGAGCCCACGACGACCGCCTTCCAGCGTCCCCGGGACTTCTCTTCGACTCCGTGCAGGGACAGGCCCTGCTGGGTGCGAATGGCGCGGAGTCTTGCACCCAGTGACTTGGCGTACTCAGACGGCATGGTGTGGCCCCCCGGCTCTGTTATGTAGTGCTCTCAACTTGATTGTGCTACCTCGCAACTTATGCCCCGTTCACCGGGTTGATGCCTGAGGCTGGCACCTTTGGTGACCGGTGCGTCAGGGTTCACCCGATAACGCCACGAGGTGTGGTTACGGACAGTGACGGTAAAGCTGTGGGCGCCTAAGGTCAAGCTGATTGGAAAAAAGATGTCGAATCCGATCCGGTGGGGTCCGCCTCAAACGCCGCACTTGTCCTACCCGACATGACGGAAACTCCGGTTTTTTCGGTGCTTTCGCCTGATTCCCGCATCTTATGGATGGTTTGCGGCAGCGGCGTCGCGGGGGGCGGTGACGGGCGTATGATCTTGAACGACGCGCCCTCCGGGGAACACCCGGTGCGACGGTCCCGCCCGTCGGAGACGGCGGCCTGCGGCGTGCCCGCGTGCCGGTCGCGGGCCCGCGAGCGCCGTCCCGGCTTCCCGCGGGGGAGGGTCAGATGCCCTCGCGTTCGAGCGGGCAGCTCATGCAGCGCGGGCCGCCCCGGCCCCGGCCGAGTTCGCTGCCCCGGATCGTGATGACCTCGATCCCGTTCTCGCGCAGGTGGTTGTTGGTGGTGGTGTTGCGCTCGTAGGCCACCACCACGCCGGGACGCAAAGCGAGCACGTTGCAGCCGTCGTCCCACTGCTCCCGCTCGGAGGAGTAGACGTCCTGCGTCGCGCTGAGGACCTTGATGTCGTCCAGCCCGATCGCCCGCGCGATGGCCCGGTGCATGTCCTCGGGAGGATGGTCAGTGATCTTGAGTTCCTTCTCGTTGTCGCCGGGTTCGACCGTGTAGGAGGGCAGCATGCCCAGTCCCGCGAACTTGGTGAAGACGCCGACGTCCACGTTGGTCATGACCGTGTCCAGGTGCATGAAGGCCCGTGCCTTCGGCATGTCCAGCGCGACGATTTTCGTCGCGGCACCTCGCCTGAACAGGCTTCGCGCGAGCATCTCGACCGCCTGGGGCTGCGTACGCTCGCTGATCCCCACCAGCACCGCGCCCCGGCCGATGACGAGCACGTCACCGCCCTCGATGGTGGCGGGAGCCGCGGGGGTGCCCGGCATCCAGACGTTGTAGCCGCCCTCCTCCGGACGGTCGTAGCCGGACGCGAAGGTCGGGTGGTAGCGGTAGATCGCCTCCATGTTGAGGGTCTCGCGGCGGCGTGCCTTCTTTCTCATCGCGTTGATCGAGACGCCGTCGTAGATCCAGCAGGAGGTGTCGCGGGTGAACAGGTGATTGGGCAGCGGGGGCAGGACGAAGTCGTCCGGCCTGAGCGTGTGGAAGGCGAGGCTCTTGGGATCGGTGCCCAGCTCCACCAGTTCGCGCTTGGTGATGCCCCCGGTGAGATAGCGCTTGAGCGTGACGGAGTCCATCGAGTCGAGCGCGTTGCGGATGGCGTCGACGGCCATCGGGCCGAAGTAACGCTCGTCGGCGATGCCGTCCAGGATGTGCTTGCGCGCCTCGGGGATCTCGACCGTCTCGTGGAGCAGGTCGGAGAGCATGTGGACGGTGACGCCCTGGTCGACCAGAAGCCTCTGCCACTCCTCGTGCTCCTCCACGGCGCGCTGGACCCACAGCACGTCGTCGAAGAGGAAGTCGTCCTTGTTCGACGGCGTGAGCCGTTTCAGGGCGAGTTCCGGCCTGTGCAGCAGGACCTGGTGGAGCCGGCCGACCTCGGAGTCGACGTGAAAGGTCATTTCTCTTCCTTAGCGGCTGGTTGACGGGGGTGGCCGGTGGCGGGCACGCCGGGACGGCCGCGTCCGGGAGGTGATCGTCATGCTTCGCCTTGGTGCGGATGTAAAGCGCATACCCGGAAGACCAAGGGGAAGTCAGCGAAGATCGTGATATTTATTCACTTTTGAGAAGATTGTCGAGCCGGACCCGCGCTGTTCGCGAAGCGGACCCCTGTTCGGGCGAACCGTCACCGAGCTGGTACCTTGAGGTCGTTGACTTCCTTTAAGACCCGTCCCGTGAGGCGGGAAAGGTGGTGTTCCTCCTTGGCAGAGGCCATTTCGCGTGCGCTACCGCACGCGCAGGGCGGCGCCCGCGCCGTCCTTGAACAGCCCGACATCAACCGGGCACTCAT
Source organism: Streptosporangium sp. NPDC006930 (assembly GCF_040635605.1). Lineage (NCBI taxonomy): Bacteria > Bacillati > Actinomycetota > Actinomycetes > Streptosporangiales > Streptosporangiaceae > Streptosporangium > Streptosporangium sp. NPDC006930. The sequence goes on along the minus strand of NZ_JBEYID010000005.1, from coordinate 368,386 downwards.
CCGCATCTCCCACGAGATCCTTGAGCGGACCAAGGGCGGCGAGAACGTCGTCCTGCTGGGCATTCCCACCCGCGGCGTCCACCTGGCCCGCCGCCTGGCCGCCCACATCAAGCAGTTCGAGGGCCGCTCGGTCCCCGTGGGCTCCCTCGACGTCACGATGTACCGCGACGACCTCCGGCTGCGTCCCGCCCGCGCGCTCGGCCGCACCGAGCTGCCCGCCGACGGCATCGACGGCAGGGTGGTCGTCCTCGTCGACGACGTCCTCTACTCGGGCCGCACCGTCCGCGCCGCACTCGACGCGCTCAACGACCTGGGCCGCCCGCAGGCCGTGCAGCTCGCCGCCCTGGTCGACCGGGGTCATCGCGAGCTGCCCATCCGACCCGACTACGTGGGCAAGAACCTGCCGACGTCGAAGTCCGAGAGCGTGAAGGTCTACCTGGAGGAGAACGACGGCAGCGACGCGGTCCTGCTGCTGAAGGGGGACGAGGGGTGAAGCGCCACCTGATCTCCGCGGCCGACCTGACCCGCGACGACGCCCTGCTCATCCTGGACACCGCCGACGAGCTGGCGAAGATCTCGGAACGTTCCATCAAGAAGCTCCCCACCCTGCGGGGACGCACGGTGGTGAACCTCTTCTTCGAGGACTCCACCCGGACCAGGATCTCCTTCGAGGCCGCGGCCAAGCGACTGTCGGCCGACGTCATCAACTTCTCCGCCAAGGGCTCCAGCGTCTCCAAGGGCGAGTCGCTCAAGGACACCGCGCTCACTCTGGAGGCGATGGGGGCCGACGCCGTCGTCATCCGCCACGGCGCCTCGGGCGCGCCGCACCGGCTGGCCGGCTGGGTGCGCGGCAGCGTCGTCAACGCCGGCGACGGCACCCACGAGCACCCCACCCAGGCCCTGCTCGACGCCTTCACCATGCGCCGCCGCCTGGGCCCGCTGGACGGCAGGAGGGTCACCATCGTCGGCGACGTGCTGCACAGCCGGGTGGCCCGCTCCAACGTGCTGCTGCTGGCCACGCTCGGCGCCGAGGTGACCCTGGTCGCCCCGCCGACCCTGTTCCCGGTCCAGGTCGGCTCCTGGCCGTGCGAGGTCTCCTACGACCTCGACGCGGTGCTGCCCAAGTCCGACGTGGTGATGATGCTGCGCGTGCAGCGCGAGCGCATGAACGCGGCGTTCTTCCCCACCGAGCGGGAGTACAGCCGCCGCTACGGGCTCGACCGCGACCGTGTCGCCAAGATGCCCGAGCACGCCATCGTGATGCACCCGGGCCCGATGAACCGGGGCATGGAGATCGCGGCCGAGGTGGCCGACTCGCCGCGCTCGACGATCGTCGAGCAGGTCGCCAACGGTGTGACCGCACGCATGGCCGTCCTGTACCTGCTGCTTGGCGGCGCCGACCTCCGAGGAGAGATCTGATGAACGACCGCATCGGGGCCACGCGTGACGGCATCGTCATCAGGGGCGCCAGGATCCTCGGCGGCGAGCCGGTCGACATCCTGGTCCGCGACGGCCTGCTGGTGGAGATCGGCCAGGGGTTGTCCGGTGGCGAGGTCGTGGAGGCCGAAGGGCTGATCGCCCTGCCCGGCCTGGTCGACCTGCACACCCACCTGCGCGAGCCGGGCCGCGAGGACGCGGAGACCGTCGACACCGGCACCCGCGCAGCCGCCCTCGGCGGCTACACCGCCGTGCACGCCATGGCCAACACCGAGCCGGTCGCCGACACGGCGGGCGTCGTCGAGCAGGTCTGGCGCCTGGGCCAGGAGGCGGGCCACTGCGACGTGCACCCCGTCGGCGCCGTCACCGTCGGCCTGGGCGGCGAGCGCCTCGCCGAGCTCGGCGCGATGGCCGACTCCACCGCGCGGGTCAGGGTCTTCTCCGACGACGGCAAGTGCGTCTCCGACGCGGTGCTCATGCGCCGCGCCCTGGAGTACGTCAAGGCGTTCGACGGCGTCGTCGCCCAGCACGCCCAGGAGCCGCGCCTGACCGCGGGCGCGCAGATGAACGAGGGCGCGGTCTCGGGGCGGCTCGGCCTCACCGGGTGGCCCGCGGTCGCCGAGGAGGCGATCATCGCCCGCGACTGCCTGCTCGCCGCCCATGTCGGCTCGCGCCTGCACATCTGCCACGTCTCCACGGCCGGTTCCGTGGAGATCATCCGCTGGGCCAAGTCCAAGGGCTGGGACGTCACCGCCGAGGTGACCCCGCACCACCTGCTCCTCACCGACGATCTCGTCGAGGACTCCCCGGTCGGCTCCTACAACCCGATCTACAAGGTGAACCCGCCGCTGCGCACGCGCGAGGACGTCGAGGCGCTGCGCGAGGCCCTGGCCGACGGCACGATCGACTGCGTGGCCACCGACCACGCCCCGCACCCGGTCGAGGACAAGGAGACCGAGTGGGCCGCCGCGGCGATGGGCATGATCGGCCTGGAGACGGCGCTGGCGGTGGTTCAGGAGGCGATGGTGGACACGGGTCTGCTCGACTGGGCGGGTGTCGCCGAGCGCATGTCCGTCGCCCCCGCCAGGATCGGCAGGCTCCAGGGCCAGGGGCGGCCGATCGAGGTCGGGGCCCCGGCCAACATCACCCTCTACGACCCTTCGGTGCGCGCCGCGGTCGACCCCGGGGGCTACGCTTCAAAAAGTCGTAACACGCCCTACGAGGGCCTCACCCTGCCGGGCCGTGTCGTGGCGACCCTCCTGCGCGGCAGGCCGACCGTCCTGGACGGAAAGCTCACGTGAGGGTCCTCGTCCGCCGAGCCCGGACCGTCGCGGGCGCCGCCCCGGACGGCTTCTCCCCTCCCTCGCCGAGGCGTGGGGGTTACTCCCGGGGACACGAGGGTGTCCCGTCCGGCGGCGGGGCGGCGACCCAACGTGCCGGATATTTCATACTTCGCGGAGCTGTAACCGAGATGATCGGGGTGTGTGAGTGACCGCAGTGCTAGTCCTGGAAGACGGGCGCGTCTTCCACGGGACCCCCTACGGCGCCGAGGGCGAGACCTTCGGCGAGATGGTCTTCAACACCGGGATGACCGGCTACCAGGAGACGCTGACCGACCCGTCGTACCACCGCCAGATCGTCGCGATGACCGCGCCCCACATCGGGAACACCGGGGTCAACGACGAGGACCCGGAGTCGTCGAGGGTGTGGGTGGCCGGATACGTGGTCCGTGAGCCCGCCCGGGTGGCCTCCAACTGGCGCTCCAACCGTTCCCTGGACGACTACCTCAAGGAGCAGGGCGTCGTCGGCATCGCCATCACCGGCACCCGCGCCCTCACCCGCCACCTGCGGGAGCGGGGGGCGATGCGGGCCGGGGTCTTCTCCGGCAAGGCCCTGGCGCCGGTCGAGGAGCTGCTGGAGCGGGTGCTGGGCAGCCCCGCGATGGAGGGCGCCGACCTGGCGGGCGAGGTCTCCACCTCGAAGCCGTACGTCGTGCCCGCGATCGGTCCCAAACGGTTCACCGTGGCCGCCGTCGACCTCGGTATCAAGGCGATGACGCCGCACCGGATGGCCGAGCGCGGCTGCGAGGTGCACGTGCTGCCCGCCTCCGTCACCGCCGAGGAGATCCTCGCGATCGGCCCCGACGGGGTGTTCTTCTCCAACGGTCCCGGCGACCCCGCCACCGCCGACGGCCCGGTCGAGGCGCTTCGCGGCGTCCTCGACGCGGGCGTGCCGTTCTTCGGCATCTGCTTCGGCAACCAGCTCTTCGGACGGGCGCTCGGGCTGGGCACCTACAAGCTGCGCTACGGCCACCGGGGCGTCAACCAGCCGGTGCAGCACCGGGGCACCGGCAAGGTGGAGATCTCCGCGCACAACCACGGCTTCGCGGTACGCGCACCGCTGGAGGGCGTGTTCGACACGCCGTACGGACCGGCGGAGGTCAGCCACGTCAACCTCAACGACGACTGCGTCGAGGGGCTGCGGCTGCTTGACCGCCCGGCGTTCAGCGTCCAGTACCACCCCGAGGCCGCGGCGGGCCCGCACGACTCGGCCGGCCTGTTCGACGACTTCTGCGCGTTGATGGCGGGCGGAGTGGCCGGCGAGGGACGAGTCGTCCGCGGAGCCGGCGAGGAGCCGGGCGCGACCATGAGCACGGAGCGGTTGAGGGGACGAGCGGGCGGAGTGGCCGGCGAGGGACGAGTCGTCCGCGGAGCCGGCGAGGAGCCGGGCGCGACCATGAGCACGGAGGGAAGCAAGGGTGCCTAAGCGTACGGACATCCAGTCGATCATGGTGATCGGCTCAGGGCCGATCGTGATCGGCCAGGCCTGCGAGTTCGACTATTCGGGCACCCAGGCCTGCCGAGTGCTGCGCGCCGAGGGCTTCCGCGTGATCCTCGTCAACAGCAACCCGGCGACGATCATGACCGACCCCGAGTTCGCCGACGCCACCTACGTCGAGCCCATCACCCCCGACATCGTCGAGAAGATCATCGCGAAGGAGCGGCCCGACGCGCTGCTGCCCACCCTGGGCGGGCAGACCGCGCTGAACGCCGCGATCTCCCTGTACGAGGCCGGGATCCTGGACCGCTACGACGTCGAGCTGATCGGCGCCGACGTCGACGCCATCCAGGCGGGCGAGAACCGCGAGCTTTTCAAGGGCATCGTGGCCAAGGTCGCCGCCGAGCGCGGCCTCAACGCCGAGTCGGCGCGCTCGTTCGTCTGCCACACCATGAACGAGTGCCTGGCCGCCGCGCACGAGCTGGGCTACCCGCTGGTGGTGCGTCCCTCCTTCACCATGGGCGGGGTGGGTTCCGGCTTCGCCCACGACGAGGAGGAGCTGCGCCGCATCGCCGGGGCGGGCCTCGACGCCTCGCCGACCACCGAGGTGCTCCTTGAGGAGTCCATCCTCGGCTGGAAGGAGTACGAGCTGGAGGTCATGCGCGACCGGGCCGACAACGTGGTGATCGTCTGCTCGATCGAGAACATCGACCCGATGGGCGTGCACACCGGCGACAGCGTCACCGTCGCCCCCGCGCTCACGCTGACCGACCGCGAGTACCAGAACATGCGCGACGTGGCCATCGCGGTCATCCGCGAGGTCGGCGTCGACACCGGCGGCTGCAACATCCAGTTCGCCGTCGACCCGCGCACCGGCCGCATGGTCGTCATCGAGATGAACCCTCGCGTCTCGCGCTCCTCGGCGCTCGCGTCCAAGGCCACCGGCTTCCCGATCGCGAAGATCGCCGCCAAGCTCGCCATCGGCTACACCCTGGACGAGATTCCCAACGACATCACGAAGGAGACCCCCGCGTCGTTCGAGCCCTCGCTCGACTACGTCGTGGTCAAGGTGCCGAGGTTCGCGTTCGAGAAGTTCGCCGGCGCCGATCGGACCCTCACCACCCACATGAAGTCGGTGGGCGAGGCGATGGCGATCGGCAGGTCCTTCCCAGAGGCCCTGCAGAAGGCGCTGCGCTCGCTGGAGAAGAAGGGCGCCTCCTTCACCTGGGCGGGGGAGCCCGGCCCCAAGGACGAGCTCCTGGCCGCCTGCCGCGTTCCGCACGACGGGCGCCTGTTCACCATGCAGCAGGCCATCCGCGCCGGAGCCACGATCGAGGAGCTGTCGGAGGCGACCTCCGTCGACCCCTGGTTCCTCGACCAGCTCTTCGCGATCGACGCGATGGCCGCCGAGCTGCGCGAGGCGCCACAGCTCACCGCCGAGGTGCTGACCGGGGCCAAGCGGTACGGGTTCAGCGACGCGCAGATCGCCGAGCTGTGCGACATGACCGAGCCGCGGGTGCGCGACCTGCGCCACGCGCTCGGCGTCCGCCCGGTCTACAACACCGTCGACACCTGCGCCGCCGAGTTCGCCGCGCAGACCCCCTACCTGTACTCCACCTACGACGAGGAGACCGAGGTCCCCTACGGGGAGCGTCCCAAGGTCCTCATCCTCGGCTCGGGACCCAACAGGATCGGCCAGGGCATCGAGTTCGACTACGCGTGCGTACACGCCTCCTTCGAGCTGTCGTCGGCCGGATACGAGACCGTCATGGTCAACTGCAACCCCGAGACGGTCTCCACCGACTACGACACCTCCGATCGCCTCTACTTCGAGCCGCTCACCCTGGAGGACGTCCTGGAGGTCGTCCACGCCGAGCAGCAGACCGGTCCCGTGGTGGGCGTCATCGTCCAGCTCGGCGGCCAGACCCCGCTCGGCCTGGCCCAGGCGCTCAAGGACGCCGGAGTCCCGATCGTCGGCACCTCGCCCGAGTCGATCCACCTCGCCGAGGAGCGCGGTGCGTTCGGCAGGGTGCTGGCCGAGGCGGGCCTGCCCGCGCCCAAGCACGGCGTCGCGGTGACGGAGGAGGAGGCGCTGGCCATCGCCGCGGAGATCGGCTACCCGGTGCTGGTGCGACCCTCCTACGTGCTGGGCGGCGCCGGCATGGCCATCGTCTACGACGACGACACCCTGACCTCCTACATGGCCAAGGCCGGCGCGGCGAGCGACCATCCGGTGCTGGTGGACAAGTTCCTCGACGAGGCCGTGGAGATCGACGTCGACGCCCTGTTCGACGGCGAGGAGCTCTACCTCGGCGGCGTGATGGAGCACATCGAGGAGGCCGGAATCCACTCCGGCGACTCGGCGTGCTCGCTGCCGCCGATGACGCTGGGTGGCTACGACATCAAGCGCATCCGCGCCGCCACCGAGGCGATCGCCCGAGGAGTGGGCGTGCGCGGCCTGCTCAACGTGCAGTACGCCATGTCCGCCAACATCCTGTACGTGCTGGAGGCCAACCCCCGCGCGAGCCGCACCGTCCCGTTCGTCTCCAAGGCCACGGCGGTGCCGCTGGCCAAGGCGGCGGCCAGGGTGATGATGGGCGCCACGGTGGCCGAGCTGCGCGCCGAGGGCCTGCTGCCCCCGACCGGCGACGGCGGCACCATGCCGCTGGACGCGCCCATCGCGGTCAAGGAGGCCGTGCTGCCGTTCAACCGCTTCCGCGGCGTGGACATCGTGCTCAGCCCCGAGATGCGCTCCACCGGCGAGGTGATGGGCATCGACGAGTTCTTCGGCACCGCCTACGCCAAGTCGCAGGCCGCCGCGTACGGCTCGCTGCCCACCAAGGGACGGGCGTTCGTCTCGGTGGCCAACCGCGACAAACGCGCCATGATCTTCCCGGTCAAGGCGCTCGCCGACCTCGGCTTCGAGATCCTCGCCACCGAGGGCACCGCCGAAGTGCTGCGCCGCAACGGCGTCCATGCCAAGATCGTGCGCAAGCACAGCGAGGGGACGGGCCCCGAAGGCGAGCAGACCATCGTCCGGCGCATCCTGGACGGGGAGGTGGACCTCATCGTCAACACCCCCTTCGGCAGTCCCGGCCAGGCGGGACCGCGCCTGGACGGCTACGAGATCCGCACCGCCGCGGTGCTGCGCGCCATCCCCTGCATCACCACCGTCCAGGGGCTCGCCGCGGCCGTACAGGGCATCCAGGCGATCGTCCGCGGCGACATCGGCGTACGGTCACTCCAGGAGCACGCGAAGCGTTTGCGGAGCGGTTGAGGAGCGGGCCGGTGCCTTAGCGGAGGTGAGGGAGACGCCTGTTACCCCGGTACAGGTGACCGGCACGGTGCTGACGACGCGCCGCGTCGACGCCTACCATGCGCTGACCGTGGTGGCGCCCGGCATCGCCGAGCGCTTCCGGCCCGGCCACTTCGTCGGGGTGGCCGTCGGCGGGGTCCGGACGTCGATGCTGACGCGCCGTGCCTTCTTCGTCCACGACGTCAAGCCCGACTACGGGGGTACGGTCGAGTTCGTCTTCTCCGTGCGGGGCCCCGGCACGGCCTGGCTCGCCGAGCGCCGCGCCCGCGACACCCTCGACCTGGTGGGCCCGCTCGGCCGCCCGTTCCCGCTGCCCAGGGACCCGGTGACCTGCGTCCTGGTCGGCGCCGAGCACGGTGCGGCGACGCTGTTCACCGTGGCCGACGTCCTCCAGGGGCGCGGCTGCCGCGTCGACTTCGTCCTCGGCGCGGTCTCCGCCGACCGGGTGTTCGGCGCCCTGCGCGCCAGGAGGATGGGGGAGACCACCACGCTCACCACCGAGGACGGCTCCCTGGGCATGCGCGGCAGGGTGACCGACGTGCTGCCGGGAGTGATCGCCGACGTGCGGGCCGACGCCGTCTACGCCTGCGGCCCGATGCCGGTGCTGCGCGGCGTCACCGCGGTCGCGGTCGAGTTCGACATCCCCGTCCAGGTGGCCGTCGAGGAGGGCATGGCGTGCGGGATCGGCGTGTGCATGACGTGCGTGCTGCCGGTGATCGGGGACGACGGTGTAACCCGGATGGTGCGCTCGTGCGTCGAAGGACCGGTCTTCAGGGGCGAGCGCGTCCGCTTCGACGACGTCGGCACGATCCCGTTCGACGCGCTGGGAGCACCCGGTGGGGGAACGCGGCATGCCGGTTGACATGCGGACGTACCTGGGGCACGTGGAGCTGGTCAACCCCGTCACCACGGCCGCCGGGTGCGCGGCGTCCGGCTCCGAGCTCGCCCAGTTCTTCGACCTGGCCAGGATCGGCGCGCTGACCACCCGGTCGATCACGATGGCCCCCAGAGCGGGCCGTCCGACCCCGAGGATGGCCGAGACGCCCTCGGGCATGCTCAACGCCGTCGGGCTCCAGGGACCGGGCGTGGACGCCTTCCTGGAGCGTGAGCTGCCCTGGCTGTCGCAGCGGGGCGTACGGACCGTGGTGTCCATCGGCGGCGGCACCGTGGCCGAGTACACCGCGCTGGCCCGCAGGCTCACCGACGCGCCCGGCGTCACCGCCGTGGAGGTCAACCTGTCGTGCCCCAACATCGAGGACCGCGGCCGGGTCTTCGCCCGCGACGGCGCCGCCTCCGCGGAGGTGATCGCCTCGGTGCGCTCGGTGATGCGGTACGACGTGCCGGTGGTGGCCAAGCTCTCCCCGGACGTCATGGACATCGTGAGCGTCGCCCGCGCGTGTGTGGACGGCGGCGCCGACGCGCTCTCGATGATCAACAACCCGCTCGGCATGAGCATCGACACCGAGGCGATGCGCCCCACGCTCGCGGCGGTCACCGGTGGCCTGTCGGGACCGGCCATCCGTCCGCTGGCCGTACGCTGCGTGTGGCAGGTCCACGCGGCCCTGCCCAGCGTGCCCATCATCGGCATGGGCGGCGTGCTGACCGGCAGGGACGCCTTCGAGCTCATCCTCGCCGGCGCCTGTGTCGTCGCCGTGGGGACGGCACTGTTCCACGACCCCTACGCCTGCCTGCGCATCCTCCGCGAGCTGGAGGAGCTTCTGGCGGCCCGGGGGTTCCACCGGCTGGCCGACGCGGTCGGACTGGCCCACCGCCCGCCGGGGGCGTCCACCCGGCACCGGATAGATCTTGAGGAGAGTTCCCTGTGAGGCCCGCACCCATCGCCGTCGCCCTGGACGCGCCAGACCTCGAGACCGCGGCCCACTGGGCGAGCCTGGTGACCCCGCATGTCACCACCGTCAAGGTCGGGCTGGAGCTCTATCTCCGCTACGGCCCCGACGTGATCGCCTCCGTCCGGGGGGCGAGCGGAGTGCAGGTCTTCCTCGACCTGAAGCTCCACGACATCCCCAACACCGTCGCGGGCGCCGCCAGGGCCGTTGCCAGGCTCAAGCCCGCCATCCTGACCGTCCACGCCGCCGGCGGCCCCGCGATGATCCGGGCGGCCGTGGAGGCGATGCCCCACACCCAGATCGCGGCGGTGACGCTGCTCACCTCGCTCTCGGAGGCCGACCTGGACCAGATGGGTGTCAAGGGCTCCTCCGAGGACGCCGTGCGCCGTCTGTCGGCGCTGGCCGTCGCCGCGGGCGCCCAGGCCCTCGTCTGCTCGCCACGCGAGGTCGCCGCGGTGCGCGCCGAGGTCGGGCCCGACATCACCCTCATCACCCCCGGTGTCCGCCCCGTAGGCGCCGAGAGCCAGGACCAGGCGAGAGTGGCCACTCCCGAGCAGGCTCTGGCCGACGGGGCCGACCTCCTCGTGATCGGCCGCCCGATCACCGGCTCCGCCGACCCCGGCGCGACGGCCGCGGGCATCGCCGCCGCCCTGCGGCGGGTTTCGGCCACCACGGGGCATCGCGCCTGAGGACGGCCGGCATTCCGTCGGGTGTTCGTGGGTGGGGACGATCCGGGATCTGCCGGGTGTTCGCGGGTGGGGTCGTTCGAAAGGCCGGCCGGGGTCGCGGTTGGATTCGGAGAGCGCCGGGCGTCGCGGACGAAGGTTTGGAAGCCATCGGGTGTCGCGGGTGGGGTTTGAGACCGCCGGGTGTCGCGGGTGGGGTTTGAGGCCGCCGGGCGTCGCGGACGGGGGTCCGCAGCCCTCGGGCGTCGCGGGTGGGGTAACGCCGGAAACCACCCGGCTCCCCGCGTGAGGCGATGCGGGAAACCGGCCGGTTTCGCGTGCCAGGGGGCGTGGGAGACCGTCGAACGTCGCGGGTGAGACAACCCCTGAAAACTCGGCGATGAGAGCAGTTTTGTCAACGGAAAGCGACATGGCAAGCACACAAAGTCACGAAGTAGATTTTCTAGGGGGATAAAGTGGCCTTGACGTTGCTTGAAGCGCCATGACCAGCTAGTTTCCCATCCCGTCCGAGTACATCGACAGGAAATTCGAGGTGACCCGGCGTGGCTCTTCCTCCCCTTACCCCTGAGCAGCGCGCCGCAGCCCTAGAGAAGGCTGCCAAGGCCCGCCGAGAGCGTGCCGAGGTGAAGAACCGCCTGAAGCACGGTGCGGTCTCTCTGGCTGAGGTGCTCAAAGACGGGCAGGCCGACGACGTCATCGGCAAGATGAAGGTTTCGGCTCTTCTGGAGTCGCTTCCCGGCGTGGGCAAGGTCCGCGCCAAGCAGCTCATGGAAAAGCTCGGCATCGCAGAGTCCCGCCGTGTGCGGGGTCTGGGTACGAACCAGCGAGCTTCGCTCGAGCGTGAGTTCGGCGGGGCCGAGAGCTAATCTCGGTTCATACGACCACGCTCGCCCCGCATGGGGGACGGCATCACGGGGGGTTTGGAGTGACCGCAACGTCGTGGTCCGACGAGAGTCGGACTCCGGAGGCAACCGCCGAGGGCGGGGCCGGTCGCTCCACATCCCCGGCCGTAGGTCCGGAGAGGGCGCGAGCCTTCCCCGGGCTCCCGGCAGGTAAGCGCCTGACGGTCCTGTCCGGGCCGTCGGGTGTCGGCAAGTCCACGGTCGTCGCCGAGCTTCGGCGGGCACACCCGCAGGTGTGGCTGTCGGTCTCGGTGACCACCAGGAAGCCCCGTCCGGGGGAGACCCACGGCGTCGAATACTTCTTCGCCGACGACGAGGAGTTCGACCGCCTCGCCGCCTCGGGCGAGCTGCTGGAATGGGCCGAGTTCGCCGGTAACCGGTACGGAACCCCGCGCGGCCCCGTGATCGAGAAGCTTGAGGCCGGGGTGCCCACACTGCTGGAGATCGACCTCCAGGGCGCCAGGCAGGTCCGCGCGACCATGCCCGAGGCCCTGCTCGTCTTCCTGGCGCCCCCGACGTGGGGTGAGCTGGAGAAGCGCCTGCGAGGCAGGGGCACCGAGCCCGAGGACGTCATCGCCCGCCGCCTGGCGGCCGGCCGGATCGAGATGGCGGCGGAGCAGGAGTTCGACCTGACGCTCGTCAACACGTCCGTCCAGGACGTATGCCATCGGCTGATAGCCTTGTTGGCTGATGCTCCCGAGGATTCGCGCCTCGGACGTTCACCTAGCTAGGGGAAATCACACGTGGCAACCAGCGCCGCCTACTCCGAAGGCATCACCAACCCGTCGATCGACGCCCTGCTCGACATCGTCGACAGCAAGTACAGTCTCGTGATCTTCGGCTCCAAGCGGGCGCGTCAGATCAACGCCTACTACTCCCAGTTGGGCGAGGGTCTGCTCGAGTACGTGGGCCCGCTCGTCGAGACCCACGCGCAGGAGAAGCCGCTGTCCATCGCGCTGCGCGAGGTCAGCGAGGGCCTGCTCACCTCCGAGCCGATCGAGGGCTGAAGCCACCTCGATGCGGACCCCCGAAGAAGCCGGGCCTCCTGACAGGCCCAGGGTCGTCCTCGGCGTGAGCGCGGGCATCGCCGCCTACAAGGCGTGTGAGCTGCTGCGCCTGTTCACCGAGTCGGGCCACGACGTGCGCGTCGTCCCGACCAGGGAGGCTCTCCGCTTCGTCGGCGAGCCGACCTGGGCCGCGCTGTCCGGCAACCCGGTCACGACCGATGTCTGGGAGTCCGTGCACGAGGTTCCGCACGTCCGCATCGGGCAGGGCGCCGACCTGGTGGTCGTCGCGCCGGCCACCGCCGACGTGCTCGCCAAGGCCGCCCACGGGCTGGCGGGCGACCTGCTGACCAACACCCTGCTCACCGCGCGCTGCCCGGTGGTGTTCGCCCCCGCGATGCACACCGAGATGTGGGAGCACCCCGCGACCCGCGCCAACGTGGCCACGCTCCGCGAGCGCGGCTCGATCGTCGTCGATCCCGCCGTGGGCCGCCTGACAGGCGCCGACACCGGCCCCGGCCGGCTGCCGGACCCCAAGGAGATCTTCGAGGTCTGCCGCCGTGTCATCGCCGGGCGTCCGGCCGATCTCGCCGGTCGCCGTCTGGTGATCTCCGCCGGGGGCACCCGCGAGGCCATCGACCCGGTCCGTTTCATCGGCAACCGCTCCTCGGGCCTGCAGGGTTACGCGCTGGCCCGCACGGCCGTCGCCCGAGGGGCCGAGGTCACCCTGGTGGCCGCCAACGTCGCCCTGCCCGATCCGGCGGGAGCCAGGGTCGTCCGGGTCGAGTCGGCCCTGGAGCTGCGTGACGCGGTGCTGGAGGCGGTGGAGGGCGCCGACGCCGTGGTGATGGCCGCCGCTGTCGCCGACTTCCGGCCCTCGGTACGGAGCGGATCGAAGATCAAGAAGACCGCCGGCGAGCCTGACGCCATTTATCTAGTGAAAAATCCAGACATTCTGGCGGAGTTGGGTGAGCGGCGCCGCGAGGGCCTCAAGCCGTACCCGCGAGTGATCGCGGGGTTCGCGGCCGAGACCGACGACGTCCTTGCCAACGGGCGGGCCAAGCTCGCCCGCAAGGGCTGCGATCTCCTCGTCGTCAATCAGGTCGGTGACGGCCTCGCCTTCGGCACGCCCGACAACGCGGCCGTTGTTCTGGTCGCGGACGGAGAGCAGGTCGACATCCCGCGTGGGCCCAAGGAGTCCCTCGCCGACACGGTCTGGGACCTTGTCGCCGCGCGCCTGCTCTGACCCGCGCCTCGGACGCCGACCGATACCAGGCGGCCATCTTGTCGCCGCGCGCCTGCTCTAACCCCTTGCCGTAGACCACCTCCCGGCGGATACTTCGTCCGAGATGACCTGCGATGTCGCGCCTGGGAGGGGTTTCGATCATGCCGGTCGCCGCCGCCGTGAGGGCTCGATGCCGGGCGCTGCTCCCCCCGGGTGAGGAGATCCACTACGTCCTGCCGGCGCTGTCGGTGGGAAACCCGTGCATGGCGACCTTCCTCATCGTGGTCACCGATCGCACCATCTGCGTGATCTCCACCAAGTTCTTCGATCGTGACGCGCCGACCTCGGTGTACGCCACCCACTCCCGTCGCACCCGGCTCGGCCCGCTGGAGTTCTCCATGGGCGCGGCGATCGAGCTTGGCGGGATGGTGTTCGAGATCGACGAGGAGTACGCCGCGGTGGTCGCCGCCGCTGACGCCGAGGTCTTCGCCCCCGAGACGTTACCTCCCGATCCGCTGCCCGATTTATGAGCACAGCGGGGTTTTGGCGTACTTCGTCCTTGCGTTGCGGTCGAGCGCACCTCACTGTGGCGGTCAGGGACGTTTCAAACCCGGATCCCCACGGGACAGGGCTCTTTTCCGTATGTGACCGAGACTTTAGAGTGACATGATCTGAGACGATTTCGCGGCTCCACATCAGGTGGGGCTAGAATTCGCCGGAGCGCTACTGGTGTCCGCCGACGCCAGAGCCCCCAGACGCCAGCAGCCGCTGCATGAGGAGCCACTGACTTGTCCCGTCGCCTTTTCACCTCCGAGTCGGTCACAGAAGGCCACCCGGACAAGATCGCCGACCAGATCAGTGACGCGATTCTCGACGCCATGCTCAAGGGTGACCCCAGGAGCCGCGTCGCGGTCGAGACGCTGATCACCACCGGTCAGGTCCACGTCGCCGGAGAGGTGACGACGGAGACCTATGTCGACATCCCCGGCCTCATCCGGGAGAAGATCCTCGAGATCGGCTACGACGCCTCGCACAAGGGCTTCGACGGCGCCTCCTGTGGCGTGTCGGTGTCCATCGGCGCGCAGTCGCCCGACATCGCGCAGGGCGTCGACGACGCCTACGAGAACCGTGAGGGCGAGGCCGGCGACGACCTCGACCGCCAGGGCGCCGGTGACCAGGGCCTCATGTTCGGCTACGCCTGCCGCGAGACCCCCGAGCTGATGCCGCTGCCGATCCAGCTGGCGCACCGTCTCGCCGAGCGTCTGTCGCAGGTCCGCAAGAACGGCACGGTGCCCTACCTGCGCCCCGACGGCAAGACCCAGGTCACCGTCGAGTACGAGGGCGACACGCCCGTCCGGCTCGACACCGTGGTGGTCTCCACCCAGCACGCGGCCGAGATCGACCTCAAGGAGATGCTCGCTCCCGACATCAAGGAGCACGTGGTCGACCCGGTCCTCGCCGGCCTGGAGATCGCCACCGAGGGTTACCGCCTCCTGGTCAACCCGACCGGCCGCTTCGAGATCGGCGGCCCCATGGGCGACGCCGGCCTGACCGGCCGCAAGATCATCGTTGACACCTACGGCGGCATGTCCCGCCACGGTGGCGGCGCCTTCTCCGGCAAGGACCCGTCCAAGGTCGACCGCTCGGCCGCCTACGCCATGCGCTGGGTCGCGAAGAACATCGTGGCCGCCGGTCTCGCCGACCGGGCCGAGGTCCAGGTCGCCTACGCCATCGGCAAGGCACACCCGGTGGGCGTGTTCATCGAGACCTTCGGCACCGAGAAGACCGACGTCGAGAAGATCCAGCAGGCCGTGCTCGAGGTCTTCGACCTGCGTCCGGCCGCGATCATCCGCGACCTCGATCTGCTCCGCCCGATCTACTCGGGCACCTCCGCGTACGGTCACTTCGGCCGCGAGGGCTTCTCCTGGGAGTCCACCGACCGCGCCGACGCCCTGCGCGCCGCCGCCGGTCTCTGACCCGCACGTTTCAAGACGGCCCCCGCGAACTCCTTCGCGGGGGCCGTTCGCGTTCCCGGCCCCTGTCCCGCCCGGCGGGATACCGGGAACTGGACACCAGGATCGCCGTACTGGCGGCGGACCCTGGAGAGGACGGTCCGGTCACGTTGCTGTGAGCGCTCCCCGTGACGCCGTGGAACGCCGGGCGGTGGAGATCGTCTACACCCATGCCCTTCGTGCGCTCGACGCCATGCATCTCGCCACCGCGGAGTTGGCGGCCGTGCCGCTTCTGGAGGAGCCGAGGGACAAGCTCGGCTTCGCCGGCCGTGACACCGCGCAGAGCGAGGCCGCCGCGGCACTTGGTTTCACCTCCGTCTAGAAGACCAGGGAACGCTGCCCGAGGGGACATCACAGCAAGGTCTTAAGCGGGCTTTTAGCGCCCAGAGGCCACCCCAACCCGATAGCAAATCATGTCCAAGAGGTGTCGCCTAACGTCTTCTGGACACTAGACCGGGAGCGTCCCGGTATCGAGACGCGTACGCAATACGCACCTCGGTTCCTCCCGGCTTTCCATGGCGAAGTATCAAGGAGCATCTCATGCAGATCGGATATGCAGTCCCGCAGTACGGCGCCTTCGCCGACCCCGATTTCATCCGGCAGGCCGGCGCGGATCTGGAGGCCATGGGTTACAGCAGCCTGTGGGCGGGTGATCGGATCATGTTGCCGCTCGCACCCAGCGATCCCTACCCGGGAGGAGACGGCGAGATCCCTCCGGCCTTCGCGACGTTCTTCGACCCGCTGACCGCATTGACGCTGGCCGCCGTCAGTACTCGGGAGGTCCGGCTGGGAACCAGCACGCTCAACGCGCTGTGGCAACCGCCGGTCTTGCTCGCCCGCATGCTGACCTCGCTCGACCTGCTCAGCCACGGACGGCTGGACGTCGGCATCGGTCTCGGATGGCTGCGTGACGAATACACCGCGACCGGGGTGCCCTGGCAGGGGAGGGGAGACCGGCTCGAAGAGACGCTCGACGTGATGGAGGCCGTCTGGAGCAGTGAGGTCGTCGAGCACAAGGGCACGCTTTGGACCGTGCCGCCGTCGCACATCGACCTCAAGCCCTTCCAGCGGCCGCGCCCCCCGATCCTGCTCGCCGGTTACACGCCCTCGTCCATGGAGAGGATCGGCAGGCGAGCCGACGGCTGGCTGAGCGCGGCGATACCCATGCCCTATCTGGCCTCCCTGTGGGATGTGGCGCTGCAGGCCGCGGCACGCGTCGACCGGGACCCGTCGGCCCTGCGAATGGTGGTACGCGTCAATCCGAAGATCACCGATTCTCCCGCGCCCGACGACCAGGTACCGCACGCCGGAACCGTGCGGCAGATCGGTGACTACCTGCTGACCCTCGCCCAGTTCGGTGCCCACGAGGCATTCGTCGACCTGCAGACGACGACGTCCTCGCGCGATCAGTTCCTGGACGTCGCGCATGAGCTCATCACCAGGCTGCACGCCGGCTGAGCTCGCGCGCCCAGCCCACGCTCGGCACCGTGGCACCGCAGGCGCATCCGCCCACCGGCGCCGTCCCTCCCTCGTCAGGCCGGTTTCGACAAGACGCCGGAGAGCTGTCTGGCAGAACTCCGTCCGCGCGGTCCGCCCTGTGGATCCGGAGCCTCCGACCGGCTGAAGATCCGAACTCCGAGCAGGCCCGAGTGCTCATGACGGCCCGCTCGTCATGAGCACTCGGGGGATGCGGAGTACTTCTCGCTGGTGAACTGGGCCCAGACGGCGTGGCCGTGGGACCGGGTGCCCTGGCAGCCGACCCGGGAGGCGAGGGCGACGACCAGGGGAAGTCCCCGGCCGCCCTCGCGGAGAAGGGTGGGGTGAAGGAGGGTGGGAACGGCACCCTGGCCGGAGTCGTAGACCGTCACGCGAGTGACCTCGGGCCTGCGGACGACCTCGACGACGAACGTGCCGTACGGTCGCCCGCTCGCGGTGTGGCGGATCGCGTTGGCGGCGAGCTCGGCGACGACCTGCTCCGCGTCCTGGCCGAACGGGGAGTCGACCAGGAGAAACCGGACGAAGCGTCGAGCCTCGGGAACCTGGTGGGGATGGCCGGGGAAGGTCCGCCGCCAGGTCATGCCGCCGGGGCTGAGTCGTACCATCGCCTCGATGAGTTCTGGGGCCACGCCGTCGTGGGCAGTGGTCATGCGCGCTCTCCTGCTTTCCTGGTCAGGGGAAAATCGTCAGCAGAACAGTGGCCCGGCGCCCCCGTGCGGTAGCCCTCCGTGACGCCGCCGATCGGATACTCCGCGCACAGCGGCACTGACCTGCGAGAACGCCGCATCCGGCGGTCGAGGATCCCCACTTCTCCCGCGGGCTGTCATTCTCCGTGACCGCAGGCATACGATCCGTGTGTGTTCGGGGAAGGGAGTCGAGGATGCCCGGAGAGGGATACCGGATCCTGCTGGGATGCAGGAGGCGCAGCGAGGCGCTGCGGGCCTGCCGCCTCACGTTCGACCAGATCGCCGGGGTGTTCGCCCTCGATCACCAGGTCAGCCCGTTGCGCCTGTACCGCTACGCCCACGGTCGCACGGCGGGCGACGTGGTGGCCGCCTACAACGACCTCGACCCCGCGGGCACCGCGACCCTGCGTGCCGCGCGCTTCTACGACTACGAGGCCTGGCCGCAGGCCGGGCGGCGTCCCGGTGCCGGGGCGATCGCCATCTTCGCCCGCATCTACCAGACCACCGCCCGCCGCCTGGTCACCGACGAGGTCTACGCCTCCTACGGGGTGCGCGACCGCGACCTGATCGACCAGACGGATCACCGTCACCTCGACGCGCACTACCGCCGCGAGGTGTCCGCACCGGCCATCCCGGGCACCAAGGGAACGAAGGCACTTCCCCCACTCGTTCCCGCGCCCGCCCGCTGTGCCGACCTGCTGCGCGCGGTCGGCGCAGAGGAGGCCGACGTGAAACGCCGCGAACTGCTCTTCGAACTCGCCCTGCTCCTGGGCGGGACACCGGCCCTGGGCCTGCTGCGCCACCTCACCCCACCGGAACGGGAACGCCTGGCAGTCGCCGCTCGGCACCAACACCCGATCGACGCGGCCACCATCAACGTGCTGGAGCGACTCACCGCCCGGCTGTGGGCCATGGACGAGGCGTCCGGCCCTCAGCGGGTCCTGCCGATAGCCGAAGCCAAGCGCGCGTTGGTCGACGACCTGCTGAAACGGGGCTCTCTCACCTCACCCCTGCGCGAGCGGCTGCTGCGCCTTTACTGGAGCCTGAGCCACATGACGGGCTGGTGCCACTTTGATTTGAGGGAGTACGCCGTTGCCGCTCGTCGGTACGCCGAAGGACTGACAGCGGCCCACGAACTGCGTGCTCCTGCCCTTCTTGCCCACCTGCACGGGCTGTCGGCCTACATGGCGCTTTATGAGAAGAAGCCCACGGTGGCCATGGACCACGTCTTCGCCGCTGAAGGCTGGGCCAGGGAGAGCGGCAACCCCCTACAGCAGGCGGCGACCTCCATCCAGGTGGCTCGGGTGATCTCCAGCACCAGGCGCGACCACGGCGGACTCCGACTCCTCGATCGCGCCACCGATCTGGCGGGTGCGAAGCCAAGTGATCCGGATCTCCGCCACCTGTTCTGGCTCAACCAGGATCGCGTCGCTTCCTACGGCGTGTTCTGTCTCATCGAACTCAAGCAACCAGACCGGGCGATAACCGAAGCCGAGCGGCGGCTTGCCAGGATGGGGGCCGATTCTGTGCGAGAGCGAGGCATCCTGCAACTGGAATACGCAACCGCCTTGATCCAGAAGCGCGAGATTCCCGAGGCTGTCGCGGTGATCGGTCAGGCCACGAACATCATCACGACTCACAGCTCCGAGAGGCTCGCGAAGTCCGTCCGACAGGTGCGCGCCCGACTTCAGCCGTGGGCAGAGAGCAGACATGTTCGAGATCTGGATGAGCGACTACGTTCTCTGGCCATCGTGAGTGATGTTAAGGAATTCCGTCTGGAAATTTCATAACTCTCGGACATCATGGGAGCTAAGTGATGTCGGCTGACGTGGATGGTGAGATTCGTGGCGCACCCTGCCTTCGCTCGTATCGGGTCAGCTATGGTCGCTGCCTTGGGAGTCCTGACCCTGGGGGCGTGCTCCTCCGATCCTCCGGGGCCGACGGCGGCGCAGGCCGAGATGACACTGAAGGCGGACATCGACTGGTTGATGAATCTGATTCAAGCGAAAGATGTCACAGTGACAAATGAAGGTGGCAGGAACATTCCTTGCGGGGAAGGTAAATCCAAGCGGACATATGGAATTACTGGAGTGAGCACATCCAGTGTGGATGATCCGGTAGGTACGCTCAATCTATTGGCCGGTGGGCTGATCAAGCGAGGCTATAAAGTCGCTTCTGCTGATCCGGTGGCGCCGCGTGACGAGCTGGTTAAGAAAGAGTCGTACGTTAAAGTGGTGACCACTTCGCCCAAAGAAAAAAACTTCGTCCTCTCCGGGGAAACCGAGTGCCTAAGAACCTCTTGATACTGTCGTCATCCCCATGGCGCGGGGTTATCCCTGGTTTTTCCCTTTGCGCCGGTGAAGAGGAGGTCGATCTCTGCTGCGGCTTCTCCGGCTGTGCTTTTGTCTCCACTTCCCGAGCCGTTGCTGATCAGCCAGTTGGCAAGATTCTTCAGCGCCTTCGGATCCTTCGCCAGCGTGCCGAAGGGGAGGAGGTTCCCATTGGCTCCGGTGATGGGTGGATCGCCGAAGGCGGGGTCGCTGGGAGGCACCTTGTACGAAAACCCGTAGCGCTTCAGTTCGTGAAATATCCAGTATTCGCTGCCCAAGGTGGCCAGGCGATTGCTTTCCTTGAGTTTGTCCAGGCGGGTTCCTTCGATGTCCTTGTACGAGTCGATGGTCTCGGTCGCGGTCTTGCTGATCATCAACCAGATCAGCTCGTCGGCCCCGTCCATCTCTACGAGAGGGCCCGAGAGGTCCAGCAACGCGGCACCCCCCTCTCCGATGCCGAACCCTACGAGGTCGACGCTCAGGCCCAAGAGGAAGAAGATCCGGTCCCGCACCTTTTGATCGTACTCATCCATTTTCCCTTGGACTTCGTTCGCGGCGGCGATCTGCATTCCTGCCAAATAGCCCAATCCCATGAAAGCGCGCCCCACGTATTCGGTGCTCTTTCCCTGGTCCTTTGCTGCGGCCGAGTCCATGAGATGTCTGGAGAACTTCCCCATCCCTTCCGTGAATGGCTTCATTTGCTCTACGGAGTCAGCAAAGGTCTTCATGAACCGATAAGTGTCGCCTGGACTGAGAACGAACTTCGGCTTGAGTCCCAGAATGAGCGTGTCTGTCTTGTCGAAAACACTGTCCTTGGTTCGGTTGGCGTCCCGAAAGCTGGCGCCCTCGATCATTTCGGCGGGGTAGGCGCCCGCGAGCATCGACATGAAGATTCTCGCGCCCTGCGCCACCTCCATCGGCTGCCCCTCCGGATTGCGGAAGTCCGCCTCTGTTCGGAGGTTGCCCATGGTCGTCATGGTGTTGAAGGCGAATCGCACCGCCTCGGGGCCCGGGGAGCGCTTCTCGAAGACGCCGGCTCCGGCGGCGAGCATCCGGCCGAACTCCGCCTCCGGGTCGAAGGCGATCGTGTCGTGCTCGTTGGTGTAGAGCGAGACCTCCCGGTTGAGTGCGGAGAACAGATCCCTGCGATCTTCGGGAGAGATGCCGTTGAACAATGCCCTGGCCGTTTCCGGATTGTTGGCCAGAGCGGACAGGAAGTGGCTCAGGTCGGCGGCCTGGCGGGTGAAGGCCCCGGCACCGGGGGATTTCTGGGTGCGGGGACGGATCACCTCGGCGAGCCAGGTGAAGGGGAAGCTGCCGTGGCCGAGCACCAGACCCAGGTTGGCCGCCTGTATCTTCCCGAGGTTCTCCGGCTCCCAGGACGGGCCGAGTGTTTTCGGGCGCCGGGCCACCGCCGTGGCGAGGGCTTCTCCCATGGTCTTCCAGTGTTTTTTGCCGGATTCTCCGTGGTAGTCGTTCAGTTTCCTGAGCGCGGTGGCCGCGCCCTTCGGGCCGAGAGTGGCGAAGAATCCCGCGGCGAAGTCGGGGTCCTGCCGCCTCTCGGCGAGTTGGTCGAAGATCCCGTCGTAGATGTTCTTGGAGGAGTGGGGAGTCGGGTGTCCCTGGGCGGCGAGGGTCTCCGCGAGTTTCCTGCCCTCGTTGGTGGCGAGAGCACATCTCGCCAGGGTCTTCTC
Source organism: Streptosporangium sp. NPDC006930 (assembly GCF_040635605.1). Taxonomy (NCBI): domain Bacteria; kingdom Bacillati; phylum Actinomycetota; class Actinomycetes; order Streptosporangiales; family Streptosporangiaceae; genus Streptosporangium; species Streptosporangium sp. NPDC006930. Next base: position 346,972 of record NZ_JBEYID010000005.1, on the reverse strand, counting down.
GTCGAAGGCGATGAGTCCTTCGCGCCCCGGTCCCGGCGTGAGGCCCGGCAGACCAGGACCGGCCAGGCTCGGCGCCCAGTTCGTCAGGAGGTCGGGCTCCTGGATCAGCTGGTTGCGTCTGCGTAGTCGCGGGATCTCCTGATCCAGCCAGTCTTCGATCTCGCGGATCGGCAACGCCGCGGACCGGTCGGCGTCCACCGAGGAAAGCAATCGGAGGATCGCCGGGAGCTGCTCGCCCACCACTTTTCGCGCATGCTCCAGTGAGGCGATGAATCGTTCCATTAGCTCTGGATTGATTCCCGAGTATTCATCCGAAGATGACCCGTTTTCTGATGGAACAGGCGAGCTCGGTCCCATATCAAAGGTCTCCTGCCGAAGGCGCTCCACGTTTACTCTAAGCACCCGGATCGCAGCCGGATAGGAGTTCGATCGCCTGGGAGCGTGCGGGAGCGCTGGACGGGATGCGGGGGCAAGGGGCATCGGCTTCGGTTCTCCCCGCATCGGTTCCGACGCGGTGCGCGACGTTGGCTGGGAAGGCGGTGCGCGGCGACGGCCGAAAAATCCGGGAAGAACCGGAAAGAAGGAGAGGACAGCGAGGAGAGGGGATGCGCGACGACGGCCCGGGGAAAACCCCGGTACCCGGGGGAGCGTGCGTCGGATTTCCGCCTAATCTCTGCCTTATGTCCTCACCGTCTTCTCGCCTGCTGTTGCGCAACGCGCGACTGGGTCCCGGTGGCCCGTTGCGCCATGTCCTGATCGTCGGCGGCCGGGTCGCGGAGGTGGCCGTGGAGCCGCCCCCCTGCGACGAGTCGGTCGACGCCGGGGGTGCCACCCTCCTGCCGGGCCTGTGGGACGCGCACGTGCACTCCGTACAGTGGGCGCAGGCCCGGCGCAGGATCGATCTGACCTCGGCGCGGTCGGCGCGGGAGGCGGTCGACCTCGTCGTCTCGTGGGCCGACACATCCGGTACGCCTATCGCGTCCGGCGGGTCCGGTGCGTCCGGGTTCACGGTCGGCTACGGCTTTCGCGATGGCCTGTGGCCGGACACGCCGCACAAGTCGATGTTCCAGGCGGCGGCACCCGACCGTCCGATCGTGCTGGTGAGCAACGATCTGCACACCGCCTGGTTCAGCCCGGCCGCGCTGGCGGTGGTCGGCAGGGGCGGGCATCCGACGGGGGTGCTGCGCGAGCGCGACTGCTACGACGCGATGGCGGAGATGCCCCCGCCGCCGCAGGACGAGTTGGATCGCTGGGTGGCCGAGGCCACCACCGCGGCCGCGGCGAGGGGCGTCGTGGGCGTGCTGGACTTCGAGTTCGCCGACAACGTCACCGACTGGACCCGGCGGGTGGGGACGCAGCGGATCGACGTCCGGGTCGGCTGCTCGATCCCGGTGAACCGGCTGGAGGAGGCGATCGGCCGCGGGCTGCGTACCGGCGAGCCCGTCGCCGGTGCGGGGGGCCTGCTGGAGGTCGGACCGGTCAAGACGTTCGTGGACGGGTCGCTGAACACCAGGACCGCCTACTGCGAGGACCCGTACCCCGGCGGCGAGGCGCGTGGGCTGCTGGAGACGGCGCCCGAGGAGTTGTACGGCGTGATGGTCCTGGCGGCCGGGCACGGGATCGACCCGGCGGTGCACGCGATCGGCGATCTGGCGGTGGGCATCGCGCTGGACGCGTTCGAGCGGGTCGGCTGCCCGGGGAGGATCGAGCACGCGCAGCTCGTCCGCCCCGAGGACTTCGGGAGGTTCGCCAGACCGGGGCTGGTCGCGGGCGTGCAGCCCGCCCACGCGCCGGACGACCGCGACGTGGCCGACCTGCACTGGCGGGGACGGACCGGCAGGGCCTTCGCCTACGCCGACCTGCTGGCGGCCGGAGCGGTCGTCGAGCTGGGCTCCGACGCCCCGGTGGCACCGCTCGACCCGTGGGACGGGATCGCCTCCGCCGTGGCCAGGACCGACGACGAGCGGCCGCCGTGGCACCCGGAGCAGGCGATCCCGCTGCCGGTGGCGCTCGCGGCGGCCGCCAGAGGACGTACGGGGGTGCGTCCGGGCGACCCCGCCGACCTGGTGATCACTGAGTACGATCCGGCCGGGCTGGACGGGGACGGCCTGCGGCACATGCCGATCCTCGGCACCCTGCTCGGTGGCCGCTGGACCCACCGCCGTTCCATTTGACCGGCCTTGCGGGCGATCGCGCCGGGTTCGCCTCTCGCCGTCAGCGGCTCGGGACCGGGTTGCCGCAGGTACGGGGACCTGGCCGTCAGAGGCACGGGACCGGCCCGTCCTCCCGCCGTCGTCTGGAGGGGGTGCCCGGGTCTGGTAGGACAGGTGGGTGACCCACGCCAGCCCCTCGCCGGACGACGACGCCCTGCTGCCGCTCGACGCGGTCCGTGCGCGGCACGTGCCGGGCGGTCCCACGAGGGCGCGGGGTGGCCGCGCCGGGACCGTGAGGGCCGCCAGGGTGGTCAGGGCCGCAGGGACGGCCAAAGCCTCCGGGGTGGTCGAGCCGGTGAGAGGGGTGCCGGAGCCGGCCGCCGAGCTGCCGGTCGCGAGGGTCCTCGTCGACACGCCGCTGCCGCACCTCGACCGGTTGTTCGACTATCTCGTCCCCGCCCCCCTGGACGCCGCCGCCGTGCCGGGGACCCGGGTCCGCATCCGGTTCGCGGGCAAGCTCGTCGACGGGTTCCTGCTGGAGCGGGTGGAGACCACCGAGCACGAGGGCAAACTGACCCGCCTGGAGCGGGTCGTCTCAGCCGAGCCCGTGCTCACCCCGGAGATCGCCGCGCTGGCCCGGGCCGTGGCCGACCACTACGCCGGGACCATGGCCGACGTCCTGCGCCTCGCCATCCCGCCCCGCCACGCGAGGGTCGAGGCCGAGACCCCCACCCCGGCCGCCCAGGATCCGGTGCGGGGAGAGGGGCCCGGGCCATGGGCGGACTACTCGGAGGGGGAGGCGTTCCTGGCGGCCCTGGCGAAGGGGGGCGCCCCCCGCGCGGTGTGGACGGCCCTGCCGGGCACCGGGGAGAGCGGGCCCACGTGGCCGGAGGCGGTCGCGGTTGCCGTACGGGAGACCCTGGGCGGGGGCAGGGGAGCCCTCGTGGTGCTTCCCGACGGTAAGGACGTGGGTCTGCTCGACGCGGCCCTGAGCGCCGTTCTGGAGCCCGGCGCGCACGTGGCCCTCACGGCCGACCTCGGACCCGCCGAGCGCTACCGGCGATGGCTGCGGGTGTCCAGGGGGCAGGTGCGGGTCGCGGTCGGGACGAGGGGAGCGGCGTTCGCCCCGGTCAGGGATCTCGGGCTCGCGGTCATCTGGGACGACGGCGACGACCTGCACTCCGAGCGGCTCGCCCCCTACCCCCACGCCAGGGAGGTTCTCGCCCTGCGTGCCCACCGGGCGCGAGCGGGCCTGCTCATCGGGGGATACGCCCGCACGGCGGAGGCGACCAGGCTCATCGCGGCGGGCTGGGCCGGGCCCATCGTCGCGACCCGCGCGACGGTGAGGGCGAGGGCGCCGAGGGTCCGTCCGGCGGGGGAGGACTCGGAGCTGGCCAGGGACGAGGCGGCGAGGGCCGCCCGGCTGCCCAGCCTCGCCTGGCGGGCCCTGCGTGCCGGGCTGGAGAGTGGTCCCGTGCTGGTGCAGGTCCCCCGCCGGGGCTACCTGCCCGCGCTGGCCTGCCAGAGCTGCCGGGCGACCGCCCGCTGCGGGCACTGCGGCGGCCCGTTCGCGCTGCGCGGCGGCCACGTGGCCCCGTACTGCCGCTGGTGCGGCCGGATCGCGGGTGACTGGCGCTGCGCGTCCTGCGGCGGCGCCCGGGTGCGGGCCCTGGTGGTCGGTGCCCGCCGCACGGCCGAGGAGCTGGGGAGGGCCTTCCCTTCGGTAAAGGTCAAGACGTCGGGCAGGGACGGGGTGCTCGCCACGGTCGGCGCGGGCCGCGCCCTGGTGGTGGCCACCCCGGGCGCCGAGCCGGTGCCCGAGGGAGGGTACGCGGCGGCGGTGCTGCTGGACGGCTGGGCGCTGCTCGGCAGGCCCGATCTGCGCGCCGCGGAGGAGACGCTGCGCCGGTGGATGAACGCGGCGGCCCTGCTGCGGGCCTCGGCCGAACTGGTCGTGCTGGCCGACTCCTCACTCGCCGCCGTACAGGCTCTGCTGCGCTGGGATCCGGTGAACCACGCCGAGAGAGAACTGGCCGACAGGACAGAACTCGGTTTCCCCCCCGCGGTGAAAATGGCGACGCTCACCGGGTCTCCGGCGGCGGTGCGGGAAATGATCGGCGAGATGACCCTGCCGGTGGGGGCGCAGGTGCTCGGCCCCGTTCCCGTGGCCTCTCCCAAGGGGGATCAAGTGCGGGAACGTGCCATGGTGCGGATCGCGCGAGACTCGGGAGCGGCGCTGGCCGCGGCGCTGAAAGGGGCCGCCGGAGTACGCTCCGCGCGCAAGGCGGCGGAGGTGGTCAAGGTGTGCATAGACCCCCTAGATGTGATTTGAGTTGTTTCCCCGATTCGCGGTGCTGGCAGTAAGCCGTTAATTTTCCCCTGTGTCGATCGAATGGGTGAATCGGGCCGTAGACGACCTGCGCGCGTGGGGGCGTGCGCACAGCCTTGACGTTGACGTGGACGAGGTGCGGCTGCTCTGCGACTACGCGAGTGACTATCTGGACGTGAACGAGCTGGGTGACTTCACCCCTGTCACCTTCGAGGAACTGCTGCTCAACATCTATCCGCGCAAGGTCATCGCCCCCCCGGAGAGCGCCCCGGAGACCGTCGCCGCCGCCCGCACCCTGGTCGACTTCCTGCTCGCCACCGAGGAGATCGGCGGCAAGATGGCCGTCCGGATGAGGAGCGTCCTCGACCGGATCGAACCCGAGATGCCCATCGCACTCGCCGACACCTCCCGGTTCGGCATGGCCAAGAGCCTCTTCAGCGCGATCGGCGCCGACTCGCTGGAGCAGGACGCCGGGAGCGCGATCCTCTCCGTCTCCGCGGTGCGCGAGGAGCCCGCCGTCGAGCACTGTGACTGTCCCGGCTGCTCGCCCCTTCCCCCCGTACGCCTGGCGCCCCGCGAGACACTCGTCCAGAGCGCCCTGCGGGTGCCGCTGGTCACCGACGCGCGCAGGCTGGTCCAGTGGATGCTCGCCGGCGGCCGCACCCCGACCCTCAAGGGCCGCCTGCGGGTCCGTGACGCCGGCGAGGCGGCCGCCCAGCTCTCGGTGGCCGACCCGGGGCTGCTGTGGGAGCTCGCGGTCCACACCGGCCTGGTCCAGGTCGAGGGCAGCGCGATCTTCGACGGCGAGGACTTCGATCCGCTCGAAATCTGGGCCGCCACGGTCGAGTTCGTCGTCGAGAAGGACACCGGCGGCGCCGTGACGGGCGACGTCTCCCTCGACGAGGAGCTCTACGGTCTGTGCGACATGCTCTACCGCCTCCAGGCGCCCGTGCCGATCCCCCTCGTCGGGGAGTATCTGGAGGAGATCGGCCTGGTCGAGGGCGGCGAGATCGACGTTCCCGAGGCCGTCAGGCGGCTCGCGTACTGCGGGATGGCCGAGCCGGGTGACGAGCTGCTCGAACTCACTCCGCTGGCCCTGTGGGGACTGCGCGAGCTCTACACCGACCTGGGCGTCGAGGCACCCGAGGCGGCCGATCTGACCACCGCCGACGCGCCCGAGCTCATCGAGGGGCTGCTTTCCGGAATGCCCGCCGAGATGGCCGAGGCCGATATCGGGGGCTGGCTGGAGAACAGGACACCGGCGCAGGCGGTCACCGAGTTGTTCGGTTCCGTCTCCGGCGCGCCGTCGGTCGCGAGGGGCATCGCGGTGACGATCGTCGACCGTCTCGGCCCCGACGCGGAAGAGGCGGTGCGCGCCTTCCTGGAGGAGCCCGAGCTGCGCCCGCACGCCATCCACTGGCTGAGTTCGCGCGGCCTGGCGGCTCCCACGCTCACCCAGGAGGAGATGCTCTGGATGAGCGTGGACATGCTCGCCCTGGCCATGCCCGCCGCCGAGGAGGATCCGGAGACGTTCGCCGAGAACATGTCCGCCTCAGGCCCTCCGCCACACGTGATCGAGGAGATGTGGAGGGTCGACCATCCGGAGGTCGTCGACGTCCTTGAGCTGCTCGGACGCTCTCTCAGAGATCACGGAGCGGCCAAGGCGGCCCGCAAGGCGGCCTTCAAGGCACGTTCCCGCGCCATCGGCTGAGCCGTGTATGCGTGAGGCGCGAGTGCAGTAAGTTTCACGAGTGGCAAAGAGCGGGAACAGTGGGAACGTCTTCGACATCGGCGAACTGCGCAGGCTGGTCGACGAGCTGGGAACGGCGCCACGCGAGCTGCGGGCGGCCGTTCTTGAGGAGTCCGTCGCCACCACGGGCCGAGGTCGCCCCCCACGTGGCGACGCGCTGAGCTTTCCCCCGGTCGACCTCGCCACCGACGAGGAGCTGGCCGCGCACGTCCCGCACGTCCCGCTGGTGATCGACGCACAGCGTGTGGCCGTCTGGACCGGCACCCGCCGGGTGACCCCCGAGGGCCTGCTGCCCGACCCGTTCACGCCGTGCGCCGAGCTCGGACTGCCGGGCCCCGCGCGGTTGCACCTGCTCTGGGTGGTCGCCGTCAACACCGGCATGCTCCGCATCTCCCGTGGCGAGGTGACGCCCGGCCCGCTCGTGCTCTCCTCCGACCTGCCGCCCCGGGCGCTGCTGGGATTCTGGGACGGCGTGGTCATGGACGTCCTCGACCGTGCCGACGACGACCTGACCGGTTCCCCGGTGATCGACGACCATCTGGCCGAGATGCTCGCCACGCTGTACGCCGTGCGCGAGGGGCTGTCCACCGCGACCCTGGTGAAGGGCATCCTGCAGTCGCACCAGGTGGCCTGCGGTGCCCGCCAGGTGGAGATGCGGGTGCTGACAGGCGCGCTTCCCGCCCAGCTGGAGTCGGCCCTGTCGCTTCTGAGCTACTGCGGACTGGTGGAGACCTCGCGGTCAGGACGGCCGAGGCTGACCCCGCTGGGCATGTGGGCCGTCCGCCAGGATCTGATGCGGGAGGGCCACGACGCGCCGACGGGCGCGGAGGTCGCCGTCTTCACCGACCTGGGCGCGGCGGAGCTGGTCGAGGCGATCATGAAGGGTTCCGCCGCGCCCAGCGCCGTCACCGTGTGGCTGGAGTCCCGCCACCCCGAGGCCGCCGCCCGCGAGCTGGTCAAGGTCGCCGCCTCGGGTACGGCCGGCCGCCGTGGCGCCGTGGGCACGATCCTGGAGGAGCTCGGCCCCGAGGCCGAGGTCCCGCTCAGGGAGGCGCTCTCCGAGCCCGCCATGTGGCGCTACGCCGCCTCCTGGCTGCACATCCGCCACCTGTCCGCGCCCGCCCTCACGCCCGCCGACAACACCTGGCTCGCGGTCGACTCGCTCGCCTCGCTGCTCGAGCGCGGCGACGCCTCGGAGGCGATCTGTGAGTTCGACGCCCTAGAACCCGGTGAGGACCTCGTCCGGGTGATCGAGGAGATGGCGCTGGTGGACCACCCGGACACCTTCGCCGTCCTGGATCTGCTGGGTTCTCGCCACGGTGACGCGGCGGTGGCCAAGTCCGCCCGCAAGGCGGCGATGAAGGCCCGCTCCCGCTGAGTGGAAGGCCCGGGGGAGGCGGCCGTCGCCCTTAGACTGGGCGCATCCCATGAAGTGTGAGGAGACCCCTGTTGTCCATTCAGCCGATCCGTCTTTTCGGCGATCCGGTGCTGCGCACTCCCGCCGACCCGGTCAAGGACTTCGACAAGGAGCTGCGCAAGCTCGTCAAGGACCTCACCGACACGATGATGGACGCGCCGGGAGCCGGGCTGGCCGCGCCGCAGATCGGGGTCGGCCTGCGCGTCTTCACCTACTACGTGGACGACCAGCTCGGGCATCTGATCAACCCCAACCTCGACCTGTCGGAGGACAAGGACGAGGAGGGCGAGGAGGGCTGCCTGTCGTTCCCCGGCCTGTCCTTCCCCACGCCCAGGTCGATACGGGCCGTGGCGACCGGTTTCAACATGCACGGCGAGCCGGTGACCCTGGAGGGCACCGACCTGATGGCCCGCTGCTTCCAGCATGAGACCGATCACCTGGACGGCGTGCTGTTCATCGACCGGATGGACGCCAAGCAGCGCAAACTCGCGATGAAGGCGATCCGCGAGGCCGACTGGAGCGGGCTGTCGGCCCCCACGTTCAAGTTCTCCCCGCACGCCACCCAAGGGAAGGCTCTGTAGGAACCTTGCGACTGGTCTTCGCCGGAACTCCGGACACCGCCCTGCCCTCGCTGCGGGCACTGATCGACTCGCCTCGCCACGACGTCGTCGCCGTCGTCACGCGCCCGGACGCCCAGTCGGGCAGGGGCCGCAAGGTCCAGCCGAGCCCCGTCGCCGAGCTCGCCGAGGAGGCGGGCATCGAGGTGCTCAGGCCGCCCAAGGCGGGCGGCCCGGAGTTTCTCGACCGGCTCACCGAGCTCGCCCCCGACTGCTGTCCGGTGGTCGCCTACGGTGCGCTCCTGCCGCAGGCCACCCTGGACATCCCTCGGTACGGCTGGGTCAACCTGCACTTCTCGCTGTTGCCGGCCTGGCGCGGCGCGGCGCCGGTGCAGCACGCCGTGCTCCACGGCGACGAGATCACCGGTGCGGCCACCTTCCAGATCGTCAAGGAGCTGGACGCGGGGCCGGTCTACGGCGTGGTGACCGAGGAGATCCGCCCCACCGACACCAGCGGGGAGCTGCTCGCCCGGCTCGCCGAGTCCGGTGCGGGGCTGCTGGCGGCCACCCTCGACGGGATCGAGGAGGGCAAGCTGGAGGCCGTGGCACAGCCCGCGGAGGGGGTGAGCCTCGCCCCGAAGATCAGCGTCGACGACGCGAGGGTCGACTGGTCCGCCCCCGCGATGCGGGTCGACCGCCTGGTCCGCGCCTGTACCCCCGCCCCGGGCGCGTGGACCGAGTTCCGCGGCGGGCGGATCAAGCTGGGTCCCGTGCGACCGGTTCCCGACGCCTCCGGCCTGGCCCCCGGCCAGATCGTGGCGTCCAAGAACTCCGTCCTGGTCGGCACCGCCACCTACCCGGTCGAGCTGGGCGAGGTGCAGCCGCAGGGCAAGCGCCTGATGGGCGCGGGGGAGTGGGCCCGCGGCGTGCGGCCCACCGACGAGGATCGGCTGGCCTGAAGATCATGAGCAGTGGTAACGGCCGTAACGTCCCGCGCGGCGGGGGTCACGGCCCGGCGGGCGGTTCACGCGGCGCCGGAGGCAGGGGCAGAGGCGGGCGCCCGCCCAAGCCGGTCCGCGACGAGGCGCGCAACGCCGCGTACGACCTGATGCGCGCCGTCGACGAGCGGGACGCCTACGCCAACCTGCTGATGCCCGCGCTGCTGCGCGAGCGCCGCCTTTCCGGGCGCGACGCGGGCCTGGCCACCGAGCTGGCCTACGGCACCCTGCGCGGCCTCGGCACCTACGACGAGGTCATCGCGGCCTGCAGCGACCGGGCGCCCGAGGACGTCGACCCGCCGCTGCTCGACGCCGTCCGCCTGGGCGTGCACCAGCTGCTCAGGACGCGGGTTCCCCCGCACGCCGCCGTCGGCACCACGGTCGACCTGGTGCGGCTGCGCGTGGGCATCGGCGCGTCGAAGTACGCCAACGCCGTGCTGCGCAAGGTCTCCACCCGCTCCCTGGAGCAGTGGATCCCGATCGTGGCGCCCGACCCGGCCGAGGACCCCGTGGGTCACCTGGCGGTGGCCCACAGCCACCCGAGGTGGATCGTCGACGCCCTGCGCGACGCGGTGGGCGGTGACTTCGACGAGACGGCCGCCCTGCTCGCGGCCGACAACGAGCGTCCCAAGGTGACCCTCGTCGCCCGCCCGGGCCGCTCCTCGGTCGCCGAGCTTCTCGACGCGGGTGCGGAACCCGCCAGATACTCCCCGTACGCGGCCTATCTGGCCGAGGGCGACCCCGGTGCGGTCCTCGCCGTGGCCGAGTCGCGCGCGGCCGTGCAGGACGAGGCGAGCCAGCTCGTCGCGCTCGCTTTGACGCGGGTCCCGCTGGAGGGCTCCGACTCCCGCTGGCTCGACCTGTGCGCGGGTCCCGGTGGCAAGGCGGGCCTGCTCGACGCCATCGCGACCCAGCAGGGCGAGGCGCGCCTGCTCGCCGCCGAGCTGCAGTATCACCGGGCGCGGCTGGTGTGGCAGACGACCCGGCAGGCCGCGGTGATCACCGCGGACGGCACCGCGCCCGCCTGGCGGCCGGGGGTCTTCGACCGGGTCATGCTCGACGCCCCCTGCACCGGCCTGGGCGCGCTGCGCCGCCGTCCCGAGGCCCGCTGGCGTCGCGATCCCCGGAGCCTTCCCGAGCTGGGCAGGATCCAGCGTGCCCTGCTCGACTCGGCGATCGACGCGGCGCGTCCCGGTGGGGTCGTCGCGTACGTGACCTGCTCGCCGCACCTGGCGGAGACCGTCGCCGTGGTCGGCGACGTCCTGCGGCGCCGCGACGACGTCGAGGCGCTGGACGCCCGCGACCCGCTTCCCGAGGTCGAGGGGCTGGGCGAGGGGCCGTACGCGCGGTTCTGGCCGCACCGGCACGGCACCGACGCGATGTTCCTCGCCCTGCTGCGCCGCCGCTGAACGAGCGCCGCCCTCCTGGCGAAGGAGGGCGGCTGAGGTCATCGCCGCAGGTCAGAGGGCATTATCTGGGCATATATCGACACCTAGGGCTGTTCGACTGAATGTAACTGCTTCCGAGCAGGATGCGGGGTTGTCGAAATGTGCGGAATCTGCGGATGGGTGGACTTCGAGCGCGATCTTCGACAGTCACGGGCCGCCGCGCAGGCCATGACCGACACCATGGCCTGTCGTGGACCCGACGACGAGGGGCTGTGGCTCGCCCCGCACGCCGCGATAGGTCATCGGCGTCTGGCCGTCATCGACATCGAGGGCGGGCGCCAGCCGATGATCGCCGATGAGGACGGGCAGCCACTCGCCGTCCTCACCTACAGCGGCGAGATCTACAACTTCGTCGAGCTGCGCGCGGAACTGATCGCCCACGGCCACCGTTTTTCGACCCGGAGCGACACCGAGGTCCTCCTGCGGGCCTACCTCGAATGGGGTGAGGGCTTCCCCGAACGGCTGAACGGCATGTTCGCCTTCGCGATCTGGGACGCCCGCCGCGAGGAGCTGCTGCTCGTCCGGGACAGGATGGGCATCAAGCCGCTGTACTACCACCCGCTCCCGAGCGGCGTGCTGTTCGGCTCCGAGCCCAAGGCGATCCTGGCCAACCCCCTGACCGGGACGCCCACCGTCGACGCCGACGGCCTGCGCGAGCTGATCGCCTTCGTGAAGAACCCGGAACGCGCCGTCTACCGGGACATGTACGAGGTGCGCCCCGGCCACACCGTCCGGGTGACCCGCGACTTCCTGTGCCGGCGCCCCTACTGGCACCTGGAGGCCCACGAGCACCCCGACGACCTCACCACCACCGTCGGGACCGTGCGCGAACTGCTGAACGACATCGTCACCCGTCAGCTCGTCTCCGACGTGCCGCTGTGCACCCTGCTCTCCGGAGGTCTCGACTCCAGCACCATCACGGCGCTCGCCGCACTCGGGCCGGAGGGGCAGGGGGGAGGGAAGATCCGGTCGTTCTCCGTCGACTTCACCGGATACAGCGAGAACTTCACGCCCGACGAGATGCGCGACACCCCCGACACGCCGTACGTGCACGACGTCGTACGGCACATCGGCTCCGAGCACGCCGACATCGTCCTGGACTCCGCCGATCTCATGGACCCCGCGGTGCGCGCCGCGGTCCTGAGGGCGCGTGACCTGCCGATCGGCATCGGGGACATGGACACCTCCCTCTACCTGCTGTTCCGCGCCATCCGGGGCCACTCCACGGTGGCGCTGTCCGGCGAGTCCGCCGACGAGGTCTTCGGCGGCTACCGGTGGTTCTTCGACCCCGAGGCGGTCTCCGCCGACACCTTCCCGTGGCTGGTGTCCCCGGGGTTCGGACGGTTCGCGGGGGTGGGGGCGCTCCTCGACGAGGATCTGATGCGCAAGCTGGACATACCCGGCTACCGCGCCGACAGCTACCGGCGGGCGCTCGACGAGGTGCCCCGGCTGCCGGGCGAGGAGGGCCTGGAGCGGCGCATGCGAGAGATCTCCTACCTGCACCTCACCCGGTTCGTGCAGATCCTGCTGGACCGCAAGGACCGGATGAGCATGGCCGTCGGGCTGGAGGTCCGGGTGCCGTTCTGCGACCACCGGTTGGTGGAGTACGTCTTCAACGCCCCCTGGGCGATGAAGACGTTCGACGGGCAGGAGAAGAGCCTGCTGCGCGCCGCCGCCGCGGACGTCCTGCCGCCCTCGGTCGTCGGGCGCCGCAAGAGCCCCTACCCCTCGACGCAGGACCCCACCTACGAGAAGGCCGTCCGCGCGGAGGCGGCCCGGCTGCTCGGCGGCGACCACTTCGCCGCCGCGCCGCTCGTCGACAGGGAGAAGGTACGGGCCGTGATCGACCGGCCGGAGACGGGCGGCGGTCCGGGGGGAGGCCGGGCGTCGCTGGAGGGACTCCTCCAGTTCAACGCCTGGCTGGAGAGATACCGCGTCCGGGTCGACATCTGACCCGCGTCTCCGCGCCGCCCGTCCGCCGAGGTACGGGGCCGGCCTGGCCTCGGTCGGTCAGGGAGTGTCCTGTCCCAACGTTCGTGTGGCGTTGTGAGCCGTCCGGCGGAGGAGGCGTCCCGCCTCACGGGCACCTCGTCCGGTGGAGGGGGCCGTGTCCCGCCTCATGGGCACCGGCCCCGCCACAGGGGGAGAACGGGCGGCGAGGCCCCCGCCGCTAGAATCGGCCAATTATGGCCGTACAGATCTCGCCCAGCCTCCTGTCCGCCGACTTCGCCCGCCTCGCCGAGGCGGCCGCTGCGGTACCCAACGCCGACTGGCTGCACGTGGACGTCATGGACAACCACTTCGTGCCCAACCTCACCCTTGGGCTGCCGGTCGTCGAGTCTCTGCTCAAGGCGACCTCGACGCCACTCGACTGCCATCTCATGATCGAAGACCCGGATCGCTGGGCACCTGACTACGCCGAGGCCGGCGCCGGGAGCGTGACCATCCACGTGGAGGCGGCCAAGGCCCCGGTGCGCACGCTGCGCCAGATCCGCCAGGCGGGCGCCCGCGCGGGCCTGGCGCTGAACCCGGCCACCCCCGTCGAACCGTACGAGGACCTGCTCGGTGAGATCGACATGCTGCTGGTGATGACCGTCGATCCCGGCTTCGGCGGGCAGAAGTTCCTCGACATCGTGCTGCCCAAGATCCGCAGGGCCCGCGAGCTCATCGGCCGGCACGGCGGGCAGGTCTGGCTCCAGGTGGACGGCGGCGTCTCCGACACGACGATCGAGCGCTGCGCGGAGGCGGGCGCCGACGTCTTCGTGGCGGGCAACGCCGTCTACGGCGTGGAGGACCCGGCCCGCGCGGTCGACGGCCTGCGTGCTCTGGCCGCCTCCGCCGAGTCGTGAGCGGCCGGCCGCCGGATCACCGGCCGCTGAGCCACTGAGGCCGACCGCCGAACACCGGCCGCTGATCGACGGATCACCGGCCGGCGGTCGTTGAGCCGCCGAGCCGATGGCACCGGCCGCCGCCTCGGCGGCCGGTACCGGAAAACGGCGGGGATCGGCGGGGATCGCCGCCATCGGACCTTCGGGTCCGCGGTCACGGGCCAGGCGTCCCGCGGCGAGACGCCGGACCGTCAGGTCTGCAGCGCCGGGTCCAGCACCACGTCCTGGCCGTGCACGGTCGGCTCCTCGGGGAAGTGGCAGGCTGTCAGGTGACCTTCCCTGTTGCCCTCCAGCCTGAGCAGCGGGGGCTCCTCGGTCGCGCACTTGTCCTGGGCCTTCCAGCAGCGGGTGCGGAAGCGGCAGCCGGACGGCGGGTTGATCGGGGAGGGCACGTCCCCGGCCAGGCGGATGCGCTCGCGCGGCGCCTCGTCCTCCAGCACCTCGGGCACCGCCGACAGCAGCGCGTGAGTGTAGGGGTGACGGGGGCGCTCGTACAGGGAGACGCGGTCGGCGACCTCGACGATCTTGCCGAGATACATGACCGCGACCCGCTGGGAGAAGTGCCGCACGATCGCGAGGTCGTGCGCGATGAACAGGAACGCGATGCCCAGGTCCCGCTGAAGCTGCTGGAGCAGGTTGACGACCTGCGCCTGGATGGAGACGTCGAGGGCGGAGACCGGCTCGTCCGCGATGATCAGCTTGGGGTCGAGGGAGAGCGCGCGGGCCACCCCGATGCGCTGCCGCTGGCCGCCGGAGAACTCGTGCGGGAAGCGGTTGAAGTGCTCGGGGTTGAGCCCGACGATCTCCAGGAGCTCCCGGACCCGCTTCTCCCTGCCGCCGGGGGGGTTGATGCCGTTGATCTCCATCGGGCCGCCGATGATCGTGCCCACCGTGTGCCGGGGGTTCAGCGACGAGTACGGATCCTGGAAGATCATCTGGATCTCGGCCCGGATCGGCTTCAGCTCCCTGCGCGTGGCGTGGCCGATCTCCCGCCCGGCGTACCTGATGCTGCCCGCCGTGGGCTCCAGCAGCCGGGAGGCCAGCCGTCCGGCGGTGGACTTGCCACAGCCCGACTCGCCGACCAGGCCGAGCGTCTCACCGGCGTGCACCGTCAGGTCGATGCCGTCCACCGCGTGGACCTTGCCCACCTGGCGTTTGAAGATGAGGCCGCCCATCACCGGGAAGTGCTTCTTCAGGCCGGACAGCTCCAGCAGCGCCTCGCCGCGGGGTTCACCGGTTGTCTCGCTCACTTTTGGATCTCCCTCTTCTGGGCGAGGGTCAGGTAGCACGCGTCGCCGTGGCCGCGGTGCGGGGACAGTTCCGGCCGCTCGGAGCGGCACAGCTCGGGACCGGCCAGCTTCATGTAGTCGCACCTGGGGTGGAAGGGGCAGCCGGGCGGAACGTTGATCAGGCTCGGCGGGGTGCCGCGGACCGGCCGCAGCGGCACGTCCACGGGGGCGCTCAGGCGGGGCATGGAGGCGAGCAGACCCCAGGTGTAGGGGTGCCGGGGCTCGCGGAGGACCTCTCTCACGGTCCCGCGCTCCACCGCCCGCCCGGCGTACATCACCAGCACGTCGTGCGCGGTGTTGGCGACCACGCCGAGGTCGTGGGTGATCAGGATGATCGAGGCGCCCGTCTGGTCCTGGAGCTCCTTGAGCAGGTCCAGGATCTGGGCCTGCACGGTCACGTCCAGGGCGGTGGTGGGCTCGTCGGCGATCAGCAGGTCCGGGTCGCACACCAGGGCCATCGCGATCATCGCGCGCTGCCGCATGCCGCCGGAGAACTGGTGGGGATAGTCGTCCACCCTGGTCTTCGGCTGGGGGATGCCGACCCGGGTCAGCATCTCGATCGCGCGGTCCCTCGCCTCGGCGCGGCTCGCGCCGGTGTGCTTGCGGTAGACCTCGGAGATCTGCTTGCCGATGGTGTGGTACGGGGAGAGCGAGGTCAGCGGATCCTGGAAGATCATCGCGACCTTGTTGCCGCGCAGCTTCTCCATGGTGGAGTTGGAGGCGCCGATCAGCTCCTCGCCGTCCAGCCGGATCTCTCCACTGATCTTGGTGGTCTCCGGATTGTGCAGGCCTAGCACGGTCAGGTTGGTCACCGACTTGCCCGACCCGGACTCGCCGACGATGCCGAGCGTGGTGCCCTTCTCCACGTCGAAGGAGAGCCCGTCCACCGCGTGGACGACGCCGTCCTCGGTGTGGAAGTCGACGGTCAGGTCACGGACCGAGAGGAAGGGAGTTGACACTTTTTTCAGAACTCCTAGCTCAGCCGGACGCGAGGGTCGATGAAGGCGTACAGGATGTCGACGACGATGTTGAAGAAGACGATCGCGGCGGCCGCCACGAGCACCGTCCCCATCAGCATGGGCAGGTCGGAGCTGTCGACGGCCTTGATGGAGAGCCGCCCGAGTCCCTGTAACCCGAAGGTGGTCTCGGTGATGATCGCGCCGCCGATCAGCGTGCCGAGGTCCACGCCGAAGATCGTGATGATGGGAGTGAGGGTGCCGCGCAGGGCGAATCTCAGCACCACGCTCCGCCCGGACATGCCCTTGGCCCGCGCGGTGCGGACGTAGTCCTCGCTGAGCTGTTCCACCATCGTCGAGCGCGTCATACGGGTGTAGTTGGCGGTGAAGATGATCGCCAGCACCACCCAGGGCAGCGCGAGCCCGCTCGCCCAGGCGACGGGGTTCTCGGTGAACGGCAGATACTGGGGCCGCTGGAGGATCTGGTTCTTGTAGACGAGGAAGTAGAGCGCGAGCGTGCCGATGAAGTAGATCTGCACGGAGGCGCCGATGAGGGACGCCACGCTGGCGATCTTGTCCAGCGGCTTGCCCTGGCGCAGGGCCGCGACGATACCGGTCGCCATTCCGAAGATGAGGAAGACGATCGCCGCGCCGATGGTGAGGGAGACGGTGACCGGAAGCCGGTCCAGGATCGTCTCGAACACCGGCTCGCGGTTGACGAACGAGTAGCCGAGGCAGGGGGCCGGGCAGTGGCCCAGGCTTTCGTAGTCGCGGCCGACGAAGATGCCGGCCAGCCAGGCCACGAACTGGGCGAACAGGGGCTGGTCCAGTCCCAGGTTGTGCCGCGCCTGCTCCAGGAGCTCGGGCGGGCAGACCTTGCCGCAGGCGAGCCTCGCCGGGTCGGCGGGCACGGCGAAGAAGAGGAAGAACGTGACCGCGGAGATGATCAGAAGCGTGACCGCGGCGCCGAGCGTGCGGCGAGTGATGAATGGAAGCATTGCCTGTTTCCCGAGGTGGCTGGGACCGCTGCTGGGGCCTGACGGCCCCTTGGCCGTGGCCTCGCGGGAGGAGGTGTCGCCCTCCCGCGAGGCCACGGCCGCCGGTGTCTCCTAAGGCTTCGTGGGCGTTACTGCTTCACGAAGATTCTGTTCGGCTGGACGACCCACGACTGCGGGTCGATCTCCGCGCCGCCGATCTTGGAGCCGTGCAGGGTGTTGGCGATCCGGTTCTCGGCGACCACGAGCGGGGTGATCGTCTCCTGGATCTTCTTGTCCAGGTCCATCCACGCCTTGTTCTGGGCGTCGATGTCGGTCATCGCGGTGATCTCGTCCATCTCCTTGGTGAGCGCCTCGTCCTTCAGGTGCGCGTAGTTCGGCGCACCGTCGGCGATCGGGCCGAAGATGACGGGCATGACCGTCGAGCCGGACGGCCAGTCGGCGCCCCAGCCGCCCCAGTACATGTCGAACTCGTTCTTCACCAGGCCGATGGAGTCGTAGTAGGTCTTGCGGTCCAGCGGCTTGGCGACGACCTTGATACCGGTCTTCTCCAGGGCGCTCTTGATCACGACCATGATCTGCTCCTGGAGCGGCGTCTGGTTGTGGGCGAAGACGATGGTCGGCGTCGGGTTGCTCGACTCGGCCAGCAGCTCCTTGGCCTTCTCGATGTCACCCTCGGGCTTGGTCTCCTTGCCGAACAGGTCGTAGGGCTGGTAGCCGACCGTGGTGTTCTCGTTGAGGATGGTGGTCGGCAGCGCGGCCGCCTGCGGGCCACCGTAGACCTGCTGGATCTGCTTGGACGGCCACGCGTAGTTGATGGCCTGGCGGAGCTTTTGGTCCTTCACCCGGTCAAGGTTGAAGTAGTAGTAGTTCCCGTACGGGGAGGGGCTCTTCATCAGGCGGTTGGCCAGGCTGGCGTCGCCGAGCACCTGCTGCAGACGCTCCGGCGGGACCGTCGCGTAGAAGGTGAAGGCGGTCTGGTCCGGGCCCGTGTCCGCGATCAGGCGGTCGGTGATCTGCAGGTTCTCCTGGCCGAACTCCAGACGCCACTTGTCGGGGTAGGCGCCGCGGATCGGGTCGGTGGCCGGGTCCCAGTTGGGGTTGCGCTCAAGGTCGATGGACTTGTCGACCACGTGGTTCTTGATGATGTACGGGCCGCTGGAGACGGGGGCCTTGTCGTACTTCTCCTTGGTGTCCTTCTCCTTGGGGACGATGCCGTAGCCGCCCATGGCGAAGGCGTAGTTGGCGTCCGCGTGCGGCGTCTTGAACTTGTAGACGATCGTCTTGTCGTCCGGCGTCTCGATGCTGTCGAGGCGCTTGCCGTCGTAGGGGCCCTGGTAGGCCTTCTTGTGGTCGGTCTCGGTGAGCCACTGCTGGATGTAGGTCGGGCCCTGGGTGACGAAGGGGGCGAACGTCCGCTCCATGCTCCACTTCACGTCCTCGGACGTGATGGGCGTGCCGTCCTCCCACTTCACCCCGTCCTTGAGGGTGAAGGTCCAGGTCTTGCCGCCGTCGGAGGGGGTGCCGGTGTCGGTGGCGAGGTCGCCGACCAGCTTGTACTCGCTCTTGTCGGTGCGCTTGTAGCCGGTGAGGGTACGCGCGATCAGGAGGGAGAAGTTCGTCTCGGTGTTGACGTAGAGCTGGGCCGGGTCCATGTGGGAGAAGTCGTCCCGGTCGATCATCGTGACGGTGCCGCCCTTGACGACACCCTCCGGCTCGATGGCGGGGCCCTTGGAGTCCTCCGCGGTGCCGACCGTGATGGTCGGCGCCTTGAAGGGCTCCGCGGCGGGGGCGGACGCGCCCGCGGAGCCGCTGGGAGCGGCGGGGGCGCCCTGGTTGCCCTCGGCGCACGCGCTGGTGAGTGCGAGCGCGCCTATGGCGAGTACGGCCATCGCTGACCGCGTACGGACTTTCATCTCTCTCCTATCGGGTCTAACGCTTGAGCTTTGGATCGAAGGCGTCGCGGACCGAGTCACCGAGAAGGTTGAAGGCGATCACGAAGATGAGCAGAGCCGCGCCGGGGAAGATGAGGTAGGTGATGTCGTTCTGGTAGACCTCGGTGCCCCGCAGGAACATCCGGCCCCAGTCGGGAATGGGCTCGATCATGCCGACGCCCAGGAAGGACAGGGCCGCCTCGGCGGTCACCATCGCGGGCAGCAGCAGGGTCGACTGGATCAGGATCGGTGTCCACAGGTTGGGCAGCAGCTCCTTGAAGATGATCCGCGCGGGGGAGGCGCCGGTCACCTTGGCGGCCTCGACGAACTCCCGCTCGCGCATGGAGAGCACCTGGCCGCGCAGCAGCCGGGCGATGCCTGCCCAGCCGAAGGCCGTCAACAGGGTGATGAGCGTCACCGCGCGCAGCCAGACCGGCGTCTCCTCCGAGGGGTCGACGAAGAGGTTCTCCACCACCGGCATGAACGCGATGATGAACAGGGTCGAGGGGAACGAGAGGACGATGTCGATCAGGCGGCCGATGAAGTAGTCGGTTCTGCCCCCGATGTACCCGGCGACGATGCCCATCACGATGCCGATCATCGAGATGAGCAGCGTCGCGGCCATCGCGATCATCAGTGAGGTCCTGATGCCGTAGACGAGTTGCATGAACACGTCACGGCCGAGTCCGGGCTCGACGCCGAACCAGAAGTCCGAGCTCATGCCGCCGTTGGGCAGCACCGGGTAGCCGAAGTCGTTCAGCAGCCCGGGGGTGTCCTGCCCATAGAGGGTGTAGGGGTCCTTTCCGTACAGCCAGGAGATGACCGGCGCGAGGATCGCGACGAGGAAGAAGAAGATCACCACGAGGGCCGAGGCGATTCCGGTGGGGTCGCGACGGAAGCGCAGCCACATCAACTGGCCGGGGGAACGGCCCACCGTCTCCGTTGCCTTCACCGAGAGGGGGTCCTCGGTGGTGGACGCGGCTGGTGCAGGGATGGTCATCGTGCGGGCGCTCCCAACAGCATGGTTGAGCCTGATCCTTGGAACCATCGCAAAGCAGCGAAGGTCAAATCAATGGTCTGCTCCTTACTCATTTTATTGTTGTGTAATTTCCATCTGTTCGTAGCGTCAATTCTGTTGACGTGATGGGGGGGCAAGGTGAAAGAATCGATGCACATAAATGGTGGTTTTCACGGATCTGTGACACTTTGATGACCTGGTCGTGACACCCCTGCCTGGATCTCGTCTCGCTTGTGTCGCGGATTCGAGACATATGCCTCAGATCCCCTCCTGTAACGTCGTCGGTACTTGTTAGGGAGGCGACGCATGGATTACGGCCTGTTCGGACCGGAGTCGGTGACCTGGAAGGTGATGGGCGAGCGAATCCTGCTCGTCGCCGGTTTCCGTGCGTTACTCATGCAGGGGCTGCACCCTCGGGCGATGCGCGGGGTCGCGCAGAACTCCGCGCTCATGGACCCGGCTGAGGCGTGGTCCCGCTTCGTGCGCACCACCGAGTTCGTCCGGGTCCGCGTTTACGGCACGACCGCCGAGGTCGCCCGGGCGGGGGCCAGGGTCCGGAAGATCCACGCCGGCCTCACCGCCCTCGACCTCGACACCGGCGAGCGGTTCCGCCTCGACGACCCCGACGCGCTGCTCTGGGTCCACGTCGGCGAGGTCGACTCCTACCTCTCGGTCGCCCGGCGCGCGGGAGTGCGCCTGAGCGACGAGGAGGCCGACAGGTTCGTCGCCGAGTGGCGTCGGGTGGCCGAGGTGGTCGGCCTGCGCCCCGAGGACGTGCCAGGCTCGGTCGGCGAGATGGACGACTACATCCGGGCCAGCCGTCCCGGCCTCTACTTCGTCCCCGAGGTGGCCCACCCGCTCCTGCGGTCGCTCAACGCGCCGCTCCCGGCTCGCCTCACCGCGCTCAAGCCGATGTTCCCCCTCATCACCGGACTCGCCTTCGCGACCCTGCCGCGCTGGGCCCGCAGGCTGTACGGCCTGCCCGCCACCCCGCTGGGCGATCTGTGGGCGACGGCGTCCCTGAGGGCCCTGCACGCCGGGATCGGCCTGGTGCCCGAGCAAATGCGCTACTCCCCGGACGCGCTGAAGGCGCGGAAGGCGGTCGCCGAGCGCGCGGCGTGACTCGACCAAGTGCTCGCTTGTTCCACATGATGGAAGAGCGTGTCGTCCGGTTTTCCGGACATGGCACACTGGTGGGGGAGGGTGTGCCGTCCGCGGCGCGTCCTTCGATCGAACGAGAAAAGCAGAGCAGCGTGCTCCGGGGTCGGTGAAATTCCGAGCCGGCGGTTACAGTCCGCGACCCGGTCGAAGCCATCGACCGGTTGACCTGGTGAAACTCCAGGACCGACGGTTAAAGTCCGGATGGGAGGAAGCGCGCGAGTGAAGGAGTGTCTTCGGGCACCCTTCACTGATCGGGTGTACGCATCCGTTGATCCCCCGGGGCCCGCCGTGGCGAAAAGCTACTGGCGAGTAGGAGACCTCGGGTGACTGATCCGGCGCGGACGCGCCAGGCGGCCGGGCGTGCCCCTCACGGGCGCGGCGCCGTCGGCCCCCACCATTTCCCGCATTTCCCGCCCGGCCCTTCATGGTCCGGGCACACCGGCATTTCCCTTTTCCCGAGCTTCCCGAGCGTGCTCCGCCTTCCTGAGACACGCTCTGTCGGTCTTCGGGCTCCAGGGCCGCGTTCTTCCACGTCCTCGCCTCCCGGCCCACGTCCTTGGGCGTCCCGGACGACTCTCCCGAGCCCGGCCGTCCGGGCGGTCCCCCGCAAGGAGCTGTGAATGTTCACCGGAATCATCGAAGAACTGGGAGAGATCGCCGGGATCGAGCCGCTGACCGACGCGGCCAGGCTCTCGATCCGCGGTAAGACGGTCACCTCGGACGCCGGGCACGGTGACTCGATCGCCGTCAACGGCGTCTGCCTGACCGTGGTGGACGTCGAGGGCGAGGTGTTCACCGCCGACGTGATGAAGGAGACCCTCGACCGCAGCTCCCTCGGCGCGCTGAGACCCGGCTCCCCGGTCAACCTGGAGCGCGCCGTCCGCGCCGACCAGCGGCTGGGCGGACACATCGTCCAGGGCCACGTGGACGGGACGGGTGTCCTGCTGTCGCGGGAGCCCGCCGAGCACTGGGAGGTCGTCCACATCTCCCTGCCGCCCGAGCTCGACCGCTACGTGGTCGAGAAGGGCTCGATCGCCGTCGACGGCGTCAGCCTGACCGTGATGGGCGTCGGCTCCGGCGGCTTCGCCGTCAGCCTGATCCCCACCACCCTGAGCCTCACCACCCTCGGCGCGAAGCGGCCGGGAGACCCGGTGAACCTTGAGGTCGATGTGATCGCCAAACACGTGGAGAAGCTCGTCGGGGCGTACGTCCCGGCCGGTGAATCCGTCCGGAGCGCCGTGCCCGCCCCCGAGGAGGCCCTGTGATCAAGCTGGATCCGATCGAGCGTGCGATCGCCGACATCCGCGAGGGCAAGGCCGTCGTGGTCGTCGACGACGAGAACCGCGAGAACGAGGGCGACATCATCTTCGCCGCCTCCAGGGCCACCCCGGCGCTGCTCGCCTTCACCATCCGGCACAGCAGCGGCGTGGTCTGCGTGCCGATGCGCGGCGAGGACCTCGACAGGCTCGGCCTGCCGCTGATGGTCTACGACAACAAGGAGCGCCTGCGCACCGCGTACACGATCAGCGTGGACGCCAGGGACGGGGTGAGCACCGGCATCTCCGCCGCCGACAGGGCCCGCACGATCCGCGCGCTGGCCGACTCGGCGACCGAGCCGTCCGAACTGGTGCGGCCCGGACACGTCTTCCCGCTCCGCTACCGGGAGGGCGGCGTCCTGGCCAGGCGCGGCCACACCGAGGCGTCGGTGGACCTGGCCAGGCTCGCCGGGCTGAGCGAGGCGGGCGTGCTCGCCGAGGTCGTCAACGACGACGGCACCATGATGCGGCTGCCGCAGCTGCGCGACTTCTGCGACGAGCACGACCTGGCGCTCGTCTCGATCGAGCAACTGGTGGAGTTCAGGCGCCGCACCGAGCGGATGGTGACCAGGGTCGCCGAGACGCGGTTGCCGAACAGGTACGGCGAGTGGCGGGCCTACGGCTTCGCGAGCTCGCTGGACGGCGGCGAGCACCTCGCCCTCGTCCTCGGCGACATCGAGGACGGCGAGAACGTCATGGTCAGGGCGCACTCCGAGTGCCTGACCGGCGACGTGCTCGGGTCGCTGCGTTGCGACTGCGGGGTGCAGCTCGACCACGCCATGTCGCGGATCGCCGACGAGGGCAGGGGGGTGGTCGTCTACCTGCGCGGGCACGAGGGGCGCGGCATCGGACTGCTGGCCAAGCTCAGGGCGTACGGCCTCCAGGACGGCGGCAGCGACACCGTCGACGCCAACCTGGAGCTCGGGCTGCCCGTGGACGCGCGGGAGTTCTCCAACGCCGGGCAGATCCTCGCCGACCTGGGGGTGAAGTCGATCCGGCTGCTGACCAACAACCCGGCCAAGCTGCGCGGCATGGACGGCTACGGCATCAAGGTGCTCGGCCGCGAGCCCATGCCGGTGGCGATGAACCCGCACAACGAGAAATACCTGTCGGCCAAGCGCGACCGCCTCGGCCACGAGATTCCCAGGGAGGGCGCATGAGTGAGCGAGTGCACCGGGCGGAGCGGGGCAGCGGGCGCGGGGTGATCGCGTGAGCGGGGCCGGGCGGCCGGCGGCCGAGGCCGTGCGGGCGAAGGGGCTGACCGTCGGCGTCGTCGCCGCCCGGTGGCACGAGAAGATCACCGATCAGCTCGTGGCGCGGGCCGAGCAGGCGGGCAGGGACAGCGGCGCGGAGATGACCGTGGTGCGGGTGACCGGATCGCTGGAGATCCCGGTCGTGGCGCAGGTCCTGGCCAGGAAGTACGACGCGGTCGTCGCCCTCGGGGTCGTGATCCGCGGTGAGACCCCCCACTTCGACTACGTGTGCGACTCCGTCACCTCGGGCCTGACCCGGATCTCCCTGGACGAGGAGGTCCCGGTCGGCAACGGCGTGCTGACCTGCGAGTCCCTCGACCAGGCGCTCGACAGGTCGGGGTTGCCCGGCAGCCACGAGGACAAGGGCTACGAGGCCACCGTCGCCGCGCTGGAGACGGCGCTGCTGCTACGGGAACTCCGTTCCTGAGAGTCGCTCGCGGCCCCGCTCCACCGCGCCTCGTGACCGGTGCGGCGGGGCCGTGCGGTAGGTTGCCAACGGCGTCGTGACCAGCTGTCACAGCCGTTCCGGCCGGTGGTTTTCCGAAGGATCGTGATCTGAGAGTGAGCCAGGAGAGCGTCTCCCCGCCCCCGCTGCCCGTCGTGTGGCGGCCCAAGAGGGGACGGATCGCCGCCTACGGCTTCGCCGGTCTGATCATGCTCGGCGCGGTGCTGATGGCGATCTTCCTGTCCGAGCAGTTCACCCTGGCCGACAGGATCGCGATGATCGCGCTGGGCGGGGTGGTGGCCGGGGTCCTGCACCTGCTGGGACGGGTCAGGGTGGAGGCCGACGAGCAGGGGATCACCGTCGTCAACCCGCTGCGGGTGCATCGCTACGAGTGGCCCGAGGTGCTCGGGGTCACCCTGATCGACCACGAGCCCTGGGCGAAGATCGATTTCACCGACGGGGCCACGGTCGGCGCGATGGGCCTGCAGGGGTCGGAGAAGGACCGTACCGTCCGCCAGGTCCGCGAGCTCGCCGCCCTCATCAGGGAGCGCGGAGAGGCGTCGGAGACCCGCTGAGCCGCCGTACGGGGGCTCAGGGGGCCCCTCGGCCTGCCGGCCTGCCGGGCCGGGCCTTCTCGGGAGTCCCGGAGCCGGCCGGCTTGGTGATGTGCGCGAGCGTGACCTCCCGGCGGGGACGCGGGGAGGTGTGCGGGCCGTGGGAAAAGCGGTCACGCCGCGGTTCCGCGAATCGCTGGAACCTCATGAAAGTTACACGGTCATTCGCCGGAAAAATCGCTGTGAGCTGCATGAAGCGTTCTCTCCAATGGCGGTGACTGTCTTTTCCCGGTCTGAGGGTTCCAAGATGCGAAGCCCACACAACACAGGCCGAGAGGACTCCACGTGAACACGTCAGGCCGGATTCGGCTGTGGGCGGCGGCGCTGGCCGCGGCGCTGGCCGCGGCATCGATCACCGCGGCCGCCACCACAGGAACCGCCCATGCCGTCGTCCGACCGGCGCTCGGCCAGAACATCAAGGTCAACCAGGTCGCCTACGCGCCCGGCGCGGCCAAGCAGGCGACCGTGATCAGTAACTCGGGATCGCCGCTGACCTGGAGCCTGCTGGACGGTTCCGACCAGGTGGTGGCCAGTGGCACCACGACCGTCTTCGGCGCCGACTCCCCCTCCGGCGACTCCGTCCACAAGATCGACTTCTCGTCCTACACCGGGACCGGCACCAACTACGTGCTCACGGTGAACAACGAGTCCAGCCACCCCTTCGACATCGGCACCGCCGCCTGGAAGAAGCTGCCCTACGACGCGCTGGCGTTCTTCTACCACCAGCGCAGCGGCATCGCGATCACCTCCCAGTACGCCGGGGGAAGCCAGTACGCCCGCGCCGCCGGCCACCTGAACGTCTCTCCCAACCAGGGTGACAACAACGTGCCGTGCCGCAGCGACTGCGGCTACCGGCTGGACGTGCGCGGCGGCTGGTACGACGCCGGTGATCACGGCAAGTACGTGATCAACGGCGGCATGTCCGCCTGGCAGCTGGTCAACACCTACGAGCGGGCCAGGAACATCCCCGGCGCCGACACCGGCGCCTTCGCCGACGGCACCATGTCCATCCCCGAGCGCGGCAACGGCGTGCCCGACATCCTGGACGAGGCCCGCTGGGAGATCGACTTCCTGCTGAAGATGCAGGTCCCCGACGGCCGCCCGCTGGCCGGCATGGCCCACCACAAGATCCACGACGCCAACTGGACCGGGCTGCCGCTGCTGCCCGCCCAAGACCCCGAGGCCCGGGTGCTGTCGGCGCCCAGCACCGCCGCCACCCTGAACCTGGCCGCCGCGGCAGCCCAGTGCGCCCGGGTGTGGGCGTCCATCGACTCCGCGTTCTCCGCCCGCTGCCTGACCGCGGCGGAGAAGGCCTACGCCGCGGCCAAGGCCAACCCCTCGCGGTTCGCCCCGGCCTCCGACGGCACCGGCGGCGGCTCCTATGCCGACGGCAAGGTGACCGACGAGTTCTACTGGGCCGCCGCCGAGCTGTACGCCACCACCGGCAAGCAGGCCTACCGCACCGACCTGACCTCCTCCTCGCTGTACTACGGACGCAGTTTCACGAACGAGGGCGCCCTGTGGGCGGAGGTCGGCAGCCTGGGCGACATCACCCTGGCGCTGGTGCCCAACGGCCTGACATCCTCCATCGGCCAGCAGCTGCGGGCCTCCTTCGTCTCGGCCGCCGACGGCCTGCTGAACGTGATGCGCGGCCAGGGTTACCCGGTGCCCTTCCAGTCGTCCGGCGGCGGCTACATCTGGGGGTCCAACAACCTGATCCTCAACAACGCCGTCGTGCTGGCCCTGGCCCACGACTTCTCCGGCGCCGAGCGGTTCCGCACCGGGGTGTTCGAGACGATGGCGTACCAGCTCGGCCGCAACCCGATGGGCTACTCCTACGTCACCGGCTACGGCGACAAGCCCTCCCGTAACGTCCACCACCGGTTCTGGGCCAACCAGATCAACTCCTCCCTGCCCATCGCGCCGCCCGGCGCTCTGGCCGGCGGTCCCAACAGCGGCCTGGAGGACCCGGTCGCCCAGCAGCGCCTCAGCGGCTGCCGGCCGCAGAAGTGCTACCTGGACGACATCGACGCCTGGTCGGTGAACGAGGTCGCCATCAACTGGAACGCGGTCCTGGCCTGGGTCGGCGCCTGGACGGCCGAAAAGGCCGGCACCAGCGGCCCGACGCCGACGCCGACGCCGACCCCGACTCCGACGCCCACTCCGACCCCGACCCCGACGCCCACTCCGACCCCGACCCCGACTCCGACTGGAAAGGCCTGTGCGGCGACCTACACCGTCACCAACCAGTGGAACGGCGGCTTCGGAGCCAGCGTCGAGGTGAAGAACACCGGCACCGCCGCGCTCACCGGCTGGACCGTCGCGTGGACCTTCCCCAGCGGCCAGACCATCACCCAGCTGTGGAGCGGCTCGCACACCGCGAGCGGCTCGGCCGTCACCGTGGTCAACCTGTCCTGGAACGGCGCGCTGTCTTCGGGAGGCACCACCTCCTTCGGCTTCAACGGCGCCTGGTCCGGGGCCAACACCGCCCCCGCCCAGGTGACCTGCACCGCCCGGTAGGCGGCGCGGCGGGAACCCGCCGGTGCGTGACGGGGCCGAGTTCCGGTCCGCACCGGCGCGTTCCCGCGCTCAGGTCTCCTCGGCGAACCGCTCGGCCTTGTCGGTGTCGCCCGCCACGAGCAGGGTGTCGCCGTTGTGGATCACCGTGTCGGAGGTGGCGTAGGTGAACCTGCCGCCGGGTTTCTTGATCCCGACCACGGTGACCCCGTACTCGCTGCGGATGCCCAGGCTGCTCAGGCTCTTGCCGTCGGCCCACCGGGGCGCGAGGGTCTTGATCATGGCGTAGTCCTCGTCGACCTCCACGTAGTCGAGCATGCGCCCGGTGACGAGGTGCGCGACCCGCTCGCCCATGTCGTGCTCCGGCTGCACCACGTGGTGCGCGCCGACCCGCCGCAGGATCCGGCTGTGCTGCAGGCTGATCGATTTGGCCCAGATGTCGGCCACTCCCAGGTCGGTCAGGATCGAGGTGGTCAGGATGCTCGCCTCGATGTCGGTGCCGATGCCGACCACGGCCCGGCCGAACTCCCTGATGCCCAGCTGTTCGAGGGCGTCGGGATCGGTGGAGTCGGCGCACACCACATGGGTGAGCCGCCCGGAGAAGTGCTGCACGTTCTTGGGGTCGCTGTCGACGCCGAGCACCTCGACGTCGCGGCTCACGAGCTCTGCCGCCAGCGCGCCGCCGAACCGGCCGAGGCCGATCACCACGACCGCTTCGCTGCGGCCCTTCCTGTCAACCAACGAGGGGACGCTCCTCCGGGTATCGGAACCGACGGGTCTGTACGTGCAGTGCCAGCGCGGCGCCCAGGGTCACCGGACCGAGCCGCCCGACGAACATCAGGATGGTCAGGATGAGGTGTCCCACGGTGCCGACGTCGGCGGTGATCCCGGTCGAGAGCCCGACCGTGCCGAAGGCGGAGACCACCTCGAACAGTACGCGGTCGAGCTTGAACGGTGTCACCGTCATCAGGGCGAACGTGCCCATCGCGACCGACGCCACACTCAGCAGGGCGATCGTGAGCGCCTGCCGCTGCAACTGCTCGGGAACGCGGCGGCGGCCCGCCGACACGTCGGGCTCGCCGCGCAACTCGGCGAGGATCACGAACCCGAGGAGCGCGAACGTCGTCACCTTGATGCCGCCCCCGGTGCTCGCGCTGCCCGCCCCGATGAACATCAGCACGTCGCTGATGAGCCAGGAGTTCTCGCTCATCTGGGAGGTGTCCACGGAGTTCAGGCCGCCGCTGCGGGTCATCGTGCTGTGGAACAACCCGGCCATGATCCGCAGGCCAGGGGAGAGGGGACCCAGCGTTCCCGGGTTGTTCCACTCGGTGGCGGTGATGGCCACCGCCCCGCCGAACAGCAGGACGGCGGTCATCCCCAGCGTGATCTTGGCGTGCAGCGTCCAGCGCGCCGGACGGCGCCAGTTCTGCCGCAGCACGGCGTAGACGGGGAAGCCGAGACCTCCGGCGACCACCGCGGTGATGAGCGGGAGGCAGATCCACGGGTCGGTGACGAACCTCATCATGCTGTCCGGCCAGAGCGCGAATCCGGCGTTGGTAAATGCCGAGATCGCATGAAAAATCCCGTAATAGGCGGCGCGGCCGAACGGCTCCCCGTACCCGATCACGAAGCGGGCGGTGAGCACCGCGGCGGTGAGCGCCTCGGCGACCAGGGTGACCTTGGCGACCCCCGCGATCACCTTCCGTACGTCGCCGGGGCCGAGGGTCTTGGTCTCGGCCTGGGTGTTGAGACGGGCGCGCAGACCGAGCTTTCCCGAGACGATCACCGCGAGGATCGAGGAGAGCGTCATGATCCCGAAGCCGCCGATCTGCATCAGCACCATGAGCACGATCTCGCCGAAGAACGACCAGTGCATCGCGGTGTCGTGCACGGCGAGCCCGGTTACGCACACCGCGGAGGTGGCGGTGAACAGGGCCGACGTCCACGAGACGCTCTCACCCGCCGCGACCGCGACCGGTAGCGAAAGCAGCCCGGTACCGACGAGGACCACCGCCAGGAACGCCAGCACGACGGCCCTGGACGGGGTGTTGATCCGGTCGAGCAGGTTCTTCACTCAACACCTGCAGCGTGAAGGCCCGGTCCTTCTGGGCCGGGAGGAAACACGGAACGGTCCTGCACGATGCGATCCTTCCACGACCACTGAGCGATATCGCCAATGAGGCGTCGGTGACGGAGATGTCGAAGCTCGTCCCGAGCGCGGAGCAGGCCGGGAGCCCGCCGGCGACGACGCGGGCCTGCGACGGCCGACGTCGGGCGGGCGCGGGAGCCGGGGCGCGGTGTGATCACGCGAGGACTCCGCCTCCGGGCGTAGCCTGAGGTGGTGGTGAGGCGG
This sequence comes from Streptosporangium sp. NPDC006930, assembly GCF_040635605.1. Lineage (NCBI taxonomy): Bacteria > Bacillati > Actinomycetota > Actinomycetes > Streptosporangiales > Streptosporangiaceae > Streptosporangium > Streptosporangium sp. NPDC006930. The sequence goes on along the minus strand of NZ_JBEYID010000005.1, from coordinate 317,581 downwards.
ACAATCGAGGCATCTGATGTGGAGTCGCCCGCGCAGCTGGCCCAGCTGCTCGACGAGCGGTCGTACCTGGCCGATGAGGGGCTCGTCACGGCGACCTTCCTCGCGCTGCGGATGGGCCGCCCGCTGTTGCTCGAAGGCGAGGCGGGAGTCGGCAAGACCGAGCTGGCCAGGACCCTCGCCGAGGTGTTCGGGGCGCCGCTGATCCGCCTGCAGTGCTACGAGGGGCTCGACGCCTCACAGGCGCTCTACGACTGGGACTTCGCCCGCCAGCTCCTGCACCTGAAGGCGGCCGAGGCGGCCAAGGCTGGGGGCGTCACCGACGCCGCCCGGCTGGAGGGCGAGGTCTACGACCGAAGGTTCCTGATCGCCAGGCCGCTGCTGAGGGCGATCGAGACCCAGCCCGCGGTGCTGCTCATCGACGAGGTCGACCGGGCCGACGTGGAGTTCGAGGCGATCCTGCTGGAGGTGCTCTCGGATTTCGCGATCTCCGTCCCCGAGCTCGGCACGATCCGCGCCGCGCGGCCGCCGGTGGTGGTGCTCACCTCCAATCGCACCCGCGAGGTGCACGACGCGCTGAAACGACGCTGCCTCTACCACTGGCTGGACCATCCCTCCTTCGACAGGGAGGTGGCGATCCTGCGCAGGAGGCTTCCCGAGTGCTCGGAGATCCTGGCCGAGCAGGTGGCCACGGCGACGGGGCGGCTCCGCGAGGCCGATCTGATCAAGCCGCCGGGGATTGCCGAGACCCTCGACTGGACCGAGGCGCTCCTCGCCCTCGGCGCCCGCGAGCTCGACCCCGACCTGGCGGCCGCCTCGCTGGGCGCCCTGCTCAAGCACAGGGAGGACCACGAGACGGTGCTGGGGAAGGGGTTCCTCGGTGCGTCCCGGAGCTGACGGCGTTCCCCCGACCGGCGTTCCCCCGACCGGCGTTCCCCCGACCGGCGTTCCCCCGACCGGCGTTCCCCCGACCGGCGTTCCCCCGACCGGCGTTCCCCCGACCGGGGCTCCCTCGGCGGGAATCCCGCCGGCCGGGGCTCCCCCGACCGGCGTTTCCTCCGTCACCCGGGCCGCTCCGGACGGCGGGGCCCCTCTCGCGGCGGTCCCCTCCACACTCGGCGCGGGGGAGGACCTGGTCGCGGTCATGACCGGTTTCGCCAGGACGCTGCGCGCCGCGGGGGTGTCCGCCGACCACGAGCGGACCCAGGGCCTGCTGCGCGCCCTGTCCCACCTGGACGCCTCCAGGCCCGGCGACGTCTACTGGGCGGGCAGGGTCACGCTGTGCGCCTCGGCCGAGGACCTGCCCCGCTACGACCGGGTCTTCCGCGCCTACTTCGCAGGGCTGCGGGCGGGCCGCGCGAGAGCGGAGGCGGTCACCGTCACCCGGCACACCGCGGCGGGGCCCGAGGTACGCCCCGAGCACCGCCAGGGTGGCGAGCCTCCCGCCCTGGCGTCGACCGCGAGCGCGACGGAGGTGTTGCGCACCCGGGACGTGGCCCGGATGACGGCGGCGGAGCTCGCCGAGGCGCACCGGCTGCTCGCCCTGCTGCGGGCGGGCAGGGAGCGGCGCGCGTCACGGCGTTTCCGGCCTTCGCGCCGAGGGCGGCTGGACGGCCCGGCGACCGTCCGCGAGACCCTGCGCAGGGGAGGGGAGATCTCCGGGCTCCGCTACCGCGCGCACCGGACCAGGCCGCGCAGGGTCGTGCTGCTGGTCGACGTGAGCGGCTCCATGGCCCCGTACGCGGACACGCTGCTCCGCCTCGCCCACGCGCTGGTCAGGTCGGAGCCGGGGGCCACGGAGGTGTTCAGCGCGGGCACCCGGCTGACCCGGCTCACCGCCGAGCTTCGCCACCGCGACCCGGAGACCGCGATGAACGCCGTCTCCCGCGCCATTCCCGACTGGAGCGGCGGAACCCGCCTGGGGGAGGAGCTGCGGCGCCTTCTGGCGCTGAACGACGCGGCGGGGGCGGTGGTGGTGATCGCCTCCGACGGGTGGGAGCGCGGCGACGTCTCGTTGCTGGGAGCGGAGATGGCCAGGCTGTCCCGTACGGCCCACCGGGTGATCTGGGTGAACCCGCACAAGGGCAGGGAGGGCTACCGGCCGCTCACCGCCGGGATGCGGGCCGCGCTTCCCCACATCGACGACTTCGTGGCCGGGCACAGCCTGGCCGCGTTCGAGGAACTGGCGACGCTGCTTGGAGGCACGCATGCGTGACGTTCTGTCACAGATCCTGCGATGGTGGGAGGCGGGAGAGACGTTCGGCCTGGCCACCGTGGTCAACACCTTCCGCAGCGCGCCCCGGCCACCGGGGGCGTCCATGGCGGTGCTCGGCGACGAGGCCGAGGGCAGCGTCTCCGGCGGCTGCGTCGAGGGAGCCGTCTACGAGCTGTCCAGGGAGGTGGTCTCCTCGGGCGCGCCCGTCCTGCAGCGGTACGGCGTGAGCGACGACGACGCCTTCTCCGTCGGCCTGACCTGCGGCGGCATCCTGGACATCTTCGTCGAGCCCGTTTCCAGGGAGACCTTCCCCGAGCTTGGGGAGGTCGCCGCCTCGGTACTGCGGCGCGAGCCGGTGGCGGTGGCGACCGTTCTGTCGGGGCCGGGCGCGATCGGCACCCGCCGGGTCATCTGGCCTGACCGCTCCTCCGGCTCCCTGGGGGTGACCCGGCTGGACGACGCGGTGGACGACGACGTCAGGGGGATGCTCGCGCAGGGACTGACGGGCATCCGCAGGTACGGGGCGAGGGGAGAGCGACGGCTCGACGAGCTGTCGGTCTTCGTCCAGTCCTTCGCGCCGCCGCCCAGGATGCTGGTCTTCGGCGCGATCGACTTCGCCGCCGCGGTCGCGAGGGTCGGCAAGTTCCTCGGCTACCACGTGGTCGTGTGCGACGCCCGCCCGGTGTTCGCCACGGCCAAGCGCTTCCCCGAGGCGGACGAGGTGGTCGTGAAGTGGCCGCACGACTATCTCACCTCGACCGTCGTGGACGAGCGGACCGCGATCTGCGTGCTCACCCACGATCCCAAGTTCGACGTTCCCCTGCTCGAGGTCGCGTTGCGCACCCCGGCGGGCTACGTCGGCGCGATGGGCTCGCGCCGCACGCACGAGGACCGGCTGGCCCGGCTGGCCCAGGCGGGAATGGGAGAGGCCGAGCTGAAGAGGCTCCGCTCGCCGATCGGGCTGGACCTGGGTGCGCGCACGCCGGAGGAGACGGCGATCTCGATCGCCGCCGAGCTGATCCAGCTACGCTGGGGCGGCTCGGGCCGGCCGCTGACCGACGGTTCCGGCAGGATCCACGGCGAGGGGCCCGGCGGGTGAGCGCGGAAGAGATCGGTGGGCGTGCGGCGAGCGCGGGGCTGCTGCTCGCCGCCGGATCCGGCTCGCGGCTCGGCACTCCCAAGGCGCTGGTGGAGTTCCACGGGGAGCGACTGGTGGACCGCGGGGTAAGGGCGCTCCGCGACGGCGGCTGCCGTCCCGTGGTCGTGGTGCTCGGCGCGGCCACCGTGCGGGTAGGGGGAGCGGTGACCGTCCACAATCCGGAGTGGAGCTCGGGGATGGGCTCCTCGCTCAGGGCCGGACTGAGCGCGATCCCGGCCGTCGCCGAGCACGTGGTGATCGCCCTGGTGGACCAGCCGTTCGTCGGCCCGCGGGCGGTGGAGCGGCTCATCGGGGCCGCGCGGCGGGGCGCCTCGGTCGCCGTCGCCACCTATGGCGGCGCGCGGAGGAACCCGGTGTTGATCGGCAGGGAGCACTTCGAGGAGGTCGCCAGGCTCGCGACCGGAGACGCGGGCGCCCGCCCGTTCCTGAGGGCCCATCCGGAACTGGTCGTCGCGGTCCCCTGCGACGACGTCGCCGACCCCGCTGACATCGACACCCCGGCCGACCTGTCCGCCCTCCGTGCCCGCCCGGGGGCTTCGGGTCTCTAGGGCGCCGGTCGGGTAAGGACCGGGCGATGTTCGGCCTTCGGTGAACCGCGGGTCGCAACGGATCGGCCCGGCCGCGTCCGGTGTCGATCAACGCTCCGTACGGTTACCCGACCGGTTTCCTAGGCGGCCAGGCGCAGTGAGGCGACGGCGGCGCGGTGGTCGCTGCCCGCGGCCCGCTCGACGCCGGAGCTGGTGGCGATCATGCCGCGGTACAGGATGTGGTCGGGGCGGGTGACGGGGAAGGACGCGGGCCAGGTGAAGCCGAATCCCGTACCGGCCTCCTGCTGGGCGTCCGACAGCGGCGGCACCAGGCCGGAACGCTTGCGGTCGGTGGTGGCGGTGTTCAGGTCGCCGAGCAGCAGGAGGCGCTCGCTGTCGTCCTTGTCGATCATCCTGCGGGCGTGGGCGAGGGTCTCGTCGCGCTGAGCGGTCTGTCCTGGGCGGGCGGAGGCGAGGTGCATGACGTACACGGTCACCCTGCCCTTGGGGGTGACGACCACCGCGCGCAGTGCCCGCGCCCAGTCGAGGCCGATGTCGGCCTTGCGTGCCTCGGCGATCGGGAACCGGCTCCACAGGCCGACGGTGGCGATCCGGTAGCGGTGGGGGAAGTGGTCGTTGAGGAACTTCGCCGCGGGGCCGCCGGCGGTCAGTTCCTGCACCGCGACCAGGTCGCGGCCCTTGGAGACGGACCGCATGGCCTCGGCGGAGGCGGCGTTGGTCGCGCCGACGTTGAGGGTGGCGACCGAGAGGTCGCTGGGTCCGCCGGGCGGGCTGCGCAGCAGCGCCGGGCCGAACATGAGGCCCCACACGGTCGCCGGGACCAGCGCCGCGAGGATCACCTGCCACGAACGGGTCGCCAGCGCGCAGATCAGCAGGATCGGCACGGCGATCCCGAGCCACGGGAGCAGGCTCTCCAGCACGGGCGTGAAACCGCCCAGCTCCGGCAGGAGCCGGTGTCCTCCGAGCGTGAGGGCGAGCGCTGCCGCCGCCACGACGATCGACTGCCTCAGCACACCGCTCCTCGTCCGCCCTGTGGTGGTGAATCGCCCTCCACCTCCGAGGTCCCCTACCCCGGAATGCGTAGGCTACCGGCCCGATGGCGGCGGCGCGGGGCTTGGTGCTTCGGCGGTGAGTCGATAGCCTTTGCCGACGAGGCGACGGAATAACATTCGGTTTTGTTCGGCACCGCGGAAGGACGATCTCACGATGCGCATCGGTATGGCCCTGAACTACTCGGGGGGCTTCAAGGAGACGGTGGCCGAGCTGGCCGACTACGAGAAGGCCGGGCTCGACATCGTCTTCGTCGCCGAGGCGTACAGCTTCGACGCGGTCAGTCAGCTGGGCTACATCGCGGCCAAGACCGAGAGGCTGCAGATCGCCTCCGGCATCCTGCCCGTCTACTCCCGCACCCCCGCCCTGCTGGCGATGACCGCCGCGGGCCTGGACTACGTCTCCGACGGCCGCTTCACCCTCGGTCTGGGAGCCTCGGGCCCCCAGGTCATCGAAGGCTTCCACGGCGTCCCCTACACCGCGCCGCTCGGCCGCACCCGCGAGGTCGTCGAGATCTGCCGTCAGGTCTGGAGGCGCGAGCGCCTGACCTACGAGGGCAGGCACTACACCGTCCCGCTCCCCGCGGACCAGGGAACGGGGCTGGGCAAGCCGCTGAAGCTCATCAACCACCCGGTCCGCGAGCGCATCCCCGTCGTGATCGCCGCCATCGGTCCCAAGAACGTCGAGCTCGCCGCCGAGCTCGCCGAGGGCTGGGAGCCGATCTTCTACGTGCCGGAGAAGGCCGCCGACGTGTGGGGCGCCTCCCTGACGGCGGGCAAGGCGAGGCGGGACCCGGCGCTGGGCGAGCTGGACGTGATCGCCCAGGCCCCGCTCGCCATCGGCGACGACGTCTCCGGATGGCTGGAGCTGGGCCGCCCGATGGCCGCCCTCTACATCGGCGGTATGGGCGCCAAGGGCAGAAACTTCTACAACGACCTCGCCCGCAGGTACGGCTACGAGAAGGAGGCCGAGCAGATCCAGAACCTCTACCTGGAGGGCAGGAAGGACGAGGCCGCCGCGCTCGTGCCGCACGAGCTGCTGGAGAGGACGTCCCTGATCGGCTCGGAGGGGCACGTCCGCGAGCGACTGCAGGCGATGCGCGAGTCGGGCGTCACGACCGTCAACGTCGCCCCGCTGGCGGGCACCCACGAGGAGCGCGTCCGGCTCGTCGAGAGGGTGAGGGAGCTCGCCTCCTGACGTCGGCCGGGTGCGCGCAGGATTGAGGTGACGACATTGTTCAAAACGGTTAACGCCGTGCCTACCATGCCTACCATGACCGCCACCCACGCCCGGCGCCGCGCGAGCCTCGCGGCCCTGCTGCCCGCTCACCGGGCGGACGCGATCCTGGTCACCAGCGTCGTGAACGTGCGCTACCTGACCGGCCTGGCCAGCTCCAACGCGGCCGTCCTGGTCAGGGCCGACGCCGGCGCCACACTGGCCACCGACTCCCGCTACATCGAGGCCGCCCGGCGCGTCTGCGCCGACGTGGAGGTGATCGAGGCGCCCGACGTCGCCGGGGCCCTGCTGCCGGAGAACGGCCGGACGGGCATCGAGGCCGACCACATGTCCGTCACCGACTACTTCCGGCTGGGCGGAGAACTGCCGCGCCTGTCCGGGCTCGTGGAGTCGGTGCGCACGGTCAAGGACGACGCCGAGATCGACCTCATCCGCACCGCGTGCGAGCTCACCGGCCGGGCCTTCGACGAGGTCGTGCCCGGCTTGCGTCCCGGACTGACCGAGAAGGAGGTCGCCAGGGCGCTGGAGCGCCGGATGGTGGAACTGGGCGCGGACGGGCTCGCCTTCGACTCGATCGTCGCGAGCGGGCCCAACGGCGCGATCCCGCACCACTCGCCCTCGGACCGGCCGCTGGAGCGCGGCGACCTGGTCACCATGGACTTCGGGGCGCTGTACCGGGGCTACCACGCGGACATGACCAGGACCGTGGCGATCGGCGAGCCCGCGGGGTGGCAGCGCGAGCTGTACGACCTGGTCCGCGCCTCCCAGCGGGCCGGGAGCCTGGCCGCGCGGGTCGGCGCGGCGCTCCACGAGGTGGACGCCGCGGCCCGCGACCTGATCGTGGAGGCGGGGTACGGGGAGTTCTTCAAGCACGGCCTCGGCCACGGCGTCGGGCTGCAGATCCACGAGGCGCCGTTCCTGTCACCGGAAAGACCCGAGGAACCGCAGGAGTCCCGGGGAGAGCGGGAAGGTTCTCCGAAGCCGAAACGATCTTCGAGAGAGCCGGAGCGCGACCTTGAGCACGCTAGACTAGAGGATCGAGTCCCGGTGACCGTCGAGCCAGGGGTTTACCTTCCCGGCAGGGGTGGTGTCCGTATCGAGGACACGCTCGTGGTGCGCGATGGCGGACCGGAACTTCTCACACGGACGACCAAAGAGCTGCTCGTCCTTTAAGAGCGGCCGTACGCAGGAGAGACTAGTGGCGACGACGAACGACCTCAAGAACGGCCTGGTGCTCAAGCTCGACGGCGGTGAGCTCTGGGCCGTCGTGGAGTTCCAGCACGTCAAGCCCGGCAAGGGCGGCGCGTTCGTCCGCACCAAGCTCAAGAACGTGCTATCGGGCAAGGTCGTCGACAAGACCTTCAACGCGGGCGTGAAGGTCGAGGTGGCCAACGTCGACAAGCGCGAGATGCAGTTCTCCTACATGGACGGCGACGACTACGTCTTCATGGACACCGAGACCTACGACATGCTCAACGTCTCCAGGACGGCGGTCGGCGACTCGGCCAACTACCTGCTGGAGAACATGCTGGCCACCGTGGCGATCAACGAGGGCAACGTCCTCTACGTCGACCTGCCCGCGGCCGTCGAGCTGCTCGTCGCCGAGACCGAGCCCGGCCTCCAGGGCGACCGCTCCACCGGCGGCACCAAGCCCGCCACGCTGGAGACCGGCGCCGAGATCAAGGTGCCGCTCTTCATCACCACCGGTGAGAAGGTCAAGGTCGACACCCGCACCGGCGATTATCTCGGCCGCGCCTGATGTCGGCACGAGGTAAGGCGCGCAGGCGCGCGCTGGACATCCTCTTCGAGGCCGAGGCACGCGGGCAGGACCCGCTGAGCGTCCTCGCCGAGCGCCTTGAGCGGGCCGAGCCGCCCGTGAACGAATACACCACGACGATCGTCGAGGGCGTGTGCAGGCACCGGTCGCGCATCGACGAGCTGATCACCACCTACTCCGAGGGCTGGACGCTCGACCGCATGCCCGCGGTCGACCGCAACCTCCTGCGCGGCGGCACCTACGAGCTGCTGTGGATGCCGGACGTTCCCGAGGGCGTCGTCATCAGCGAGTGGGTCAGCCTGGCCTCCGAGCTGTCGACCGACGAGTCGCCGCAGTTCGTCAACGGGCTGATGGCCCGTTTCAAGCAGCTCAAGCCGTCCCTGGCGCTCTAGCGGCCCCGCACCGAACGTCGACAGGGAAAGTCTCGGCGGGGAACGACCGTCTCGGCCGAGGGAAACCCGGTCAGGGTTGGGAGACGCCTCACCGGCCGCCTCACGGGAGGCCCGGATCTCCGGGTCTCCCCGCTCCGACGTACCCCTGCCCGAGGTGTCCCCTTTTCTCCCGGCTTGCCCATGGGATCCGTCCGGGCCGGGAAAAAGACTCGATCAAGCGCGAGTATGGATACTCCTTGGGCCGCACCGGGGGGCGCGCCGCGTAGGCTGGGCTCGTCACCGAACGAGGAGGCGATCTGAAGTTGCACGCCGTAGGCATCTCACGGCAGGCGGGCACCCCCGCGGTCCGCACAGCGGTCGTGTGGGACGTCCTGAGTGCCGTGCTGGCCGAGCGGGTGGCCGCGACAGGCCGTGAGCGGCTCGACATCGTCGACGCCGGGGGCGGAACGGGCGGTTTCGCCGTTCCCCTGGCCGACCTGGGGCACGCCGTGACGGTCGTCGATCCCAGCCCCGACTCGCTCGCCGCGCTGGAGCGCCGCGCGGCGGAGGCGGGGGTGGAGGTGCGCGCCCTGCAGGGTGACGCCGCGGACCTGGGGGAGTTGCTCCCGGGCGGCGGGGCCGACCTGGTGCTCTGCCACAGCGTGCTGGAGTACGTGGAGGACCCGAACGGCGCGGTGAGGGCGATGGCCGGCCTGCTGCGCGAGAGCGGCGTGATCAGCGTGCTCGCCGCCAACCCGCTCGCCGCCGCGCTCCACCGCTCCATCGCCGGCAGGTTCGACGAGGCACTCCAGGTCCTGGACGACCCCCAGGGCCGCTGGGGCGACCGCGACCCCACGCCCAGGCGTTTCACCCGAGAGGCTCTGGAGCGGCTTCTCGCCGCGGCGGGTTTCACGCCCGGCGAGGTGCACGGTGTGCGGGTCTTCGCCGACCTGGTGCCCAGCAGGCTGCTCGACGGCGAGCCCGGAGCCGCCCGCGCCCTGGTCGCCCTGGAGCAGGCGGCGGCGGTGCACCCGGTGCTCCGCGACATCGCGACCCAACTGCACATGCTTGGCCACCGGTGAACACCACATCGAACGCGTGTTCCCGTAGGATGGCGGCGTGTCGAGAAAGCAGCAGATGCCGCGTCCGGGTTCCGATCTGGGCACGGACGACAGCGGCTGCCCGATCCTCCACGTCGACATGGACGCCTTCTACGCGGGCGTCGAGCTGCGCGACCGTCCCGAGCTTCGGGGTTCTCCCGTCATCATCGGCGCGCCCGGGGCGCGCGGGGTGGTGCTCAGCGCCACCTACGAGGCCCGGAGATTCGGGGTGCACTCGGCCATGCCCATGACCCGGGCCCGACGGCTCTGCCCCCAAGCGGTGATCATCCCGCCGAGCCGGGGCAAATACGCGGAGGTCTCCCGGCGCGTCATGGAGATCTTCCACACCTACACCCCCGAGGTCGAGCCGATCGCCTCCGACGAGGCGTTCCTCGACGTCGGCGGGGCCCGCAAGCGTCTCGGCCCACCGGCGGCGATCGCCAGGATGATCCGTGAGCAGGTCGTGCGAGAGCAGGGCGTCACCTGTTCCGTCGGGGTCGCCGGCAGCAAGTTCGTGGCGAAGCTCGCCTCACGGCACTGCAAGCCCGACGGCCTGTTCGTGGTGCCCGCCGACAAGGTGGTCGACTTCCTGCACCCGCTGCCCGTGGCGGCGCTGTGGGGCGTCGGAGAGCGCACGGAGCGGTCACTGGCCCGCCTCGGCATCAAGACCGTCGGCGACCTCGCCAGGGCCCCTGTGGAGACGCTCCAGCGGGATCTGGGCCAGGCGGCCGGCGCGCACCTGGCGGCGCTCGCCTGGGGTCGCGACGAACGCCCGGTGACCCCGTACGTCCCCGACAAGAGCATCGGCGCGGAAGAGACCTTCGCCACAGACATCGCCGATCCCGTGGAGATCCGCAGGGAGCTGCTCCGGCTCTCCGAGCGGGTCGCCGCCAGGCTCAGGGAGGGGGGCAGTGTCGGCCGCACGGTCAGCGTCAAGCTCCGCCGCGCCGACTTCACCACCCTTTCCCGGTCCAGGAGCCTGCGCGAGCCCACCGACGTCGCCAAGATCCTGTACGAGGTCGCCTGTGCCCTCTACGCCGCCTCCGGCCTGGAGAACACCCGGCTGAGGCTGGTCGGCGTGCGGGTGGAGAACCTCGGTCCGGCCGCCGGGGCGACCCGGCAACTCGGGCTCGGAGAGCGCGAGACGGGCTGGCGGGAGGCCGAACGGGCGATGGACAGGGCGGCCCGCAGATTCGGTCGCGATGCCGTCCTCCCGGCCTCCCTTGTTCGCCCGCCGTTTGATGGAATAGACCCATGATGCGGCCTCCGGTTTGGACTACGTTGGACGTTTTCTTTCGTCTACGTCTACAGCCTCGTATTCTGGGGATAACCGACCGCGAGGTTCGGACACCCCGTGTCGTCCGTCACCGTCTTCCCCGTCCTGGGGCTGTCCTTGGGAGGCGCCGTGCCGCTCTCTGAGCACGAGCAGCGCTTGCTCGACCAGATCGAGCAGGCCCTCTACGCCGAGGACCCGAAGTGGGCCAATACCGTCAGGATCAGTGATCCCCGTAGCCATTACAGGCGCCGCCTGGTGAAAGCCTCCATCGGCTTCATCCTGGGTGTCGTCCTGCTGATGGTCGGCGTTGTGATCATCAACATCCCGCTCGGCGTCGGCGGTTTCGTGGTCATGCTCGCCGCGTGTCTGTGGGGTCTGTCCAGCTGGAAGCGGATGAACGGGTTCGGTGAGGCCAACGCGGCCACGTCGCCCGATCAGCCGCGAGGCAAGGGGGGGCGCCGTCCCGGCGGTTCCCGCCAGAGCTTCATGGAACGCATGGAGGAGCGCTGGCGCCGTCGTAACGACGAGCGCTAGCCCGGCGGGGAGCGTCACCGCCCGCGGTGGATCTCCCCGACGATCCCTTCACGACGACGAGGGCCACTCCCGACTTGGGAGCGGCCCGTGTCATCCGCCGAGTTCCCCCCTCGCGTGCCCCGGCGGCTCCGGTCTCGCCGTCAGGCTCTCCGGTGGCCGCAGACCTGGGTGAGCAGGCTCTGCCTGCCCTCCCCGCGTGACTTCGGCCTCGCCGTCCGGCTCTCCGGTGGCCGGGGTGCGACGTCGCACCCCGGCCACCGGAGAGCTCAGGCGCCCTTCCTGGCCGGTCGGCGCAGCCGGATGTTCTCCAGCCGGTCGAAACCGTCCAGCACCCGCCCGCCCATCGCCCGCGCCCGCAGGAGCGTGGAGGGCGGTAGCAGCACCGCCCTGATCCGCCTGCCACGGGTCACGGTGGCCGCCAGCGCTCGCCGCACGCTGCGCATGTCCTCGCGCAGGGTACCGATCTCGCCCGGCGTTCTGGCGTAGAGCATCCGCTCCACCGCCGCGGCGATCCTCGCCAGCGCGGCGGCGGCCTCCGGCTCGAACACGTACTGCTCGGCCAGCCGCCTGGCCAGCGCGCGCGGACTCTCGCTCGCCTGCCGCGACATCCCGTAGTCGCACAGGGCGTCGTCGAGTTCGGCCCACGCGGCCGTCACCGCCGGCTCCCAGCGGATCTCCCTGACCGCGGCGGGCGCGGCGGCGGTGGGATCGGGGACGGCCGAACCCTCGCCCGCGGGACCCCTCGTCGGCCGTGAGTAGGACCTGTCTCGGCGGGCCCGCAGCTGCCAGCGGATCAGCGCGGGGATCAGCGCGACCAGAAGCGCGATCGCGACCCCGATGCCGATCTTCGCGGCCGGCGGCATTCCCTCGTCCACCGGGATCAGCGCGCCACCGGAGTCCCGGTCGAGTTGCTCGCGGCGGCGGTCGTTCGCCGCGCCGGTGGGCGAGTCGGAGTCGTCGGGGGCCGACGACGGTGCCGCGCTCGGCTCGTCGGGGGTGGCCGGCGCCACCTCGGGGCGGGTGTAGGACGGCACCGTCGCGCTGCCCTGACCCGCTCCGCCCGCCGGGGTGGGCTCGAAGCGGAGCCACCCGACGCCCTCGAAGTACAGCTCGGGCCAGGCGTGCGAGTCGTGGGTGCGCACCTGCCACCCCTCGGAGGTGACGCTGCCCCCGGTGTAACCGATGGCGACCCTGGAGGGGATGCCCAGGACGCGTGCCAGCACCGCCATGGACGCGGCGAACTGCTCGCAGTAGCCGGTCCTGTTGCGGATGAGGAAGTCCGTCAACGCCGGGCCGTCGTGCCCCTGGGTGGCCAGACTGTAGGTGAACCCGCCGGTCTTGGTGAAGAACTCCTGCAGCTGGATCGCCTGCTCGTACGGGCCGGCATCCTGCTTGGTCTCCCTGAGGGCGAGCTGCCTGATCTCCTCGGGCAGGTTTTCCGGCAGCGTCAGGTATCGATCCCTGATCGCCGTGGCGGGCGGGGATGCCGCCTTGAGCCTGTCCGCCGTGGCCTCGGGCTCGGCGGTGAGGGCCTGGTAGGTGAGGCCCCCCGCGGTGTTCCGCGTGGAGAAGACCATGAGCGTGTCGCGGTCGGGACGCCAGTCGCCCGCCACCGTGACCTTGGACACCGGGTAGGGCAGGGGGAGGAAGCTCAGTCTCCTGACCTGCGGGCTCACCGTGACGGTGACGGTCGCGGGCGTGACGGGCACGTTCGCGTCCTGACCGGGAGGCGGTGGCATCGGCGCCTCCGAGGTCCGGTCCTCGGGGCGGCCCCTGGGCTCCGACATCGTCCACTGCTCGCCGTCGAAGACGTCGAGCGAGTACATCCTCAGGTAGCGCGGCGTGCTGTCGCTGGCCTGGTAGGTCAGGACGGTGGAGTTCTCCGGCAGCGACAGCTGGCCGCGCAGGTTGACCATGGGGTTCGGGATGCTGATCGAGTTGCCGCCGCCGCCTCTGCCGTTGCCCACACCGAACGCGAACAGCGGGTCGGGCTCAAGAGTGGGCAGCAGCGCGGGCAGCAGGACGGCGAGCGCGATCGCGGTGAAGCCGATGCGCTTGCCGGAGAGCCGCAGCGGCCCGGTGTCGGCGGGGCTCGGCCGGGTGGCGGTGAAGGCCGACGTGCGGCGCACCAGCACCGCGCGGCCCCATTGGCCGACCCGTTCCCGTCCGTCGGCGACGAGGATCCCCAGGTAGCCCAGAGCACCGATGATGAACGCCGGCCAGCTGATCGGCTCGACGATCACCGCGGCCGGGACCGTGAACAGCGCCAGCAGCGGCAGCCCGGTGAGCGCCGCCCTGCGCAGCCGCGCGGCGAGCAGGTCCACCAGGACGGCGATCAGGCCGACACCGCCGCAGGTGAGCAGGACGATGCCGGTGCTGTCGGGCACGGGAGCGGCGAACCGCTGAATGTCGGCGAAGCCCGTCGTCAGCAACTCGTCCAGCCTGGCGAGCGAGTCCCAGGTGGGAAACACCCTCGCCCACGCCTCGTCCCCGGCGAACACCGCCGTGAGATAGAGGAACACCGCGAACACCTGCACGGGCGGCGCCAGCCAGCCGGGCAGCGTGTGGTGGCCGGCCAGCATGCCGACCCCGGTCACGACCAGGATGGCGCCCAGGCTCGACCAGAACCAGGCACCGCCCTGGAAGAGCGGGTAGAGCCCGAGCGCGACCGCTCCCGTGGCCGTGCCCGACGCGATGGAAAGTCTCATGAGCCACTCCTGCCGGCCGCGAATCGTCCGCGTTGCGCGACGTCCTGCCAGACGCTCGCGACGGAGGTACCGGCGGGCAGCCCTACCACGCGCCAGCCCGTTCCTGTGAGCACCGAGCGCACCGCCCGGAACTCCTCGTCCTCGCCCAGTTCGGGATTCTCCCAGCCCTCGACGTCCAGCAGCACGGCCACGCCGGTCATGTTGCCGTGCCTGACCCTGGCCAGCTCCTGGGCCTGGTCGAGGTCCATCTTGCCGAGCACGGCGACGATCAGGCCGTCGCCGCCCCCCTGCCGCAGCGCGCCGACGCCGTACTCCAGTGACCGTGCCGTGCTGGTCCGCACGACGGCCAGGGTGTCCAGCAGCGACAGGCTCAGCCCGCTGTCGGTGAGCTGCTCGGCTCCCTGGTCGGTGACCAGGCGCAGGCCGAGACCCTCGTGGGCGAGGTGTACGCCGATGGAGGCCGCGGCCGAGACCGCCGCCTCGAACGACGAGCGCGGGCCCTCGCCCCGGTGGGCGTAGCGCCGGGTGTCCAGCAGCAGCGCGCCCCTGCTCTGCCACTGCTGCTCCTCGCGCCGCACCATCAGCTCGCCGTGCCTGGCGGTCGAGCGCCAGTGGACGCGACGCAGGTCGTCGCCCTGACGGTACTCGCGTGGCGCGACGTCGTCGTCTCCCGCGGCCGCGACGCTTCTCGTACGGCTGTCGCCCCCGCCCGTCCACTCACCGGACAGGCGTACATGGGGCAACGCCACCACCTGAGGCGTCACCATGAGCGTGTCGGTGATGGTGAACGACCTGGTCAGCTCGACCAGGCCGAAGGGGTCGCTGATCCGGATGGAGAGCGGCCCGATGGTGAAGCGCCCGCGAAGGTCGGAGCGGACCCGGTAGTCGATCTCCCGGATGCCCTGCGCCTCCACCCGGTCCAGCACGAACCTGGGCCGGGCGCCGAGGGCGTAGGGAACGGTGTCCTCGATCATCAGCAGACCGGTCGGCAGCCGGGTGATGTTCTCCAGCCGCAGCGTCACGGTGGCCTCGCTGCCCACCTCGGTCCTGGGCGGGTCCAGGCGCCGGGCGCAGCTCAGCCGGTAACGGGTGCGGGCGACCACCAGGGCCGCGAGCAGCGGCAGCGAGACGATCAGCACGCCGATCCTGAGCAGGTCGTGCTCGCCGAGGATGAAAGCGCACAACAGCGCCGCGACGCCGGACGCGAGGAAGGACCGGCCGCGGGCGGTGAGCGCCTTGAGGCCAGAGGTCACCGGGCCTGGGCCTCGGGCACGGGCACCCGGCGGACCAGGTCGGCGATCACCTGCTCGGGTGGGCGGCGCTGCCCCTGGGCCTCGATGCTGGGCAGCAGCCGGTGCGCGAGCACGGGGGCGCACAAATCCTGAAGGTCGTCGGGGATGACGTAGTCGCGGCCCGCGAGTGCGGCGTGCGCCCGCGCTGCCCTGACCAGCTGCAAGGTCGAGCGGGGGGAGGCGCCCAGCCTCAGGTCGGGGGACTGACGGGTGGCGGTCACCAGGTCGATCGCGTATTTCTTGATCGGCTGGGAGACGTAGACCCCGCGCACCGCCTCGATCAGGGCCTTCACCTCCTCGGTGGTGGCTACCGGCTCCAGCTTGTCCAGCGGGGAGGCCGCGCCGTGCACGTCGAGCATTTCCAGCTCCGCGGAGGGCGCGGGGTAGCCCATCGCGATCCGGGCGGTGAACCGGTCACGCTGTGCCTCGGGAAGGGGATAGGTGCCCTCCATCTCGATCGGGTTCTGTGTCGCGATCACCATGAAGGGGGAGTCCAGGCGGTAGGTCGCGCCGTCGACGGTGACCTGGTGCTCCTCCATGCACTCCAGCAGCGCCGACTGGGTCTTCGGCGAGGCCCGGTTGATCTCGTCACCGACCACGATGTTGGCGAAGACCGGGCCAGGCTTGAACTCGAACTCCCTGGTCTGCTGGTTGTAGGCGCTCACCCCGGTGATGTCGCTCGGTAGCAGGTCGGGGGTGAACTGCACACGGCGCACCGGGCAGTCGATGGACCGCGCCAGCGCCTTGGCGAGCATGGTCTTGCCGACTCCGGGCACGTCCTCGATAAGGAGGTGTCCCTCGGCGAGTAGTACGGTCAAGGTCAGGCGGACGACGTCGCTCTTGCCCTCGATCACCGATTCGATCGACTCGCGAATCCGGTGAGCGGTGACCACAAGATCATCGAGCTGTGGTGAGACGTCATGTGTTACTGCCACCAGGCCTCCATGAGGGTGCGGCGGTTGTGCGCCGAGGGGTTACCGTTGCGGAAT
This sequence comes from Streptosporangium sp. NPDC006930, assembly GCF_040635605.1. Lineage (NCBI taxonomy): Bacteria > Bacillati > Actinomycetota > Actinomycetes > Streptosporangiales > Streptosporangiaceae > Streptosporangium > Streptosporangium sp. NPDC006930. The sequence continues at coordinate 301,329 of NZ_JBEYID010000005.1, read as the reverse complement.
CTTTGCGATCCCGTAACTCATTCTGCCTGCCGACACTACGGCGCCATACGTTCCCACGGCGACTTTATGTGGTCATCAGGGCTGATTCCGGGTAAACGGTCATAGCAGGCGATGTGGTCGTCGCGATCACGTGTCCGGGTGCGCCGATTCCGGAACGGTGCGAGGACCCCCGCCTTCCATCATTCTTTGCCGCGATCCGACTTATTTCATGATCCTTAGTCTATTTGGCGGCCTTACTCGACACGCCCGTGGCGTACGAGGGGCCGCTTACCCCCTCCACTCCGCACCACCCCATTTGAACTGGGGAAATGTCGGCGAAACCCGTCGTGAAGAGGCGTGGAATCAGTTGACGGTGGAGAGAAGTGGAGTATGGTGGTGCGCAGTGGAGGGCAGGGCTGCGACGCCTGGCGCTCCGCTGGGCACGGGAGGTGAGGCCGGTGTTCCTCGGCACCCACCACCCACGTCTTGATGACAAGGGACGGCTGTTCCTGCCGGCGAAGTACCGCGAGGAGCTGGCGGAGGGTCTGGTGATCACCAAAGGCCAGGAGCGCTGCCTCTACGTCTTTCCCGTAGAGGAGTTTCAGCGCATAACCGAGGCTCTGCGCACCGCGCCGGTGACCGCCAAGGCGGTCCGCGACTACAGCCGCGTCCTCTTCGCCAGTGCATCCGACGAGGTCGCCGACAAGCAGGGCCGGATCACCGTTCCGCAACCTCTGCGCGAATACGCCAGCCTGCGCCGCGACTGCGTGGTCATCGGAGCCAACACCCGGTTGGAGATCTGGGACGCGGACGCCTGGAGCGCCTATCTGGCCGACCAAGAGCAGGCTTTCGCCGATCTGTCGGAGGAGGTGCTGCCAGGGATTCTGTGATTCCACGGTCGACTCATCGGTAAAACGTCGTTCGGCGAGGTCTCCACCCGCAACCACCTGTCCGTCAGCTGATGCACCTTCCCCGGTGTCAGGTGACGGGTGGACACGCGGGTGCGGATGGGGACCTGGCCGGACGGCCCCGGGGGTGGGGGCCTGTTTTCAAGACACCGGTGAGCGTCCGCCGCGCGTCCACGGGACGAGGCGGGAAAGAGGGGGGTTGCGCTTCATGCGCGCCGAGAACCACAACCATGATCTCCAGACGGCCGGGGGTCACGTCCCCGTCATGCTCGACCGGGTGCTGGAGTTGCTCGCTCCGGCGCTCGCCCGCCCCGCCCCCGTGCTCGTCGACGCCAACCTCGGGCTCGGCGGTCACGCCGAGGCCCTGCTGGCCGCGCATCCCTCGCTCCACCTGATCGGGATCGACCGCGACCCCACCGCCATCGAGCGCTCCACCGCCAGGCTCGCCCCGTACGCCGAGCGGATCACGCTGGTCCGCGCGGTCTCCGACGAGCTTCCCGAGGTGCTGGCCGAGGTGGGCCGTCCCCGCGTCGACGCCGCGCTGTTCGACCTGGGCGTCTCCTCCCCGCAGCTGGACGAGGCCGAGCGCGGTTTCGCCTACTCCTACGACGCGCCGCTGGACATGCGAATGGACCGCGACGAGGAGCTGACGGCAGAGGTCGTGGTCAACACCTACCCGGCCGCCGAGCTGATCCGGATCCTGCGGGATTACGGAGAAGAACGATTCGCCCCGCGTGTCGCGCACTTAATCATCAAGGAAAGGGCCAGAGAGGCCATAACGTCTACCAAGCGGCTTGCGGAGATCGTCAGGACGGCGATCCCGGCCGCTACCCGCAGGACCGGGGGCAACCCCGCCAAAAGGACTTTCCAGGCGTTGCGGATCGAGGTGAACGCGGAGTTGACAGCACTGGAACGCGCGCTCCCGGCCGCGCTCGACGCATTGACGCTGGGCGGGCGCGTCGTCGTGCTCGCGTACCACTCCCTTGAGGACCGGCTGACGAAGCAGGTCATCACCGCGCGGACCAGGGACACCGGCCCTGTCGGCCTCCCCGTCCCGCTGCCGGCTCACCAGCCGCGGTTCGCGCTCCTGACAAGGGGAGCCGAGCTTCCGAGCGAAGAGGAGGTGGCCCGCAACCCGCGGGCGGCCTCCGCCCGGTGTCGGGCGGCAGAGAGGATCCGTGAGGCAGTTGACGAGGAGTGAGACAGACGTCCGACGCGCCGCGCCCAGCCGCGGCGCACGCCCCGTGCGTGTCCCCCGCGCGGTGCCGCAGGGATACGGGACCAAGCCGGCCAGGCCTGCGCCCGCCACCGCTCCGGCCGCGCAGGTCAAGGCCGTGGCTCCAGGGGCTCCAGGGTCCCCCGCGGCCCGCCGCGCCAGGCCGCCGAGGACTCCTTTCCTGCTGCTCGTGGTCGGCCTGCTCTGCGGCGGGCTGATCAGCCTGCTGCTGCTGAACGCCGTGCTCGCCCAGGACTCCTTCAGGGCCAACGGGCTGCGCAAGGAGATCAGTGACCTGCGCATCGCGAAGGAGAGCAAGCAGAGCGCGATCATGCGGCAGGAGATGCCGGAAGCGGTGGCGAGGAACAACGAACTCCAAGGGCTGGGTCCCGACTGGGACACCGCGCGCGTCATCGACCCCGACAAGCCCGCCGTCGGGGGCGCCGACGACGCCGCCAAACCCGCGGGGCAGGAGCGAGTGCCGGGCACGGGCCGGTGAGGGAGACCGGGGGGCCCGGTCCCGGACAGGGCCGCGGGGGCTTCGGGGGAGGACCGGCAGGAGGGGCGGGCCGCCGTTCTCCCGGCGGTCCCGGCCGCGCGGCCAGACCGGGCGGTTCCCCGGACGCTTCCGGTAAGCCGCGCAGGCCCGGTTCCGGTGACGCCGGGCCTTCCGGCGCTCCCGGCGTTCCCGACGGCCCTCGCGAGCCGGCCCCCCCGCGCAGACCTCCGGCCTCGGGTAAGCAGGGGGCAGGCGGTTCGGGTCGCGGGAGTTCCTCCGGGGGTTCCGGCCGTGCGGGCTCCCCTGCCGGTTCCGGCCGTACGGGTTCCTCCGGTGGTTCGGGTCGCGGGGGTTCCTCCGGAGGTTCCGGTCGTGGGGGTTCCTCCGGTGGTTCCGGCAGGGCAGGATCGTCCGGCGGGTCACCGGCACCGGAAGGCTCCGGCAAGTCCGGTAGATCGGCCAAGGGTGGTAGACCGGGCTCCCCGTCGAGGCCGTCGGCCGCCGGCGCCTCCGGCAGGCCGGGAGCCCCGGGCAGGCCCACTCCCACCGGCAGGACCGGTTCCGGCGCACGGCCGCCCGCTCCCGACGGCTCTGGTCGGCAAGGACGGCCGGACGGCAAGGGCGCCCCCGGCATCCGCAGTGTCCCCGGCGTCCCCGGCGTCCCCGGCGTCCCCGGCGCCTCGGGAGCCCCGAGGGCTTCCGGCAGATCCGGCCGCCCCGAGGCGCCGGGCAGGACCTCCACCCCCCGCCCCGGCAGGCCGCCGGGGGCCGAGGTCCCGCGTAGGTCCTCGGGGCCCGAGGCGCCGCGCAGGTCTCCGGGAGCCGAGGCTCCGCGTGGACCGGTGCGGTCCTCACGGGCGGAAGGACCGCCGGACCCGCTGGGCTGGGTGCGGTCCGCGCCGAGGCGCGGGGGCGAGCGGCCAGGGGATCACGAGCACACCCGCACGACCACACGCGGCGGCGGTGGCAGGCCGCCGCGGCCTCCGGCGCGCCCGTCGGCGGTGCTGCGCCTGGGCAACCCCCGCAGGCGCATCGGTATCGGCCTGATGGCGATGACCTTCGTGCTGTCCATCTTCGCGGGGCGGCTCATCCAGCTCCAGGGCCTCGACTCGAAGGTCTACACCGCGGAGGCGGCCAAGCAGCGCGTCCAGGGCGAGAAGCTGCCCGCGAGGCGAGGGTCGATCACCGACGTGAACGGTCACGAGCTCGCGCTCACCCTGGAGGCCCGCGAGATCTTCGTGGACCCCTCCCAGGTCTCCGAGAGCCAGCGCGACCGGGTGGCCACGATCCTGGCCAAGGAGCTGGGCACGCCCAAGGAGTCGATCGCCGCCAAGCTGGCCCAGAGCACCAGTCACTACCAGCAGCTCGCCGCGGCCGTCGACCCGCCGCTCGCCCAGCGGATCATGGCGTACGACCTCAAGGGCGTCGGTAGCAAGCACCGCTACCGGCGCGACTACCCCGGCGGCGACCTGGCGGGCACCCTGCTGGGCTTCGTCGGCACGGACGGCACCGGCCTGGCCGGGCTGGAGAGCACCTACGACAAGCTGCTCGCGGGCCGCGACGGAGAGCAGATCATCGAGACGGGTGCCAGGGGGCAGCGCATCCCGATGACCCGCAGCACCGTCCGGGCGCCCGTCGAGGGCAGGGACGTGCGTCTGACCATCGACCGCGACGTCCAGTGGGCCGCACAGAAGGCGATCGCCGAGCAGGTCAAGGCGACCGGGGCGCGCACCGGCAGCGCCATCGTGATGGACACGCGGACCGGCAGGGTGATCGCCATGGCCAACGCGCCCGAGCTCGACCTGAAGAACTGGATGAACTCTCCCGGCGCCGACCGGGTCAACCGGTCGGTCACGGACGTGTTCGAGCCGGGCAGCACCAACAAGGTCATCACCGCGGCGGCGGCCCTGGAGTCGGGAGCCGTGCGGCCGGAGACCCTGTTCACGGTCGCCGACCAGATCAGGTGCGCCGACCAGGTGCTGAAGGACTCCCACCCGCACCCCACCGAGCGCCTGACCTTCTCGGGCATCGTGGCGACCTCCAGCAACGTGGGCACGATCCTCGCCACCCAGAAGATCGGCGACGAGAAGCTCCACTCGATGCTCCAGCGCTTCGGGTTCGGCGCGAAGCCGGGCTCGGAGTTGCCGGGGGAGGAGGCCGGGCTCCTGCCCGACTGGAAGAGCTGGTCGGGTAGCCAGCGCTGCACGATCGCGTACGGCCAGGGGGTCTCGGTGACGGCGCTCCAGACGGCGAGCGTGTACCAGACCATCGCCAACGGCGGGGTGCGTGTCACCCCGCGGATCGTGGCCGGCACCACCGGGGAGAACGGCGCGTTCACGCCGTCGCCGCCGGGCAAGCAGACCCGGGTGGTCGGCGAGCGTACGGCGCGGGAGATCGCGACCATGCTGGAGGCCGCCGTGAGCGAGGAGGGCACCGGCAACCTCGCCGCGATCGACGGCTACCGGGTGGCGGGCAAGACAGGAACCGCGATGCGCTACGACACCAGATGTCAGGGTTATTGCGGTTATACCGCGACTTTCGTTGGTTTCGCTCCCGCGGACAAGCCCCGCCTCGTCGTCCTGGCGGTCCTTCAGGACCCCAAGGAGGGCCACTACGGTGGGGAGATCGCCGCGCCGGTCTTCAAGAAGGTGATGACGTTCGCGTTGAAGAGCGGGAAGATCCCGCCGACCGGAACCAAGCCGTCTCCGGTGCGGATACGCGCCGGAGAGTGACGAGTGAAGGTACGCTCTCGCCGTGCGTCCCCCGTCGTCAATGCGACCCTCAACCAGTTCACCCCGTCCGCTCTCGGGGCTGGCGAGCCTCATCGGCGCGCCCTCGGGCACGTCGCGAGCCCCGCTTGCCGCGGTGTCCGGGATCACCATCGACTCGCGCCGGGTGTGCCGGGGAGATCTCTACGTCGCGCTGCCGGGGGCCTCGGTCCACGGGGCCGACTTCTCCGCCCAGGCCCTCGCCGCGGGTGCCAGCGCGATCCTGACCGACGAGGCGGGGAGGGAGGCCGCGGTCGCGACCGGCCTCCCGGTCCTCGTCGTGCCCGACCCGCGCGCCCTGCTCGGGCAGGTCTCCGCCTGGGTGTACGGCAATCCCGTGGCGGACGTCATGGTCGTCGGAGTCACCGGCACCAGCGGCAAGTCCACGGTCACCTTCATGCTGGAGGCCGGGCTGCGGGCCGCCGGGCACAGTCCCGGGCTCATCGGGGGGGTGGAGATCCACGCCGGTGAGCTGCGCTTCGCGCCGAAGCTCACCACGCCCGAGGCGAGCGACCTGCAGGGCCTGTTCGCCCTGATGCGCGAGCGGGGCGTCACCGCCGCGGCGATGGAGGTCTCCAGCCACGCGCTGGCGCTCGGCCGGGTCGACGGGGTGTTCTACGACGTGGCGCTGTTCACCAACCTGTCCCAGGACCACCTCGACTTCCACCGTGACCTCGACGACTACTTCGCGACGAAGGCCAGACTGTTCACCCCCGAGATGAGCCGCGTGGGGGTCGTCAACCTCGACGATCCGCACGGACGTGAGCTCGTGGGCATCGCGAAGATCCCGATGACCACCTTCTCCGCCGAGGGCGCCCTGGAGGCCGACTGGCGGGCCACCGGCGTGCGGCTGGGCCCCGAGGGCAGCACCTTCACGGTCGTGGGGCCGGGAGGCGTCGAGGAGGCCGCCTCGGTCGCCCTGCCGGGGCCCTTCAACGTGTCCAACGCCCTGGGCGCGATCGTCGCGCTGGTGGAGGCGGGTGTGCCGCTGCGGGCCGCGGTGGCGGGCGTCGGTACGCTGACGGGAGTTCCCGGCAGGATGGAGCGGGTTCCCGGCGGCGAGGACTTCCAGGCCATCGTCGACTACTCGCACAAGCCCGGCGCGGTCGAGTCGGTCCTGCGCTCGCTGCGCGAGGTCACCGAGGGCGAACTCATCATCGTGCTCGGCTGCGGAGGTGACCGTGACCGTAGTAAACGCCCAATGATGGGAGAAGCCGCCGCAAGGCTGGCAGATGTGGCTATTCTCACCAGCGACAACCCCCGCTCTGAGGATCCCCTGCGGATCCTCGCGGAGATGATGGACGGAGTTCTCGGCGTGCCCCAGGACGGGCGCGCGCATGTGATCATTGAGCCGGACCGCGCCGCGGCCATCGACCTGGCCATCGGCCGGGCGGGTCTCGGTGACGTCGTCGTCGTGGCCGGCAAGGGCCACGAGCAGGGCCAGTACGTCGGCGACCAGGTGCTTCCTTTCGACGACAGGCAGGTCGTGGCCGACGCGATCGTCAGGCGCAGGAACCGCACCGGGCGCCGAAGCACGTATGGAGAGTAGGGAAGACGCATCATGATCCCGTTGCCGCTGGCCAGGATCGCCGAGATCACCTCGGGGGCCCTCGCGGGCATGGCCGACCCACGCGCGGTGGTGCGCGGCCCGGTCGTCACCGACTCCCGCGCCGTCGAACCGGGGTCGCTGTTCGTCGCGATCAAGGGCGAACGGGTCGACGGGCACGACTTCGCAGCCCAGGCCGTCGCGGCCGGGGCGGTCGCCGTGCTGGCCTCCCGGCCGGTCGACGCCCCCGCCGTCATCGTCGGTGACACCGTGGCCGCCATGACGGGCCTGGCCACCGCCGTCTGCGCGGCACTGCCGGCGACCACGGTCATCGGCATCACCGGCTCGGCGGGCAAGACCACCACCAAGGACCTGCTCGCCAGGCTCACCGCGAGGATCGGCCCGACGGTCGCCACGGCCGGCTCGTTCAACAACGAGATCGGCCACCCGCTGACCGTGCTGAAGTCCTGCGAGGACACCCGCTACCTGGTGCTGGAACTCGGCGCGAGGAACGCTGGGCACATCGCCCACCTGGCCCGCGTCGCCCCGCCGAGGATCGGCGTGGTCCTCAACGTCGGCACCGCCCACCTGGGCGTCTTCGGCGGCAAGGAGGAGATCGCGAGGGCGAAGGGCGAGCTGGTCGAGGCGCTGCCCGCCGACGGCGTGGCCGTGCTCAACGCCGACGACCCGCTGGTGGCCTCGATGGCCGGGCGCACCGGTGCCCGCGTCACCTGGTACGGCCGGGGCGAGGACGCGACCGTGCGGGCCGAGAACGTGACCGTCGACGAGCGCGGCCGCGCCTCCTTCACGCTGCGCACCCCCTCGGGTGCCGCCCCGGTCGGCCTGCGCCTGTACGGCGAGCACGCGGTGGAGAACGCGCTCGCCGCCGCGGCGGCCGCCTACGAGCTGGGCCTGCCGGTCGCCACCATCGCCGAGGAGCTGTCCGAGGCCGAGCCTCGCAGCCGCTGGCGGATGGAGGTCACCGACCGCGCGGACGGCGTGACCGTGATCAACGACGCCTACAACGCCAACCCCGACTCCATGCGGGCCGCCTTCGGCACCCTGGACGTGCTCGCGGGCGGCCGCCGTCGCTTCGCGGTCATCGCCGCCCTGCGCGAACTCGGTGACGAGAGCGCCACGCTCAACGAAGGGCTGGGACGCCTGGCAGGGGGCGCGGGCCTGGCGGGCCTGTTCGTCGTCGGCCCCGACGCGGATCCGGTCCTGGCAGGGGCGGAGGCCGCCGTACGGGCCGCGCGGGAGAGCGGCGTCCGCGTCGTCGCGCACGCGGGAGCGACGCCGCACGGGGCGGGGGGACCACCGGGCGACAACTCGCTCTCCCCGCTCTCCGCGTTCGGCGAGACCGCCGAGCCTGATGCCGCCGCTGTCGCCACCCGGATCTCGCACGCCGCCGACGCGGCCCAGGCGGGCGCGGAGCTGGCGGCACTGCTCGCCCCCGGCGACGTCGTACTGATCAAGGGACCGCGCGCCGCGGGCCTCGAACGCGTGGCCGCGGCGCTGCTCGGGGGTGACCGCCGATGAGGGAGATCCTCGTCGCGGCGGCGGTCAGCCTGCTGCTGTCCATGCTGGGCACGCCGCTGGCGATCCGCCTGTTCTCCCGGCGCGGCTACGGGCAGAGCATCCGGGAGGAGGGACCCTCCGGCCACCACGACAAGCGCGGAACCCCCACCATGGGCGGCACCGTGATCGTGATCGCCGCGCTGGTCGGCTTCGCCTGCGCCCACCTGTACAGCTTCACGCCCCCCACGGTCTCCGCCGTCCTCGTGCTGTTCCTGATGACGGGACTGGGCGCGGTCGGCTTCCTCGACGACTTCATCAAGATCTACAAGCAGCGCAGCCTCGGTCTGCGGAGCGGCGCCAAGGCGCTGGGCCAGCTCATCGTGGGCGCGGTCTTCGCGGTCCTGGTGACCCGTTTCCCCAACTCCTACCAGATCACCCCGGCCGAGACGCGCCTGTCGTTCCTGAGGGACTTCGGCCCCTCCATCGGCCTCATCGGCTTCACCATCTGGGTGCTGATCATGATCGTCGGCTTCTCCAACGCGGTGAACCTCACCGACGGTCTCGACGGCCTCGCCAGCGGCGCCACCGGCGTGGTGCTCGCCTCGTACGTGCTGATCGGCAACTGGCAGCTGCGCAACAGCTGCACCAGCCAGCTCGGACCCAACTGCTACTGGGTCCGCGACCCGCTGGATCTGGCGGTGGTCGCCGCCGCGGTGCTCGGCGCGCTGGTCGGGTTCCTGTGGTGGAACGCCCCGCCCGCGAAGATCTTCATGGGTGACACCGGCTCGCTCGCCCTGGGCGGTGTGATCGCCGGTCTGGCCATCACCACCAGGACCCAGCTGCTGCTGATCATCCTCGCCGGGATGTGCGTGCTCATCACCATGTCGGTGATCATCCAGGTCGGCTTCTTCAAGATGACCGGAAAACGGGTCTTCAGGATGGCGCCGCTCCAGCACCACTTCGAGTTGAAGGGCTGGGCCGAGACGACCATCGTGGTCCGCTTCTGGCTGATCGCCGCCCTGTGCTCCGCCGCCGGGCTGGGGATCTTCTACGTGGAATGGATGCCCAGGCTGTGAGCGTACGGACGAGCGTGGCAGGGGAGGGCGCGTGATCTGCGTCGCGGGGCTGGGGGTCTCGGGCACCGCCGTGGCCCGCGCGATGGCCGGGCGCGGCGAGAAGGTGGTCGTCCTGGAGGGCAGGGACGGCGAGCGGGCCAGGGCGGTCGCGGGGGAGCTGACCGCGCTCGGCGTCGAGGTGCGCTTCGGCGAGCCCGTCGAGCCGCCCGAGGGCACCTCCCTCATCGTCACCACCGGCTGGCCGCCGCACCACCCGCTGCTCGCCGCCGCCGCGGCGGCCGGGATCGAGGTGATCGGCGAGGTCGAGCTGGCCTGGCGGCTCCGAGGCGAGGGCGCCGCCCCCTGGCTGGCGCTGACCGGCACCAACGGCAAGACCACCGCGGTGCGCATGCTCACCTCGATGCTTCTCGCCGCGGGCCACCGGGCGCTCGCCGTCGGCAACGTCGGCACCCCGGTGGTGGAGGCCGTCGCCGGTCCCGGCGACGTGCTGGCGGTGGAGCTGTCCAGCTTCCAGCTGCACCGCTCGCCCAGCATCGCCCCGTACGCGGCCGCGGTGCTCAACGTGGCGCCCGACCACCTCGACTGGCACGGTTCCATGGAGGAGTACGCCCGCGTCAAGGGGGAGATCTTCGCCAGGGCCGGGACGGTCGTGTACAACGCCGACGACGAGTGGGCGGCCCGTCTCGCCGCGCCGTACGAGAGCGCGGCCGGGCACGGCGCCACGGCGCGGAGCGTGGGCTTCACCCTCACCACGCCCCGGCCCGGCCAGCTCGGCGTGGTCGAGGACCTGCTGGTGGACCGGGCGTTCGTGGCCGACCCGGCGAGCAGCGCCGAGGAGCTCGCCTCGTTCGCCGACATCCGCCCGTTCGCGCCGCACAACGTGGCGAACGCGCTCGCCGCCGCGGCCCTCGCCAGGGCCTACGGGGTGCCCACCGCCGCCGTCCGCGAGGGGCTGCTCGCCTTCGTTCCCGACCCCCACAGGATCGCGCACGTGGCCAGGGTCGCCGAGGTCGACTACGTGGACGACTCCAAGGCCACCAACCCGCACGCCGCCGCCGCCTCGCTGGCCGCCTACCCGTCGATCGTCTGGGTCGCCGGAGGACAGCTGAAGGGCGCCGACGTCGGCGAGCTGGTACGCCGTGCCGCGCCCAGGCTGCGCGGCGCGGTGCTCCTGGGCGCCGACCGCGAGCGAATTCGCGAGGCTCTGGCGCGACACGCCGGGAATGTTCCGGTGGTGGAGGTGGCGGGGCAAGACACTGGGGTCATGGACCGTGTCGTCACCGAAGCCGCGAGGCTCGCCGCCCCCGGAGACACCGTGCTGCTGGCCCCGGCCGGCGCGTCTCTGGACATGTTCGCCGGTTACCCCGCTCGAGGGGAGGCGTTCGCCCGGGCCGTGCACCGTCTCGCCGAGGGGCACGACGGGGGAGCGGCGTGAGCGCGACCACCCAGGAGGGCGCGCCCGCCCGCCAGGGCGCCCCCGCGCGCCCCGAGGGGTTCCGCGAGCACCTGACCGCCTTCCGTGAGCTGCTCAACCGGCCGCTGACCTCGTACTACCTGATCCTGGGGTGCAGTGGCCTGCTGCTCGTCCTCGGCCTGATGATGGTGCTCTCGGCCTCCAGCATCGAGGCGCTGCAGGAGACGGGCGATCCCTTCTACTGGTTCTTCAAGCAGTCGATCTCGGCCGCGCTCGGCCTCCCGCTGATGTGGATCTGCGCGCAGCTGCCGCCGAGGTTCTTCAGGCTCGCCGGATACCCGCTGATGGCGCTCTCTGTCCTCGGGCTGGTGCTGGTGCTGTTCGTCGGTACCTCCCAGCTCGGCGCCCAGCGCTGGATCGACCTCGGCCCCGTCTACCTGCAGCCGTCCGAGCCCGCCAAGCTCGGGCTGATGCTCTGGGGGGCCGACCTGCTGGCCCGCAAGGCACGCAACGGCATGATCGAGTGGCGCAGCCTGTTCATCCCGCTGATGCCGGGCACCGCCATCCTGGCCGTCCTGGTCATGCTGGGCAGCGACCTCGGCACCACGCTGGTGCTGATGCTCATCTTCCTGTCGCTGCTGTGGGTGGTGGGGGCGCCGCTGAAGCTGTTCGGCGGGATCCTCGGGGTGACGGCGCTCGCGACCATCGTCATGATCAGCACCGAGGGATACCGCTCGGCGCGGATCGCGGGGTGGCTCGACCCGTGGGGCAACGCCCAGGGGGCGGGCTTCCAGGCCGTACAGGGACAGATCGCCATCGGCAGCGGCGGCTGGTTCGGGCTGGGGCTGGGGTCCAGCAGGCAGAAGTGGAGCTGGATCCCGCACGCCGAGAGCGACTTCATCTTCTCCATCCTCGGCGAGGAGCTCGGCCTGATGGGCACGCTCGTCGCGGTGGCCCTGTTCGGGCTGCTGGGCTACGCGGGGCTGCGGGTCGCCACCCGGGTCAAGGACCCGTTCGTCAGGCTCGCCTCCGCCGCCGCGGTCGCCTGGATCGTGGGTCAGGCGCTCGTCAACATCGGCGCGGTCATCGGAGTGCTCCCCATCACCGGCATCCCGTTGCCGCTGGTCTCCTACGGCGGATCGGCCCTGCTGCCCACCCTCGCCGCGCTCGGCATGCTCCTGTCGTTCGCCAAGCAGGAACCGGGCGCCCGCGAGGCGCTGGCGGCCCATGGCCCCGGACCGGTGGCGCGGGGCCTAAGCTGGCTTGGCCTGGGTGGTCCGGCCAGGAAACGACGGCCGGGCCGCGGAAGACGATAAGCGAAAGGACCGACATGAGGGTGGTCCTCGCCGGCGGCGGGACGGCCGGTCATATCGAACCGGCGCTCGCTCTGGCCGACGCGTTGCGCCAACTCGACCCGAACATCGGGATCACCTGCCTCGGCACCGAGCGCGGCCTGGAGACCAGGCTGGTGCCCGCCCGGGGATACGAGCTGCAACTGGTGCCCGCGGTGCCGCTGCCCCGGTCCCTGACGCCCCAGCTCCTGAGCGTGCCGGGCCGCCTGGCGGGCGCCGTCAACGCGGCCGCCGGCATCATGGACCGCGTCCAGGCCGACGTCCTGGTCGGCTTCGGCGGTTACGTGGCCACCCCCGCCTACCTGGCGGCGCGGCGGCGCAGCGTGCCGATCGTGGTCCACGAGGCCAACCCGCGCCCCGGCCTGGCCAACCGGCTGGGCGCGCGCCTCACCGAGCACGTGTTCACCGGTCATCCGGACACCCCCCTGGGCCGCGCCGAACACATCGGGATCCCGCTCCGCCGCGAGATCGTCAACCTGGACCGGCTGTCCATGGGCGACAAGGCCCGGTCCTGGTTCGGCCTGGAGGCCGACCTGCCCACGCTGCTGGTCACCGGAGGTTCCCAGGGGGCACGCTCGCTCAACCGGGCGGCCCTGGCGGCCGGCCCCGCGCTGCGCAGGGCCGGGGTGCAGGTGCTGCACGTCATCGGCCCGAAGAACACGCTGGAGGAGGAGCCACCGCCGGGCGACCCCCAGTACGTCGTGCTGCAGTACGTCGACCGGATGGACCTCGCCTACGCGGCGGCCGACTTCGCCCTGTGCCGCAGCGGCGCGATGACCTGCGCCGAACTGACGGCCGTGGGTCTGCCGGCCGCGTACATCCCGCTGCCGCACGGCAACGGCGAGCAGCGGCTCAACGCCACTCCGATCGTGCGGGGCGGCGGCGGTGTGATGATCGACGACGCCGAGCTGTCGGCGGAGTGGATCATCCAGAGCGTGCTGCCCATCCTGTCCGACCCCGAGCGCGTGGTCACCATGTCCGAGGCGGCCGCCAGGATGGGCAGGAAGGACGCCGACGTGACGCTGGCACGCAAGGTGCTGCGGATCGCGGCGCAGGGGAGGGGCTGAATGGGCGCGCAGGGGAGCCGGGGCGGCGGGCGCGAGACCGCGGGAGACGGACGACGGCCGGAGGCGGCGCGGACGCGCCCGCGCGGCGAACGAGGAGGGGTGAGCGGCCGATGAGCCTGGTCAAGCTGGTGGATCCGGTCGCGGCCGGCGATCTGGGACGGGTCCACTTCATCGGGATCGGCGGTTCCGGGATGTCCGGGATCGCGCGCATCCTGCTCAAGCGGGGAGTGCCGGTCTCCGGCAGTGACGCGCGGGGCTCGGACATGGTGACGGAGCTGCGCGATCTGGGAGCGAGGGTCCACATCGGCCACGCCGCCTCCCACATCAAGAACGTCGACACCGTCGTGGTCTCCACCGCGATCCGCGACTCCAACCCCGAGCTGGGCGAGGCGCTCCGCCAGGGCCTGCGGGTCATCCCCAGGGCCGCGGCGCTCGCCTCCGTGATGGCGGGCAAGACCGGTGTCGCGCTGGCAGGCACCCACGGCAAGACCACCACGACCTCGATGCTCACCGTGGCGCTGCAGAAGTGCGGCGCCGACCCCTCGTACTGCGTGGGCGGGCAGCTGGTGACGACGGGCCTGGGCGCCGACGAGGGCTCGGGCGGTACGTTCGTCGCCGAGGCAGACGAGAGCGACGGCTCCTTCCTGATGCTCGCCCCCGACATCGCCGTGGTGACCAACGTCGAGCCCGACCACCTGGACAACTACGGAGACCCGCGCGCGGTCTACGACAGCTTCGCCCGGTTCGTCGAGCGCGTCACCGCCACCATGGTCGTGTGCGCCGACGACCCCGGCTCCGCCGCGCTCATCCCGATCGCCCGCGCCCGCGGCCTGAAGGTGATCACCTACGGCGAGAGCGAGGACGCCGACCTGCGGGTGGACGGGATCGTCCCCGAAGGGCTGGGCATCACCTTCACGATCGTGGGGCACGGGGAGGTCAGGCTCGCGGTGCCGGGCCGCCACAACGCGCTCAACGCCGCCTCCGCGATCGCGGTGGCCGGGGAGCTGGGCGTCTCCTTCGACGAGATCCGCGACGGCCTGGCGGCCTTCACCGGCGCCAAGCGCCGCTTCGAGGCCAAGGGCGAGGCGGGCGGGGTGGCGGTCTTCGACAGCTACGCCCACCACCCGACCGAGCTCGCCGCCGACCTGCGCGCGGCGCGGGACGTGGTGGCGTCCTTCTCCGGCGACGGCAGGGTCATCGCGGTCTTCCAGCCGCACCTGTACTCGCGGACGAGGTTCTTCGCCGACGATTTCGGTACCGCGCTCGGGCTGGCCGACGAGGCCATCGTCCTGGACGTCTACGGGGCCCGCGAGGACCCCGAGCCGGGCGTGTCGGGGGCGCTGGTGGCGGGGAAGGTGCCGCTGCCCGCCGAGCGGGTGGCCTACGCCCCCCGCCGCGACAGCGTGCCCGCCCTGGTGGCGGAGCGGGCCAGGCCCGGTGACATCGTCCTGACCATGGGAGCGGGCGACGTCACTGAGCTGGGTCCCAGGATCGTGGCGGAGCTGGCCGCGCGGTGACCCACGCCAGCGGGCGCGGGTCGCCGGAGGGGGAGTGGCGATGAACGGGGTGTGGAGGTCGGCCTTCCTGGCCCTGCTCACCGTGGGGGTGGTGGGCATCGCCGCCTGGCTGGTGTTCTTCTCCCCGGTGCTCGGGGTGAGGGAGATCCAGGTGGTGGGCAACGCGGGCCTGTCCGCCGAGCAGATCCGCCAGGCGGCGGAGGTGGCCGAGGACAGGCCACTAGCCACCGTCGACGTGGCCGAGGTCGAGGGCAGGATCGGCAGGATCCCGCAGGTGGAGTCGGTGACGGTGAGCCGTGGCTGGCCGGGCACCCTGCGCGTCGAGGTCGTGGAGCGCGAGCCGGTGGCGGTGGTGCCGGTCGGTGACAGGTCCGCGCTGATGGACCGCCACGGGATCGTCACCGAGCTCAGGAACGTCGCGCCCCCGGCACTGCCCGTGCTGAGGGTGTCTCGGCCGGGCCCGGCCGATCCTGCGACCGCGGCGGCGCTCAAGGTCATCACCGCGCTGCCGCAGAATCTCGCCCGCCGGGTCGCGGAGGTGCTCGCGCCGTCGGCGGAGACGGTCTCGCTGCGTCTCAAGGACGGCCGCGCGGTCGTGTGGGGTGGCGGCGACCGCCCCGCAGACAAGGCGCGGATCCTTGTTACGCTGCTCAAGCGTCATGCTGACACCTATGACGTCAGTTCGCCTGACGTCGTGACGGTTAAGTGATCTCATCGGATGGCGGGCGTTCCCGGAAAAGGACGGCCCGCGACACGCTGGACACGCTTGCGGCGCGGTTAGTTGACCCGCCAGGAGCGCAACTCCTACTGTCCGTATCACTCCTCAGGTTGACATAAAGCTAAATCTCAACTTGAGGGTGAGGGTTTTGGAAACGACGGCACGGGCCCCGTGCCGCATGAAATTGCAAGTCAACGAGCGGAAAGGCCCCTCGTCGTGGCAGCACCGCAGAACTACCTCGCGGTCATCAAGGTTGTAGGAATCGGCGGAGGCGGAGTCAACGCCGTCAACCGGATGATCGAGGAGGGACTCAAGGGCGTCGAGTTCATCGCCATCAATACCGACGCCCAGGCGCTGCTGATGAGTGACGCCGACGTCAAACTCGACGTCGGGCGCGAGCTCACCCGCGGCCTCGGCGCGGGAGCCAACCCCGAAGTCGGGCGCAAGGCGGCCGAGGACCACCGTGAGGAGATCGAGGAGGTCCTCAAGGGGGCCGACATGGTTTTCGTCACGGCGGGCGAGGGCGGTGGCACGGGCACCGGTGGCGCACCGGTGGTGGCCAACATCGCCCGTACGCTGGGCGCGCTCACCATCGGTGTCGTGACCCGGCCGTTCAGCTTCGAGGGGCGGCGCAGGGCGATGCAGGCCGACGCCGGCATCGAGACCCTCCGCGAGGAGGTCGACACCCTCATCGTGATCCCGAACGACCGGCTGCTGTCGATCTCCGACCGGCAGGTGAGCGTGCTTGACGCCTTCAAGGCGGCCGACCAGGTGCTGCTCTCCGGTGTCCAGGGCATCACCGACCTGATCACCACGCCCGGCCTGATCAACCTCGACTTCGCCGACGTGAAGTCGGTCATGTCCGGAGCCGGTTCGGCCCTGATGGGCATCGGCCACGCCCGCGGCGACGACCGCTCGGTCGCGGCGGCCGAGATGGCCGTCTCCAGCCCGCTGCTGGAGGCCAGCATCGACGGCGCGCACGGCGTGCTGCTCTCGATCGCCGGAGGCTCCGACCTCGGCCTGTTCGAGATCAACGAGGCGGCCCAGCTCGTCTCCACCGCCGCCGCGCCGGATGCCAACATCATCTTCGGTACGGTCATCGACGACGCCCTCGGCGACGAGGTGCGTGTCACCGTGATCGCGGCCGGGTTCGACGAGCCCGCTCCCGAGCCCAAGCAGGCACCGCAGCCGGCCGCGCGCCCGCAGTCCGTCTCGCGCCCCGCCCCGCCCTCCGCGACGGCGCCGGTCCGCCCGCTGGCGCCCACGGTCAAGGCCGAGCCCCGCCCCGAGCCGAGGGTGGAGCACGCGCCGCCCCCTCCGGTGCGACCGGTCGCCACCCCGCAGCCGGCGCCGGCGGAGCCGACGCCCCAGCAGCAGATCTACCCGGTCCAGCAGGCGCAGTCCTCGGCGGAGCAGGCCGAGCCGCACCGCGCGGAGGAGCCGCACTCCCCGCCGTTGTCGATCCCCCGCCCGGCTCCCGAGCCCTCGCAGCCGACGCCGATCTCCGCCAGGGCCACCGACCCGGCCCGGCGCCGACCGGTGATCTTCGAGGAGCAGGAAGAGGAGCTGGACGTCCCCGACTTCCTGAAGTGACATCTCTCACGGTGGGGGCGGCGACGACCCGCCCGGCCGTGCCGGGAAGAATGGGCTCCGCCGGTTTGCCGACGTCCGAGCGGCGGAGATGTGACGGAAACAACACGACGTGATGAGATCGCGGCCGGGCTGGCCCGGGTGGAGGCGGAGATCGCCCAAGCCTGCCGGGCCGCCGGCCGTCACCGCGAGGAGCTGACGCTCATCGCGGTGAGCAAGACCTATCCCGCCTCCGACGTGCGGCTCCTGGCCGAACTCGGGATCACCGACGTCGGGGAGAACCGCGACCAGGAGGCCTCCGCCAAGGCGCGCGAATGCGCCGACATCGATCTCCGCTGGCACTTCGTCGGCCAGTTGCAGACCAACAAGGTCCGCTCGGTGGTCGGGTACGCGGACGTCGTCCACTCGGTCGACCGCCCGCGCCTGGTGGCCGCGCTCAGCCGGGAGGCGCTCGCGGCGGGACGCCCGGTCACCTGCCTGGTGCAGGTCGCGCTCGACGGCGACCCCGCGCGGGGCGGTGCGCGGCCCGAGGAGGTGGAGGCCCTGGCCGACGCCGTCGCCGGAGCTGAGGGGCTTGAGCTGGGCGGGGTGATGGCGGTCGCGCCATTGGGAGAGGAGCCGGGCAGGGCGTTCGCGAGGCTGAGGGAGATCGCGAGGTCCGTCCGGAGGGCTCACCCCGGCGCCGGTGTCATCTCGGCGGGGATGAGTGGGGATATATCCCAGGCTATTGCCAACGGTGCGACACACCTGCGTGTTGGTACGGCGTTGCTCGGTCGCAGGAAGCCCTTCGTCAGGTAATGTCCCTTCAAGTGGACCTTGGCGTCCACGTGTCCGGACAGCGGTCGAACGGTGGTGAGCTCAGGGCGGTCGGGCTGGCCCCCTGGGGCACATCTGAAGTAAGACGGAGGAAGAAGTAGCGATGGCCGGCGCGATGCGCAAGATGGCGGTCTACCTCGGTCTTGTTGAGGACGACCGCTACGAGAGATACGACAGCTACCCCGACGACGAGTACGAGGAGTTCGACGACGCGCGCCGCGAGGGCGACGAACGGCCTGGCACGGTCCACGACCTCCAGGACGACACCGACTCCGGCGTCCCCGCCCCGAGGCCCGCGACGGCCCTTCTGGAGCGCCGTACGACCGATCTGGCGCGCATCACCACCCTGCATCCCCGCACGTACAACGAGGCGCGGACCATCGGCGAGCACTTCCGTGACGGCACCCCGGTCATCATGAATCTGACCGAGATGGTTGACAGTGACGCCAAGCGGCTCGTTGATTTCGCGGCAGGTCTCGTCTTTGGCCTACACGGCAGCATCGAACGTGTTACGAACAAGGTGTTCCTGTTGTCCCCAGCCAATGTCGAGGTGACCGCCGAGGACAAGGCTCGAATCGCGGAACGCGGATTCTTCAACCAGAGCTAGAGTTCCATCATGAACAGTGACCGGCCTAACAGGTCCCGACGGGCCAGAGGACGGCAGAGCGAAGTGGAGGCGGGCACGGACCGTGGGGATCGTTAGCGGGATCTTGGTCTTCGTCCTGTCCATCTACCTCGTCCTGCTGATCGGCAGAATGATCTTCGAGACGGTGCAGGCGTTCGCGCGCCAGTGGCGCCCCACCGGCATCGTCCTGGTGCTGGCGGAAGCCGTATACACGGTGACCGACCCACCTCTCAAGTTCCTCCGCCGTTTCATTCCACCACTCCGGTTGGGTACGGTGGCCTTTGACCTAAGCTTCACAGTGCTGTTCATTGTGGTCTTGGTCTTGATCCAACTCGTGTCCGCGCTTCGTTGATCGGGTACCGTCCCCCCGGACAGACTCCAAGCGCGCCAAGGAGACCGAAATGCCGCTGACACCCGCCGATGTGCGGAACAAGCAATTCAGTACGACCCGCCTTCGGCCGGGTTACGACGAGGAAGAGGTAGACGCCTTCCTCGATGAGGTCGAGTCCGAGTTGGACCGTCTCATTCAGGAGAACGAGGAGCTCCGCGCCAAGCTGGCGGAGTGCCTGCGGGGCAAGGTCCCCGGCGGTATGGGCATGGCCATGGCGCCCGCCCCCATCGCCGAGCCCAAGCCCGAGATGATGATGCAGCAGCAGCCGGAGCCCATGCGCGCTCCCGAGCCGGTGCAGCATCAGCAGCCCGTTCCCGTCGCGATGGGAATGCCTCCGGCCGAGGACAACATGGACACCGCGGCCCGCGTTCTCGCCCTCGCCCAGCAGACCGCCGACCAGGCTATCGCCGACGCCCGCCGGGAGGCGGACGAGACGGTGACCCGGGCGCGCCGCGAGGCCGACGACATCCTCGGCAAGGCACGTCGCCAGGCCGAGCAGGTCATCGGTGACGCGCGTGCCCGAGCCGAGACGCTGGAGCGTGACGCGCAGGAGCGGCACCGCCAGGCCATGGGTTCCCTGGTGCAGACCCGCGACGAGCTTGAGCGCAAGGTCGAGGAGCTTCGCAGCTTCGAGCGCGAGTATCGCAGTCGCCTGAAGCTGTACCTGGAGAACCAGCTCGCGGAGCTGAACGTGGCTGCCGAGGGCAGCGGCGGATTCCCGATCGTGAGCGGGCCTCCGGCGATGTCCCACGCGGTGGCTCAGGGCGGTCAGCCGACCCTCCAGAGCGCGCCCAACCCGTTCGGCGGTGACCCCTCGCAGCACTCCGGTGCCTTCCAGGGTGTTGACGGTCCTCACAACGACCGCCGCTAAGGTGTCGGGTCATCCCCTTGACCCGCACCCGGGAGTCTCTCTGTGATCCTTATCAGCGCCGGTTTGGTACTCACGGCCATCGTCCTGCTCATCGCGGGGTTCGTGCTGGCCAAGCCATTTCTGGTCATGTGGTCGATCGCGGTCAGCGTGCTGTCCGCAGTCTTCCTGGTGATCGGGGCGTTGCTGCGCCGCCACGAGTTGTTCCCCGGCGGGGACGCCGGGGCATCTCAGCCCCTTCCCCAGAAGGGACCGATGCCGGCCGGGCCACTGCCCGCGCCGCACGGGGTGCCGAACCATCCTTCGGCGCCACAGCAGATGATGGTGCGGCACGGGATGCAGCAGGCGCCCGTGGCCCCGACCCAGCCGCGACGCGGCCCGGTGGCCGGGCCCGCCACCGCTGCGGCGAGGCGGGGCGCCCTGGCCCCCGAGGCGATCGTGCTGGTCATCCCCGGCCGTAAGCGCTATCACGTCGCGGGATGCCGCCAGCTGGTCGGCAGGGATCATGAGGAGCTCACCCACGAGGAGGCGCTGGAGGAGGGCTTCACGCCCTGCACCACGTGCCTGCCCGCCGACTCCACCTCCGGGCCCCAGCCGCGGGAGACCTCGCCCGAGGCGGGGAAGCCCGACGAGCCTCTGACCACCTCTCGGGAGTCCGGCCCCGTCGCCGGTGCTCGCGAGCCAGGTGCTCACGAGGCCACCGCCCGCTTCACCTCCCCGTACCGGCCCGTGCAGCCCACCGCTCCGTCCGGTGGGGTCTCGTCCGGCGGGCAGACCCCCGGCGCGCGGCCCGAACCTCAGCGGCCCGAGGCCCAGCGCTCCGAATCTCAGCGGTCCGGCGAACAGCAGAGGTCCGAGGCTCAGCGGCCCGAATCTCAGCGGCCCGAGACAGCGGCACCGCAGGGCCGTTTCGAGGCTTCGCAGACCAGGGCTGAATCTCCGGCGTTTCCGGTCGCGAGGCGCGACGCCGCGCCCGCCAGGCCGGAAAGCTCCGAAGGCGGTCGCGAGAGCACCGCGTCCCGCCAGGAGACCGGGCGTCCAGAAGCCGAGCCCTCCCAGCAGGACCCCGTCGTCCCGGTCGCCAGGCCCTACGTGCGGTCCTCCGAGCCCCGGCCCCAGTCCCAGCCCCAGAAGCCCGCGAGCCCTCCGGTCCGCCCGGCGGAGCAGCCCACCCGACCGGCGATCCAGTTGCCGAAGATCCCCGAGATCCCGCACGCCGCCTCCGAGGCCACCAGCTGGTTCAGCCGTGATGTGGCCGCGCAGGCGTCAGGGGAGAGCCAGGAGGCCTCCGCCGGGGCCGTGGGCACCTCGGCCAAGCCCGGTTCGGCGAAGCCGGAGCCTGACTCCGCGAAGGCCGGACCCGAGCCCGCCGCCCCCGGCTCCTCCGGTACGTCGGCCACGGACGCCTCCGCGAGCCGGGCCGGGGCATCCGATCCCGATGAGCCGGACACCACCGTGGTCGCGCCCGCGAAGTCCGGGTCCACCGGGCCCGAGCATGCCGAGGTCGAGCCCACCAGGCCCGCTTGGACCAAGCCCGCGAAGGACGAACCGACCAGGAGCGGACCGGCCGAGGCCACGTCCGCCGACTCCGCGAAGGGCGGGTCCGACGGCGGGGAGGCCCACGCAGAGGCCGTCCCCGGCGAGAACGCCTCCTCCGCGGAAGCGGAAGCCACGACCGCCGGGCGGGAGACCTCTCCGGAGCCCTCGGGTTCCTCCGGGCGAGAGGACTCCGCCGCGGTCGGCACCCCCGAGCCGGTGGAGCCGGCCGAGACCGCACCCGGGCGCGCCGGGCGGCAGGTAGCGGCCGACTCCACCTCAACCGAACCCGATCCGGCACCCGAGAATGCCTCGACCGACGTGAGGTCCGAAGCCGGCGCGGGGACCTCCTCCCGCGACGGCCGCGATGACAGCGGCGCCTCCGATGATCGCGACGACGACACCTCTCCCGGTGGTATCCCCGCCATCAAGGACCGGCCGCGCCCCGCGACCGAGGAACGGGAGACGGACGGCGAGACGGTCACGGTCATCGCGGGCACCCGCCGTTTCCACGACTCCGACTGCCCTCTCGTCAAGGGTGCCAGCGTGGGCGGCAGTGGCATCGAGACCACGACCCGAGCCGAGGCCGAGCGGGCCGGTCTGAGCAACTGCCCGATCTGCCGGATCGACCGCCGGACGTGAGCTGACCGGGCAGGCCGGACACCCGACCCTTACCGGCTCCGCCGCCGCACATCCGTACCGCTGTGAACCATGACGGCCGGGGTTTTCCTGGATGACATCCAGGAAAACCCCGGCCGCGTCCGGTCTCGCCGGCCTTCCCAGGCCGGTCCGACCGGTTGAGCCGATCGGACCGGTCAGACCGTCGTCGTCGTGCGGCGGAGCTGGAAGGTCAGGCCCAGCTCCGCGTCGCCGTGGACGGGAAGGTCGTCGGCGCCGCCCTCGGTGAGGGAGACGGCGAGGACCTCGTCGGCCACCGCCTGTCCCTGGGTCCGCAGGGCCTCGGCCAGGTCGGCGTCGCCGGTGGACCACCACACGTCGATCCGGTCGGCGATCGACAGGCCGGTGGACTTGCGGGTGTCCTGGAGCAGGCGGATGACGTCGCGGATCAGGCCCGCGCGGCGCAGCTCGTCGGTGATGGTCAGGTCGAGGGCGACCGTCTCACCGGCCCCGGCCTCCACCGCCCAGCCGGACCTCGGCTGCTCGGTGACGATCACGTCGTCGGCGCCGAGCTCCACGGTGCCCAGCTCTCCCGCCTCCACCGGGACCGGTGAGCCGGTACGGAGCGCGCGGGCGAGCTCGGCGGGGTCGGCGGCGGTGACGGCCGAGGCGACCAGCTTGGTCCGCGAGCCGAACCGCTTGCCCAGCGCCCTGAAGTTGGGCTTGACGGTGAAGGACACCAGGTCCGCGCCGATCCCGGACAGGTCCTCCAGATCCTTCACGTTGAGCTCGTCGGTGATCAGCTCGCGCAGTTCCGGGGGGAGAGCAGCCCAGCCGGGGGCGCCGACCAGGGCGCGGCCGAGCGGCTGGCGGGTCTTGACCCCGCTGGAGGCGCGGGCCGAGCGGCCCAGCTCCACCAGGCGGCGGACCAGCGCCATCCGCTCGGACAGCTCCGGGTCCAGCAGTTCGCCGTTGACCTCGGGCCAGGAGGCGAGGTGGACCGAGGAGGGGGCGTCGGCGTCGCGGAGCACGTCCCACACGTAGTCGGTGGTGAACGGCACCACCGGCGCCATCAGCCGGGTGACCGTCTCCAGGCACTCGTACAGCGTGGCGAACGCCGCGGGGTCACCGCTCCAGAAGCGGCGCCGGGAACGCCGTACGTACCAGTTGGACAGGTCGTCGAGGAACTCGGCGAGGCGCCGCCCGACGCGGGCGGTGTCGAAGACGTCCATCGACGCGGTGACCTCGTCCACGGTCCTGTGCAGCTCGGCGAGGGCCCAGCGGTCGATCAGCGGGCGCTCGTCGTACGCGGGCGCCGCCGACAGCTGGGACGGCGACCAGGATTCCGCGTTCGCGTACAGGGTGAAGAACGACGTGGTGTTCCAGTAGGTGAGCAGGACCTTGCGGACGATCTCCTCCAGGGCGCCGTGTCCCACCCTGCGGGCCGCCCACGGCGAGCCGGAGCAGGCCATGTACCAGCGCAGCGCGTCGGCGCCGTGCTGGTCCATCAGCGGCATCGGCTGCAGGACGTTGCCCAGGTGCTTGCTCATCTTGCGGCCGTCCTCGGCGAGGATCAGGCCGAGGCAGAGCACGTTCTCGTACGAGGACCTGCCGAAGACGAGCGTGCCCACCGCCATCAGCGAGTAGAACCAGCCGCGGGTCTGGTCGGTGGCCTCGCAGATGAACTGCGCGGGGTATGCCTTGGCGAGCATCTCCTCGTTCTGGTACGGGGCGCCCCACTGGGCGAACGGCATCGAGCCCGAGTCGTACCAGGCGTCGATCACGTCGGGCACCCGGCGCGCCTCGTTGCCGCAGGTGGGGCAGGGCAGGGTGACGTCGTCCACGTAGGGGCGGTGCGGGTCGAGCGCGGAGACGTCCTGACCGGACAGGCGGCCAAGCTCGTCCAGTGAGCCGACGCAGGTGACGTGCGAGTCGTCGGCCGTGCAGACCCACAGGGGCAGCGGGGTGCCCCAGTAGCGTGAGCGCGACAGCGACCAGTCGACGTTGTTGCGCAGCCACTCGCCGAACCGGCCCCACTTGATCGTCTCGGGGTACCAGCTGGTCTTCTCGTTCTCGGCGAGGAGCTGGTCCTTGATCGAGGTGGTGCGGATGTACCAGGCGGGGAGGGCGTAGTAGAGCAGCGCGGTGTGGCAGCGCCAGCAGTGCGGGTAGCTGTGCTCGAAGTGGCTGCCCCGGTAGAGCAGGCCGCGCGTCCGCAGGTCGGCCGTGAGCCCTTCGTCGGCGTCCTTGAAGAACGTGCCGCCGACCTGGGGAACGCCGTCGAGGAAGCGGCCGTCGGGGCCGATCGGGTTGACCACGGGCAGCCCGTAGCGCTTGCAGGTCGCCATGTCGTCGGCGCCGAAGGCGGGCGCCTGGTGGACCAGGCCGGTGCCGTTGTCGGTGGTGACGTAGTAGCCGAGCACCACGTAGTGCGCGCCGGGGATGTCGACCAGCTCGAAGGGGCGCGTGTAGGTGGTGTGCTCCAGGTCGGCGCCCTGGAAGGAGGCGAGGACCTCGGCGTCCTCGCCCAGCGCGGAGGCGAGCAGCGGCTCTGCCACGACGAGGACCTCGTCGGATCCGGCGGGGCGGGCCGCGACGTAGGTCACGTCCGGGTGCACGGCCACGGCGGTGTTGGAGACCAGGGTCCACGGCGTGGTGGTCCAGATCAGCAGCGAGGCGCCAAGGTCGGCGAGCGGCCCCGAGGTCGCGGGCATGCGGACGTAGACCGACGGGCTGTTGACGGTCTCGTAGCCGCCCGGCTGGCCCAGCTCGTGGTCGGACAGGCCGGTGCCGCAGCGGGGGCAGTACGGGGTGATGCGGAAGTCGCGGGTGAGGAGGTCCTTGTCGAAGATGACCTTGAGTGACCACCAGACGGACTCCACGTAGGCGGGGTCCATCGTGCGGTACGCCTGGGACAGGTCGATCCAGTAGCCCATCCGCTCGGTCATTTCCTCGAAGGCGTCCACGTGCTTCAGCACGGACTCGCGGCACCTGTCGTTGAACTCGGCGATGCCGTACGCCTCGATCTCCTTCTTGCCGGAGAGGCCGAGGGACTTCTCGACGGCGACCTCGACGGGCAGCCCGTGGCAGTCCCAGCCCGCCTTGCGGGGGACGTTGTAGCCACGCATCGACTTGTAGCGGGGGAAGACGTCCTTGAAGACACGCGCCTCGACGTGGTGGACGCCGGGCATGCCGTTGGCGGTGGGCGGACCCTCGTAGAAGACCCAGTTGGGACCGCCGGCGTTCTGCTCGACCGAGCGCTCGAAGATCTTGCCGTCCCGCCAGCGGTCGAGCACCTCGTGCTCAAGCGCGGGAAGATCGACCTGCGCGGGAAGAGAACGGAAATAGGCGGACATGATGGGCTGGACCTCCACGCTGGAACCGACTGCGGCGTGGAGGGACGAGGCTGTCGGGCCCCGCGGTACCACCCTCCTTGACCTCGCGTGCGAGGCCCTCTTCCTTCGGTCTGCTGCCGGGTCTACTGGGCCGCCGCGGATCTTCTCCGGGACGTCGCGGCCGTTCTTCCGGCGGCTCCGGGGTGATCGTGCCTTCGCGCCTCGCCCCGGGCTCGCACCGTCCCCGGGTCGCTCGTGCGAGGGGATGCGGAGGTTGCTGTCCCCATCAACGCCTTGCAGGCTCACACGATAACGCACCCGCTCCCCGGAAGCTTCCCCGTTATTGAGGCGGGCTGAGCGGAATCAGGGGGAAGCGACCGGATGTTACGGGAGTGGTAAACAATGCGGCGGGTCGTTTGCCGTTCTGTTATAGAAGACCTAAGCTGCCCGCACCGCTTACCACATTGGAGACGGTCATCGAGCAAGGAGGCCGCCATGGCCGCGACCGTGCGCGCAGACAACAGCGCGGTGGCGCCGTCCCCGGACGGCGCCGTCGTCACCTGGTCGGCCCAGGAGCTCAAGGAGGTCCGTGGGCAACTGGCCACGGAGATCCGAGAGCTCACCGAGGAGATCGCCAAGGCAGAGACGGAGATCGCGTCGAGCGACGTCACCGACGGCGCGGGAGACGATCAGGCCGACGCCGGAGCCCGGACGTATGAACGCGAGCGCGAAATCGCCCTTACCCTGAACTCGCGCGACCTGGTCGCGCAGAACGAGCGAGCGATCGCCCGGATCGACGCGGGGACCTACGGAGTGTGCGAATCGTGCCATCAGCCGATCGGAAAGGAGCGCCTTCAGGCGTTTCCGAGGGCGACGCTGTGCGTGGCCTGCAAGCAGCGGGAGGAGCGCCGCTGACCGGTGACAGCGAGGACGGGGCGGTTTCCGCCGCCCCGCTCCCGAGGCGGCGGATCGCCGTACTCGCGATGATCGTCCCCGTCATCTACGCCCTCGACCTGACCACGAAGACCCTCGTGCTCAGGACCCTGGAGGGCAGGGAACCGCTCGTGGTCATCCCGGATCTCCTCCAGTTCCGGGTGATCTTCAACTCGGGGGCCGCCTTCAGTCTCGGCACCGGGATGACGATCATCTTCACCTGTGTCGCGACCGCCGTCGTGGTGGCGATCCTGCGCACCGCGCGCAACCTGCGCAGCCTGCCCTGGGCGATCACGCTGAGCCTGCTGCTCGGCGGGGCGCTCGGCAACCTCACCGACCGGATCTTCCGCTGGCCCTCGGGCTTCGGGCCCGGAAGGCCCTCGCCCTTCCAGGGGCACGTGGTCGACTTCATCGAGACCTTCCCCGGCTACTTCCCGGTCTGGAACGTCGCCGACTCGGCGGTCGTCTGCGGAGGCATCCTGGCGGTCGTTCTCGCCTGGCGGGGCTACCAGCTCGACGGCACGCGCGACACGGGAGCCGAGAAGACCACGAAGGAAACGAAGGAGAACAGCGATGGCTGACCGGCGAAGCCTCCCCGTCCCCGACGGGCTGGAGGGCGAGCGCCTCGACGCCGCCCTGTCACGCCTGTTCGGCCTCTCCCGCACCCGCGCGGCCGAGCTGATCGTCGCCGGTGACGTGCTGGTGGACGGCGCGGCCGCGATCAAGTCCGACCGGGTCCACGGCGGCGCGTGGCTGGAGGTCACCCTCCCGCCGCCGCCCACCACGCCGATGCCGGTGGCCGAGCCCGTGCCCGGAATGCACATCGTGTACGAGGACGACGACATCGTCGTCGTCAACAAGCCCATCGGTGTGGCCGCCCACCCGACCACCGGGTGGACCGGTCCCACCGTGATCGGCGGTCTGCTGGGCACCGGCCACCGGGTGGCCACCAGCGGCGCGGCCGAACGCCAGGGCATCGTGCACCGGCTGGACGCCAACACCACCGGCGCGATGGTCGTCGCCAAGAGCGAGCACGCCTACTCCCACCTGAAGAGGGCTTTCAAGGAGCGTACGGTCGACAAGCGCTACCACGCGCTGGTCCAGGGCCACCCCGACCCGCACCGCGGCACGGTGGACGCGCCGATCGACCGCCATCCCGTCGGGGACGGTCGCTGGGCGGTGGTGGCCGGAGGCAAGGACTCGATCACCCACTACGACACGATCGAGGCGTTCCGCGCGGCGTCGCTGCTGGACATCAAGCTGGAGACGGGCCGGACCCACCAGATCCGGGTCCACATGTCGGCGCTGCGCCACCCGTGCGTCGGCGACATGCTGTACGGGGCCGACCCCACCCTGGCCGCGCGCCTGGGGGTGAGCAGGCAGTGGCTGCACGCGGTCTCTCTCGCCTTCGAGCACCCTTCCACCGGCGAGTGGGTCTCCTTCAGCACCACCTACCCCGACGATCTGGCCCAGGCTCTCGCGATCGTCGCCGCCGAGTCCTAGCGCCGCACGCCGATCAGCCGTTCCTGATCTCGCCTCCGGTGTCCGTGTCCTGGTGCGGTTCGTTGATCACCCCGGCGTTCGTGACCTCGCCCTCGGGGGCCGTCCCGGCGTTGGGGGCGACCTGGTCGGGTGAGTCGCCCTGCTGCCCCTCGCCCGGCGCGGTGTCCTGCCCCGAGCCCTCGTCGGTTCCCTCACCCTGGTCCTGCTCCTCGTTCTGCCCCTGGTCGGCGGGGTCCTCCTCGGGTGTGTCGGGCTTATCGGGTTTGTCGGGTTTGTTTTGGGGCTCCTGTGACGGCTTGGGCGACGGCTTCTTCGAAGGTTCGCCCGACGGCCTGTCCCGTGGCGCGGGGTCGTCGTTCCTCGCCCTTTCCGGGGCGGGGCGGCCCGAGGTCCCGCCACCGTTGTCTCGCGTGGGCACCTTCGCCTGCTCGGGCTTGTTCGAGGGCTTCTTCTCGTCGGGCCCCACGCTCGCCGACGTCGGCTGATCCCGGGGGACCGGGGGCGAGGAGTTGACGGCGACCCACGCCGCACCTCCCGCGGTCGCGGCGATGGCGAGCGTCGCCGCGACCAGGGCGGCCATCGCCGGGCGTCGCCTCCTCCGGGGGGCGGAGGCCGGATCCTGCTCCGGGCCGGATCCGGGGGGCACGGGAGGCAGGGGCGGAGTGGCCTCGGCCGGCGCGGTGGGAGCGCCGTCCGGACCCGGGACCGCGGCCACCATGGGAACCGCCATGGAAGATCCGGTCGACGGTCCGGTGGCGACCCCGGCCGGCGCTGCGGCGGGCAGTTCGATGGGCATGGTCGGTTCCGGTGCGGTGCCGTTCACCAGGGAGGTGAGGTGGACCTGCACATCGCGGGCCGACATGCGTCGCGCGGGATCCTTGTGGAGCAGGCCGAAGATCACCGGGGCGAGCGGCCCGGCGAACCGCATCGGCGACGGCTCCTGGTGCATGACAGCGCTGAGCGTCGCGAGCGGGTGGGCCCGCTCGAAGGGAGAGCGTCCCTCGACCGCCACGTAAAGTGTCACGCCGAGCGACCACAGGTCGGAGGCGAACTCGGCAGGCCCGCCGCTCGCCCGCTCCGGCGCGATGAAGGCCGGGGTGCCGATGAGCGAGCCGGTCCTGGTGATCGAGGAGTCGCCCTCCAGGACGGCGATGCCGAAGTCGGTGAGCACCGCCCGTCCGTCCCTGGCGAGCAGCACGTTGTCCGGCTTCACGTCGCGGTGCAGGACGCCGGCGTGGTGGGCGGCGAGCAGCGCGCCCAGCACCTCCAGCCCGATCCGCGCCACCCGCACCGGCGGCAGCGGCCCGTCCTCCCTGACCACCGCTCCGAGCGTGCGGGAGTCGATGAGCTGCATGATGATCCAGGGACGCCCGTTCTCCTCGATCACGTCGTAGACCGTCGCCACCCCCGGGTGGCCGCCGATTCGCCCGGCGGTACGGGCCTCCCTGAGGGTCCGGACGGTGAAGACCTCACGCTCGGGACCGGTGAGGTCGGGGGAGGGGACGACCTCCTTGACCGCCACCTCGCGGCCCAGGACCTCGTCCCGCGCTCGCCAGACCGTTCCCATGCCTCCTCGGCCGATGCGTTCGAGCAGACGGTAGCGGGCTCCGATGATCCCCTGAGAATCGGTCATGGGGTGGCGAGTACCCAGGATTTACGTCGGCATTCAGGAAAGTTTACGCAGACCAGAGCATGTGTCCCTCTTCGCACATGAACGTGTCCACGAATCCGGTGCCGTCGAAGGAGAAGTTCATCACGGCGACGACCACGCGATGGCCGCCGACGGTGGCGGTGCCGTGCGGAACGGCGTCGTCCAGACCGGTGCGGCGGGAGAGATCGTCACAGGGCACGCTCCCGGGGGGCCAGTGGTAGAACCGCCGTGCCATCGCGTCGGCGGGGCCGCGCCACTCGGTTCGCCCTGGCCGACGCCGCCCTCGATCCCGCCAGGGAGGATCCGTTCGACCTGTCGGTGGTGACCGCCGCCGCCTCGGGAGGAAACGCCTTCGGGCAGCGGGAGATCCAGGCGCTGTGGCGGAAAGGGCCACGAGCGGTGAGCGCCTACCAGTCCATCGGCTGGTCCTACCAGGAAAACGTGAACGGCCACCGTCTTCGCAGACGATGGCCGTTGCGTTGTCCGGCCGCTCCTAGACGGGTTCCGGGATCCGAGCGGGCTCGGGGTTCTCCCACCTCAGCGGCGAGGGCTCCACCCGCAGGATCCGGGCGGCCCGGACGGGTAGCCACCAGTTCCACCGGCCCATCATCGCGACCACGGCCGGGACCAGGACGCCGCGGATGAGGGTGGCGTCCAGGAAGACGCCCAGGGCGAGGCCGCTCGCGAACACCTTCACGTCCAGCTCGGGGGTCATGGCGAGCGCCGCGAAGGAGACGAAGAGGATCAGCGCCGCCGAGGTGACCAGCCGACCGGTGCGGCCCACCCCCTCGATCACCGCCTGCTCCGTGCTGCCGGACCTGTCGTACTCCTCGCGCATCCTGGCCAGGATGAACACCTCGTAGTCCATGCTCAGGCCGTACAGGAAGGCGAAGATGACGAGCGGCACGAACTCGCCGATCGAGCCGGTCGGCTGGATGTCCAGCAGCTCCCTGGTCCCCCAGCCGAACTGCCACAGCACCACCATCGCGCCGATCACCGCGCCCAGCGAGAGCAGGTTGAGGGCGATCGCCTTCAGCGGCAGCAGCAGCGAGCGGAACGCCCGCGCCAGCATGACGAAGGTGACCAGCGCGATCAGGCCGAGCATCCAGGGGAACGCCCCGTAGGCGTGCTCCTGGAAGTCCATGCTCTGCGCCGCGTTGCCGCCGACGCGCGCGGTGACCGGCACCGCCTCGCGTACCCGGGTGATGGTCGCCTCGCCGGCCTTGGTGCCGTTCTCCGAGATCGGGAGCACGGTGATGACGGCGGTGCCCTCGCGGCGCCGGGACGGGTCGTCGGGGGCGAGCACCGTGGACACGCCCTTCACGTTCCCGATCCGTTCGGCGGCCCGGGTGGGGTCGCCGCTCACCAGGACGTCGAACGGGGTGATCGAGCCCGCGGGTACGCCCGCCTGGCGCAGCGCGGACAGTCCCTCGGCGCCGGGGCCGGTGGTCAGCAGGTTCCCGCTCGCCGGCAGGCCGAGGTTGACGCTCAGCGCGGTCACCGTCAGCGCCGTCAGCAGCCCGCCGGTGAGCAGGGCGGCGAGCAGGCGCATCCGCACCACGCCGCGGGCCCACGCCGACCAGGCCCGTCCGGCCCGCGCCTCGCGCTGGAAGGGAGCCCCGTCCCGGCCCGCGCGGGCGCGCCTGCGGTCGAGCCGCTGCCCGGTGAGGGCGAGCAGCACCGGCAGCACGATGAGTGTCGTGGCCACGCTCGTCGCCGCGGTGCCCGTTCGCCCGCTCCTCCCGCCAGCGGGCCACCAGCAGCAGCGAGTAGTCGATCGCGATGCCCAGGCCGAGCAGGGGCATCGTGGTGAGGGCCACGTCGTGCACGGTCGTCACCAGCGTGAGCAGCAGGATCACGACGAACGACAGGAAGATGGACAGGGCCGAGATGAGGGGCGGTACGAAGGCCAGTGCCGAGCGGAACACCAGCAGCAGGACCACCACCGCGGCGAGCACACCGACACCGATCTTGGCCTGATCGTCCTGGACGTGATGCTGCCCGACGTGCTCGGCACCGAGGTCTGCCACCGGATCAGGTCGAAGGGCTCGGAGGTGCCCGTGGTCTTCCTCACCGCCCTCGACGCCACGGAGGACAAGATCGGCGGGCTCACCGTGGGAGGTGACGACTACGTCACCAAACCGTTCAGCCTGGAGGAGCTGATCGCGAGGATCCGCGCCGTGCTGCGCAGGACCAAGCGGGCCGGCGCCGAGGAGCAGGGCACCCTGGTCTTCGAGCGTTTCCACCGGGCCGGTCATCCCCGCGACGGCGCCCGCCAGGGAGGCGCGGGTCTCGGGCTCTCCATCGTCGCCGCCGCCGCCGCCGTCGCCGTCGCGCACGGCGGCGACGCCACGGTGACCTCCCGCCCCGGCGCCGGCGCCACCTTCCGCGTACGGTTCCCGCGCGGCACGGGCGACGTCGGCCAGGCCCGGGACGCGGCGCGAGGTGACGAGGCCGCTCCGGTTCGGAGCGCGGCACGGCACTGACACCCCCGGCTCCGCACGCGGTGATCCCGGCTCGGGAGGTGGCGCTCTCAGCTCAGGACGTGGCGCAGCGCGGCGGTGACGAGGGCGGCCGCGGCGAGGACCACCAGGAACGGGGCGCGCAGCAGCAGCGCCACGACGGCGGCGCACATCCCCGCGGTGCGCGGCCAGTCGAGGTGCAGCGCCTGCCCCTCGCCGAAGGTCTGCACCGCGATCAACGCCGCCAGCAGGGCCACCGGGACGAGCGTCGCGAAACGCTGTACCCCCGGGTGGTCGAGGACGCGGCGCGGTGCCGACAGCCCGGCGAGTTTGAGCGCGTAACAGGCGACGCAGGTGATGACGACGGCCCACCAGATGGTCACTTGGGTCTCCTCAGGATCACCGCGAGCACGGCCACGGACGCGAGCAGCACGGGCACGCCCGGCGGGGTGAAAGGGGTCGCGGCCAGCGCGACCGCCGCGCCGCCGCACGCGATCAGGCGCAGCGCGCGGGCCTCGGCGTCGCTCCCGGTGAGCCGGGGCCACAGGATGGCGAGGAAGGCCGCGGGACCGACGACGTCCAGGCCGAACGCCGAGGGGTCGGCCACCCACGAGGTGCCCAGCGCGCCGAGGAGGGTGGTGGCGTTCCAGGTCAGGTAGAGGCTGACGAAGGTGACGAAGAACGCGGTCCTGGCCGACTCCTCGTCCGGCTGGGCGAGGGCGACCGCCGTCGTCTCGTCGATCACTCCCTGGGCCGTCAGCGGCCTGCGCCATCCCCGGACGCGGAGCACCCCGGCCATGCGCAGGCCGTACAGGCTGTTGCGGGCGCCGAGCAGCATCGCACCGGCCGTGCCCGCGACCAGGTTGCCGCCGCCCGCGACGACGCCGACCAGGGCGAACTGCGAGGCGCCGGTGAAGGCGAACAGGCTCAGCACGCACGCCTGCGCGACGCTGAGCCCCGCGGTGACCGCCGCGGCGCCGAAGGCCACCCCTGACAGTCCGACGGCGATCCCCACGCCCAGTCCGTCCCTGATCGCGGAGGAACGAGTGGTTGTTTCCATGGGAGGCGAGCCTAGGTTCGGGTCACGTTCCGGTCTTGTACGTTCCTGCGCGCTGGTACGCGGCCGGTGGCACGCCCACCGTCCGCTTGAAATGCCTGCTCAGGTGGGCCTGGTCGGTGAATCCCACGTCCCCGGCGACCTGGGCGGGAGGCGTGCCCGCCTGGAGCAGCCGCCGGGCCCGGATGATCCTCAGCGTGTTCAGATAGGCGTGCGGAGGCAGCCCTGTCGCGGCCTTGAAGGCCCGGATCAGGGCGAAGGGTCCGGTGCCCACCGCCCGCGCCAGGTCCTCGATCGTGGGCGGGTCGACGAGCCGCTCGTGCAGGATCTCCCTCGCCCGGCGCACCGCCGGGTCGTCGTTCCAGCGCGGCGTCTCCGGGGGACGACGGGAGGC
Source organism: Streptosporangium sp. NPDC006930 (assembly GCF_040635605.1). NCBI lineage: Bacteria > Bacillati > Actinomycetota > Actinomycetes > Streptosporangiales > Streptosporangiaceae > Streptosporangium > Streptosporangium sp. NPDC006930. Next base: position 267,972 of record NZ_JBEYID010000005.1, on the reverse strand, counting down.
GTGGTGGCTGAGCAGGGCGGCGAAGGCCGTGCGGGCCAGCGTCGAGGAGGCGAGGTCGTCACCACCCTCCGCGGCGTCGTGCGCGGCCCGCAGCAGCGCGACGGTGGGCCGGTGGTAGGTGACGGTCTCGGGAAAGCAGGGGGTGCCGTGCCCGGCCATCAGCTCGGCGGCGATGCCGGAGACGAACTCGACCGAGGGATACATCACCCGGTAGGACCACCCATCGGGGACGCCCGCGTGGCCGTCGTGCACCTCATCGGGGTTGAGCGTGCTCAGGCTGCCCGGCCCCACGCGGTGGACGGTGCCCCGGTAGGCGAACTCCTCCACCCCGGACAGCATCATCGAGATCACGTAACCGTCGTGCACGTGCGGTGGGAAGCGGTGGGTCACGTATCTGGCCTTGAGGAGGTCCACCCCGGGCAGGGCCGGGGTGCGCCAGAAGCGCGCGCTCTCCGGGCCGCTCATGGCCGGAAGGTGTTGGTGAACGCGGCGAAGAGCGATCCGGACCGCCTGGCGTCCGGGCTCTCCCAGTAGATCGCGTACGGCTTGCCGTCGCGGGTACGGAAGCCCCGGTCCAGGACGCGGGTGCGAACCCCGTTCTTGAGGTAGGTGAACTCCCAGTCGGCGGCCGGCACCCCCTGGTACGTCAGCGCGGTGATGCTGACCCGCCGGTAGCCCGGCCAGACGTTCTCGGCGACCCCGGCCCGCTCCACCTTCTCCCAGTGCCTCTCCGGGTCCTTCTCCGGGTCCTCGGTCGACTCGATCCACAGGAAGCTGTCGCTCGCTCCGGGGGCACGGAACTCCACCCGGTCACGGCCGGAGAACCGCTTGACCTGCCAGTTTCCAGGCACCGCGATGGAGAAGCCCATCGGGTCGCGGTGTAGCCGCCAGCCCGAGGGGATGATCCTGGACGGACGCGGCGTCGCCGTCGGAGTCGCATCCCGGGTGGGGGTCGCCTCGGGCGACGTGGCGGGGGTGGGGTCGGTGATCGGGGCCGTGACGCCGGCCCGGCCGCCCGTGTCGACCGGGGTACCGGGATTCCTCAGGACCAGCCACGCGCCGACCCCGACCGTCACCGCGAGCGCGGGCACCCCGGCCAGGAGGGCCAGGCGTCGCGCCCCGGTCAGCCGCGCGGGCGCGGCCCCCGTGTCGGTGGGCTGCTCCCGCCTCGTCCAGGGCTCCGAGCCGTACGCCCGCTGCTCGGGGCGCGCGTGCCGAGGCTGCTCGTGGTACGCGTACACCTGCTGCTCGGGGTGTGTGTACGAGGACTGGCCGGGGTGTGTGTACGGATCGGGATGTGTGTACGGGGGCAGGCCGGGGTGTGTGTACGGATCGGGGGGCGCGGACGAGGAGTGGCCGGGATGTGTGTAGGGCTGCTGCGCGTACGGCGGCTGCTCCGGCCGGGGGTGAGCCACCGAGGGGCGGGCCTGTTCGGGCTGAGGGCCCCCCGCCGTGTAAGGGGAGTGCTCGGAGTGGGGGCGGGCCGTCGAGGGGAAGTGCTCGGGGGGCGTATGCGCGGCCGGGTGGCGAGGCTGCCCTGGACCGCCCGGGGAATCCCCGTACACCGGCCGCCACGCGTCCTGAAGCGGTGAGGGGTCGGTGCGCGGCGGGTCGGTCTGGAAGCCAGAGCCGTACGCCCGCTGCCCCGAGTGCGGCCCTGGGGAGGCCGGGGAGCCGGGGGAGGCTGCGCGGCCGAGCAGGACCTCGGCCTGTTCGGGGACCATCCGGGCGGCGGGATCCCTCGCCAGGAGGCCGAGGATCGCCGTCGACAGGGGGCCGGAACGGCTCATGGGGCTCGGCTCGCCGTGAAGGACCGCCATCATGGTGGCGGCGGCCGTGGCCCGCTCGAACGGTGGGCGGCCCTCCAGGGCGGCGTACAGCGTCGCCCCCAGCGACCACAGGTCCGACTCGGGGGTGGCGGGCATCCCGTGCAGCCGCTCGGGAGGCAGGAAGGCGGGGGTGCCGACCATCGCGCCCGTACGGGTGATGCCGGTCTCCTGCGTCATGGAGGCGATGCCGAAATCGGTCAGCACGACCCGGCCGTCGTCGGCGAGCAGCACGTTCTCCGGCTTGACGTCGCGGTGCAGCACCCCCGCGGCGTGCGCGGCCCGCAGCGCGCCCAGCACGTGCAGTCCGACCGAGGCGACCCGCTCCGGCGGGAGCGGCCCGCCCGAGCGGACGATCTCACCCAGCGACCGGGACCGGACCAGCTGCATGACGATCCAGGGACGCCCGTCCTCCTCGACCACGTCGTGCACGATGATCACGGAGGGGTGGTCGAGGCGCCCCGCGGTCCTCGCCTCGCGGATGGTCCGCCGGTTCAGGTCGGTGCGCGCGGCCTCGTCGACCCCCCGGTAGCGGACCTCCTTGACGGCCACCACCCGGTCGAGGAGCTCGTCGTGGGCACGCCAGACGATGCCCATGCCGCCCTCGCCGATGTGTTCGAGCAGCCTGTAGCGGCCCGCCACCCTGCTTTCCGCCATCCCCCGCCCTCCCAGAATCACTCACCGCAGGCGGTGGGGCTCCCGCTCACTTTTTGGAGGAGAAGGTCGCGGTGAACCCCTCGAAGAGGTGCATGTTCTTCTTCCAGTCCTTGGCCAGGGTATGCCAGTAAATCGCATACCCCCGGCCGCCCTTGGTGATGAACCCCCTGTTGATCACGCGGGCCTTGCCCGAGCTGGTGTTCCAGGTGAACTCCCAGTCGGAGGCCTTCACCATGTACTTGACGTTCGCGATCCGGATCCGGTCGTACCCGGGGAAGTTGCCCCGGACGACTCCCTCCTGGTTCTCCCAGTCCTTCTTCGGATCGGGACCCGCCTTGTCGACGTACTCGACGAAGACGAAACTCGTCCGGTCGGGGCCGCGGAACCACACCTGCTGGCCGGGCCGCTTCTCCACCGCCCACCCCTTGGGCAGGCCGATCGAGAAGCCGTTGCCGTCCTTGTGCATCCGCCAGCCGGAGGGAAGGGGGGACTTCTTCTCCTTCTTGGTGGGACTCGGGTCGGCGGAGGGGGACTCCGAAGGGTCCTCGGACGGCGACGTCTCAGAACTCGGCGAGCCCTCGGGGGTCGCCTCGGCGCCGCCGCTCGGGGCCTCCGACGCGCTGGACGCGCTCGGATCGACCGGCTTGGCCTGCGGGGTCTCGTCGCCGTCGCCACTACGCATGCCGAGCCAGCCGGCGATCCCGCCGACGATCAGCAGCGCGGGCACGAGCACGAGCAGCCCTCGCTTCACCGGGGAGACGCCGGAACTCCGGGAGACGAGTGTGTCGCCCCCGTCGCCGTGGCCCCCGTAGGCAGCGGGCTCCTCCCGCGGAGCGGGCTCGGCCCTGGAGGCGGAGGCGGGCTTCTGTTCGGTGCCGGGCTCGCGCCCCACGGGCGGGAAGGGGTTGGGGCGCGAGACGGGTTTGCGGCCCTCGGCTCCCGGCTCGGCGACCGGCGGGGCGCCCTCGCGGCTCGCCTCCGGACCGGCGGACCTGCTCCCGGCGGGGAGGGCGGGCTCGGAGGGGGCCGTGCCCGGTTTCGTCTCGCGTACCTGCGTGACATCGGCCGCGGGCTTGGGGGTGGGTTCGGCTTTCTGGCCGATGGTGGGTTTCGGCTTGGGAGCGAACCTGGCCAGGATCGGGGGTGCGGCCTCGGCGGCGGCTGCGGACGTCGGGGTGGGTTCGGTCTTCTGAGTCGGTTCGGGCCCGGTGGTGGGTTCGGTCTTCGCGCCGGTGGTGGGTTTCGGTTTGGGAGCGAACCTGGCCAGGATCGGGGGTGCGCCCTCGGCGGCGGGCGTGGCCCCGGCAGCGGGTTCGGGCTTGGAGGTGGGTTCGGTTCTCCGGCCGATGGTGGGTTTCGGTTTCGGGGCGAACCTGGCCAGGATCGGAGGCGCGGCCTCGGACGCGGAGGACGCCGGGGGAGCGGGGGTGGCCTCGCCGGTGGGGCGCTTCGCCTTCGAGCCCGCTCCCGCCTCGGGAGCCCGCGCACCCGCTCCGGCGTCCGGGCCGGGGGAGTCCGCCGCGGCCTCGGAGGCCTGCCCGCCCTGCGCGGTCTTCTTCGGCGCCGCCTTCGCCTTCTCCTCGGAACCGGCCGCCGGAGCGGATGCGGGAACGTCGGGGGCGGGGGCGGGCTTCGGCCGTACGGCTTCCGCGGGCGTCTTGGCGGGGGTTTTGGCCGAGGGCTTCCGCGGCTCCTCGCCGCGCGCGGGCGGGGCGGACGCCTCCTCCTTGGAACCCGAGGGTTCCGAGGGTACGGAGTCCAGCTTGGCGCCCGTCTCGGGGACGGCGCCCGGCTGGAAGCGGGCCCCGGGATCGGTGTCGTCTCCCGCGTTCACGGCCGGCATGACGGCGGTCCTGGGAGGCCGGACCCGGTCGCCCTCGGCCACCCGGCGCAGCAGCCGCTCGGCCTCCTTGTAGGGCATGCGCAGCGCCGGATCCTTGCGGAGCAGCCCTTCCAGGACGGGGGCGAGCGGCCCGGCGTGCACCGGAGGCTCGGGCTCGTCGTTCAGGATCGCGTGCATGGTCGGCAGCGCCCCGCCCCTGTCGTGCGGCGGCTTGCCCTCGACGGCGGCGTACAGGGTCGCGCCGAGCGACCACAGGTCGGACTCGCGCTGCGCGGCGCCGCCCTTGATGCGCTCGGGCGGGATGAACGCGGGCGTGCCCGCGATGCCGGTCATGGTGAGGGCGGTCTCGGCCTCGAGCGTGGCGATGCCGAAGTCGGTCAGCACCACCCGGCCGTCGTCGGCGAGCAGGACGTTCTCCGGCTTGACGTCGCGGTGCAGCACTCCCTGGGCGTGGGCGGCGCGCAACGCCTCGAGCAGCTTGAGACCGATCTCCGCGACCCGTCGAGGCGGCAGCGGCCCGTCCTGGCGCATCACCTTGCCGAGGGAACGCGACTCCACCAGCTGCATGACGATCCAGGGACGCCCGTCCTCCTCGACGACGTCGTGGACGACGACCACGTTCGGGTGCGTCAGGCGCCCGGCGGCGCGCGCCTCGCGCTTGGTGCGCCGATTGAAGTCCTCCTGGTTGTCCTCGCCGAGCATGTCGGCGTAGCGGACCTCCTTGATCGCGACCTCACGGTCGAGGAGCTCGTCGTGGGCCCGCCACACGATGCCCATGCCACCCCGGCCGATGGCTTCGAGCAGCTGGTAGCGGGAGGCGACACGCCGCCCCTCGGGCTGTGCTTCGGCCATCAACCGGCTTACCTCCTTCTGAACCCCCGAATACTCTCATAGCCCAGTAAAGTGATCGACTCACACGCCGCAGAAAAGTCCATGCCTTGAGATGCGCTGTCCAGTACGTGGCGGATGCCGGGAAGATAACCTAAGGTTGAGCCCATGACCTGCCACTTCGCGTTCATCGTGCCGGCTCGGGAGAGCCGGTGGTGACAGTCGGGAACTAGCGACCGGCCGGAGCCGGCACGAGGCGGAGACATGAGGTCTCTGCCTCTTTCTCTTTCCGAAGTCCCTTCTCGAACGGCCGCCGGCTCGCGGGACGCGCGTCGGCCGAACCAGGGGAGCCTCATGTCGTCCACCGCACAGTGCACCGCGCACACGGAACGCGCAACGGTACGGCTGGGCACGCTCACGGTGGGCGCGGGGCCGGCCGTGGTGATCGGAGGGCCGGGCGCGGACGCCCGCTGGATCAGCCTGCGAGACCACCGCGGGGGAGTATCCGCCCACGGGGCGGAGGAGTCCGTGGCCGTGGCCCGCGCCCAGGGGGCGGGACCCGTCCTGGTGGAGCCGTCCTTCGAGGGAGATCTTCCGCTGATCGCCGAGAGGGCCGACGGCGCGGTGGTCGGCGCGGCCTGGATGCGGGACTCCGGTCTGGTGCGTGCCACCGCCGGGCTCGGCCTGCCGATGCTCCTCCAGCGCGACCCCTCCGCGACGCTGGAGGAGTGGCTGGAGGTCGCCGGTCACTGCGCGGCGGAGGGCAACGAAGGGATCGTGCTCTGTGAGGGCGGCCGTGGCCCCCTGGGCGTCGCCGCTCCCGACCTGGCCCTGATGCGCGCCGCGCGTGAGAGGTCGGGACGTCCCGTCCTGGCCGGTCTCGGCGCCGACCCCGCGCTGGCCGCCGCCGCGATCGCCGCCGGTGCCGACGGCCTGCTCCTGGACCCCTCCTCGAGCGAGCGGGACGCGCTGGCGGCGCACGAGGCCGTGAAGATCGTCGGAGCCCTCACCCGCAGGGAGAGCCCCGACTCGGTACCGGCCGCCCGCGAGGCCATCGACCGCGTCGACGCCGCCCTCGCCGTCCTCCTGGAGCGCCGCGCCGAACTGGCAGGGACCATCCAGCGCCTCAAGCCCGTCGGAGGTTTCGCCGGTCGCGACGCCGACCGCGAGCGCCGCCTGGTCGCCGAGATGGCCCGCCGTGCCCCCGTACTGGGCGAGGCCAGGCTCGCCCCCATCATGAACGCCGTGATCGAGGCGGGCCTTCACCTCGCCGAGGAACGCCGGTCCGCGCCTCGCGACTGAAGGTGATAAGGAAGGTGAGAAGAACGCCGATGGCCCGGGCGCCCCGGCCGATCCGAGGCGCCGTGAAGGACCGGGGTGCCCCGGGAGGTCCGGGGGCGTCGGGAGGAGAGACGACTCAAAGCGCATGAGTCACTTCCGGAACTCGGATTTGGATACGCTTTCCCCGCCGACGGTGCGACTAGGGGAGGACGGGGCCGCATGTCAGACTCGTTTGTGCATCTGCACGTTCACACGGAATACTCCATGCTGGATGGGGCCGCCCGTTTGAAGCAGATGTTCAAACAGGTCGGCGATCTGGGCATGCCCGCCATCGCGATCACCGACCACGGCAACATGCACGGGGCCTACGACTTCTACAAGCAGGCGACCGGGGCCGGGATCAAGCCGATCATCGGCATCGAGGCCTACGTCGCCCCCGCCTCCCGGCACCAGAAGAAGCCGGTGCTGTGGGGCGAGCCGCACCAGAAGCGCGACGACGTCTCCGCGGGTGGCTACTACACCCACATGACCATCTGGGCGAAGAACGCCACGGGCCTGGGCAACCTGATGAAACTCTCCTCGCGCGCCTACACCGAGGGCTTCGTGCGCAAGTGGGCCCGGATGGACGCCGAGATCCTCGCCGAGCACTCCGAGGGCCTGATGGCCACGACCGGCTGCCCGTCGGGCGAGGTGCAGACCCGCCTGCGCCTGGGCCAGTACGACGAGGCGATCGCGGCGGCGGCGAGGTTCCAGGACCTGTTCGGCAAGGACAACTACTACCTGGAGATCATGGACCACGGGCTCGACATCGAGCGCCGGGTCCGCGACGGCCTGACCCGCATCTCGCGTGAGCTGGACATCCCGCCGCTGGTCACCAACGACTCCCACTACACCTACGAGTCCGACGCGACCTCGCACGACGCGCTCCTGTGCATCCAGACCGGCAAGCAGCTGTCCGACCCCGACCGTTTCCGCTTCGACGGCAGCGGTTACTACATCAAGAACGCCGACGAGATGCGCGCCGTCGACTCCTCGGACCTGTGGGCCGAGGGCTGCCGCAACACCCTGCTGGTCGCCGAGAAGGTCGACCCGAGCGGCATGTTCGGTTTCAAGAACCTGATGCCCACCTTCCCGCTGCCCGAGGGGGAGACCGAGGAGAGCTGGTTCCGCAAGGAGATCTGGTCGGGCATGGAGCGGCGCTTCCCCGAGGGCGTCGACTCCGAGCACCGCGCGCAGATCGAGTTCGAGATGAACGTCATCCTGCAGATGGGGTTCCCCTCCTACTTCCTCGTGGTCGCCGACTTCATCATGTGGGCCAAGAACAACGGCATCCGCGTCGGCCCCGGGCGAGGCTCGGCCGCGGGCTCGCTGGCCGCGTACGCGCTGGGCATCACCGACCTCGACCCGCTGCCGCACGGGCTGATCTTCGAGCGGTTCCTCAACCCCGACCGTGTCTCCATGCCCGATGTCGACATCGACTTCGACGAGCGCAGGCGCGGCGACGTGATCCGCTACGTGACGGAGAAGTACGGCGCCGACAAGGTCGCCATGATCGCCACCTTCGGCACCATCAAGGCGAAGGCTGCCATCAAGGACGCGGCCCGCGTCCTCGGGCATCCGTACGCGCTGGGCGACAAGGTCTCCAAGGCGTTCCCGCCCGCGGTGATGGGCAAGGACATCCCGCTGTCGGGCATCTTCGACTCCGACCACCCGCGCTACAACGAGGCCGGTGAGCTGCGCAGGCTGTACGAGGAGGACGTCGACGTCAAGTCGGCGATGGACCTGGGCAGGGGCCTGGAGGGCCTGATCCGGCAGACCGGCGTGCACGCCGCCGGGGTCATCATGTCGGCGGAGGTGCTGACCGACTACATTCCGATCATGCGCCGTGACTCCGACGGTGTGATCATCACGCAGTTCGACTACCCGACCTGCGAGACGCTCGGCCTGCTGAAGATGGACTTCCTGGGCCTGCGCAACCTCACGATCATCGACGACTGCCTGAAGATGATCGAGGCCAACACCGGCGAGGCCATCGACCTGCTCAAGCTGCCGCTGGACGACCGCAAGACGTACGAGCTGCTCGGCAGGGGCGACACCCTGGGGGTGTTCCAGCTGGACGGCGGCGGCATGCGGTCGCTGCTGCGGTTGATGAAGCCCGACAACTTCGAGGACATCTCCGCCGTCGGCGCCCTGTATCGGCCGGGTCCGATGGGCGCCAACTCCCACACCAACTACGCGCTGCGCAAGAACGGTCAGCAGGACATCGTCCCGATCCACCCGGAGTTCGAGGAGTCGCTGCAGGAGATCCTCGGCACGACGTACGGCCTGATCGTCTACCAGGAGCAGGTCATGGCCATCGCGCAGAAGGTCGCCGGGTTCTCGCTCGGCAAGGCCGACCTGCTGCGGCGGGCGATGGGCAAGAAGAAGAAGTCCGAGCTGGACAAGCAGTTCGAGTCGTTCGAGCAGGGCATGAAGGACAACGGCTACTCCGCGGCCGCGATCAAGACGCTCTGGGACATCCTGCTGCCCTTCTCCGACTACGCCTTCAACAAGGCGCACAGCGCCGCCTACGGCCTGGTCTCCTACTGGACCGCCTACCTCAAGGCCAACTACCCGGCCGAGTACATGGCGGGGCTGCTCACCTCGGTCAAGGACGACAAGGACAAGTCGGCCCTCTACCTCAACGAGTGCCGCCGCATGGGCATCAAGGTGCTGCCGCCGGACGTCAACGACTCCGACTTCGACTTCACCCCGCGTGGCACCGACGTCCGGTTCGGCCTGTCGGCGATCCGTAACGTCGGAGGCAACGTGGTCGACGGGATCATCGCCGCGCGCCGGGAGAAGAGCCGTTTCGCCGACTTCAAGGACTTCCTGCGCAAGGTCCCCATGGTGGTCTGCAACAAGCGGGTCATCGAGTCGCTGATCAAGGCCGGTGCCTTCGACTCCTTCGGGCACGTGCGCAAGGGCCTGGTGATGGTCCACGAGCAGGCGGTCGACAGCATCATCGGGATCAAGAAGAACGAGGCCCAGGGGCAGGACTCCCTGTTCGGCGCCATCGAGGGCGCCGAGGACCAGACCTTCGACGTGCAGATCCCGCTGGGGGAGTGGGACAAGAACACCCTGCTGCAGTTCGAGCGGGAGATGCTCGGCCTGTACGTCTCCGATCACCCGCTCTTCGGTGTGGAGCACATTCTCGCCTCCGGGGCCGACTGCTCGATCGCCTCGCTGCAGGACGAGCACCGGCCGGACGGTCAGGTCGTCACCGTCGGCGGCATCCTGAGCGGCCTGCAGCGCAAGGTCACCAAGAAGGGCGACACCTGGGTCCTCACCCAGTTGGAGGACCTGGAGGGCGCCATCGAGGTGATGATCTTCCCGTCGGCGTACCAGCTCTGCGCGACGGTGCTCGCCGAGGACGCGATCGTGTTCGTCAAGGGACGCCTGGACAAGCGCGAGGACGTCGGGAAGATCATCGCCATGGAGGTGACGGCTCCCGACCTGACCCGCGAGGCCGGTGGCCCGCTGGCCGTCAGCCTCGCCCTGGCCCGCTGCACCCCGCCGGTGGTCGGCCGCCTCAAAGAGGTGCTGACCGCGCACCCCGGAACCACCGAGGTGCATCTGCAGGTCCACAACGGCCCGAAGACCACCATCGTGCGCCTCGACGACCGCCTGCGGGTGTCGCCGTCCCCGGCCCTGATGGGCGACCTGAAGCAACTGCTCGGCCCCGCCTGCCTGGGGGCCTGAGAACGGGATTCATCCGGTGTGACCTTGATGACGCGGTAGGAGGGCAGGCCGGCGAGCGGTCGGGCCTGAGCGGATGCCCGCCGGTGACGGTGAATCCGACGGAGCACTTCGGTCACCGTCCCGGACGGGCGAGCCAGGTGGGGATCCGCGGGGGGCGGCGCGCCCGAGTGCGGCAGAAGATCATCAGCATCGATGAACGTTTCATCACAGAGCCGATCTCGCACAGTGCGGTCGGGCGCCCGTAAGGGCAGATGAAGGCCCACAGGGGCGGGAACGCGGGGAAAAGGGCGAGGAGTCGTGCCTTGACGCGGATCGGCCGCATCGTATTGGCTCCGCGCACCACCCCCTCCCGCCGGAGAAACGAAGCAGTCCGCCAGCGGGCTGCTTGTTAACGCTAACAACAACCGTGGCCCCGCGCATACGTCTGGGCCGAACCCCTCGGGTGTGCCCACACCAGTCCCTGACAGTGGCTGGACGAGAAGATGAGGAGCACGCACATGCGCCTGCCCTGGCGAACGCGGACACCGCGCCGCTCCGCCGTCACACCGACGGCACCGTCCCGATCGGCCATGCGCCGAGGCTTGGCGATCGTCACGATCCCGATCCTGCTGGCGGCGACCGGCCTACTGGCCACCCAGCCCGCGCAGGCGGCCGTCGCCTGCCGGGTCGACTACACCGTCGGCTCGTCGTGGCCGGGGGGCTTCAACACCAACGTCACCATCAACAACCTGGGTGACCCGGTCAACGGATGGCGGCTGACCTGGTCCTTCGGGGGCGGCCAGCAGATCACCCAGATGTGGAACGCCACGTCCGCCCAGTCCGGTTCCGCGGTGACCGCGACCAATGTCAGCTACAACGCCGCCATCCCCACGGGAGGCAGCGCCTCCTTCGGGTTCAACGGCTCGTACACCGGCAGCAACCCGTCGCCCACCTCGTTCTCCCTGAACGGCGTGGCCTGCACCGGGACCCCCGGAGACCCGGACCCCACCCCGACCCCCACCCCCACGGTCACGCCGACTCCCACGCCGACTCCGACTCCGACGCCGGGCAACTGCCCCCTTCCCTCGACGTACCGCTGGACCTCCTCCGGCGTGCTCGCGACCCCGAGGTCGGGCTGGGTCTCGCTCAAGGACTTCACCGTCGCCCCCTACAACGGCAGGCAGCTCGTCTACGCCACCACCCACGACACCGGCACCAGGTGGGGCTCGATGAACTTCGGCCTGTTCACCAACTACTCGGAGATGGCCTCGGCCAGCCAGAACGCGATGAACAACGCCACCGTCGCGCCGTCGCTGTTCTACTTCGCGCCGAAGAACATCTGGGTGCTCGCCTACCAGTGGGGCGGCCCGGCCTTCTCCTACCGCACCTCGACCGACCCCACCAACCCCAACGGCTGGTCGGCGGCGCAGACGCTGTTCTCCGGCAGCATCTCCAACTCCGGCACCGGCCCCATCGACCAGGCGCTCATCGGTGACGGCCAGAACATGTACCTGTTCTTCGCCGGCGACAACGGCAGGATCTACCGGGCCAGCATGCCCATCGGCAACTTCCCCGGCAGCTTCGGCTCGAACTACACGACCATCATGACCGACACCACGAACAACCTGTTCGAGGCCGTCCAGGTCTACAAGATCCAGAACGAGAACCGCTACCTCATGATCGTCGAGGCGATCGGCTCGCAGGGCCGCTACTTCCGGTCCTTCACCGCCACCAGCCTCGGCGGCAACTGGACCCCGCAGGCCGCGACCGAGAGCAACCCCTTCGCCGGCAAGGCCAACAGCGGCGCCACCTGGACCAACGACATCAGCCACGGTGAGCTGCTGCGCACCAACGCCGACCAGACCATGACCATCGACCCCTGCAACCTGCAGCTGCTCTACCAGGGCCGCAGCCCCAGCTCCGGCGGCGACTACGGCCTGCTGCCCTACCGGCCCGGCCTGCTCACCCTGCGGAGATAACACCATGGCACCGATCCGGACCGGGTGTTCCTGACACTCGCGGGGAAGGCGCACACCCTCGCCGGGTGAGCGTGATCAGGACCGGCTGGAGACGGAGGGGCGGGTTCGGCGTGACGCCGAGCCCGCCCCGTTTCATGTGGAGAGACCAGATCATCCCGCTGTCCGAGCGGGCGGTTCACCTCGGGTGGTCGCCGATACGCCAAGCACTCGAAGTGAGTCCGTACCGGTCGGCATGTCCGCGGCCCGAAGCCGAGGCGGTCGGCTTCGGGCACGCCATGATGCCCCGCCGGTCAGGAGCGGCCGATGTCGGCGGCCCAGGGATAGGTGAGCTGGACGGAAGAGGTGGGCGCCCCGGTCAGGCCCTTGCCCAGGTAGAGCGGGTTGAACGGCGCGTACAGCGGGATCCAGATCAGCTGTTCCGCGGCGATCTTCTGCGCTTCGGCCACCAGCCTGGCCCGCTCGGCCGGGTCGGCCGCCGAGGTGGCCTCGCCGATCAGCCGGTCGAACTCCGGGTCGGCCCACCCGGCGTAGTTGAACGTGTTGCCGCCCTGAAGGTACTGGTAGATCTGCGTCGGGTCCGGGTAGTCGGTCTGCCAGAGCGAGAAGATCATGTCGATCCCCTCCCGCGCCTTGGCGTCGCTGTACAGCGCGTTGTAGTTGTCGGCGGGCAGCGTCCTGATCTCCACCTTGAGGCCGACGGACTCGCCCGCCCGCTTGACCTCCGCGCCGATGACCGGCATCTCGGCCTGCGAGCCGGTGACCGCGATCGTGATCGGGGTCGCGGGCGCGCCCGCCTCGGTCACCAGCCTCCGCGCCTCGTCGGCCGGGCCGCTGGGCTCGGGCAGTGCGTCGTACGCCGCCTTCAGCGTGTCCTGCCCATAGCCCCAGGTGCCCGGGGAGGCGGGGGCCTTGAGCGGCTCGGCCGCCCCCGACACCGCGGCCTTGATGATGCCCGGCCGGTCGATGGCGAGCGAGAGCGCCCTGCGGATCCGCACGTCGGCCAGCGGGCCCTTCAGGCTGGTCACCATGCCGACGTAGCTGCCGGAGGTGCGACCGAAGTAGAGCTTCCCGGTGTCGGTGGCCTGGAGCCGGGTGAAGCCGGAGGAGGGTACGTACCAGGAGCCGTCCAGCTCTCCCGCCAGCATGGCGGTGACCCGGGCCGCGGGGTCCCGGATGAAGTCGAAGCGGATGCCGGGGGCCTTGGCCCGGTGCGCGGCGTCCCAGTAGCCGTCGAAGCGGGCCAGCTCGATGGACTGTCCCGCCGTCCAGCCGGCCAGCCTGAACGGGCCTGTGCAGTCCACGCCCCCCTGAGGCGTGCCGAGCCTCTTGCCGGCCGCCTCGGACGCGGCTTTGCCCAGGACGCGGCCCGCCGGGGTCGCCATCGACTGGTTGAACAACGCGTCCGGCTTCTTCAGCCGGACGGTGACCTCACCGTCGCCGGTGGCCTTGATGTCCTTGACGTTCTGGTAGACGGCGTCGTTGTAGGAACCCAGGTCCTTGTCGAGATTGCGGTTGAGGCTGTACGCGACGTCCTCGGCGGTCAGTTCGGCGCCGCTGTGCAGCTTCACCCCGGGGCGTAACGTGTAGACCCAGGTCAGGGAGTCGGGTTGTTCCCACGACTCGGCCAGCGAGGGCTGGAACGAGAAGTCGGGTGCGATCTTCACCAGGCTCTCGCACACGTTGGCGAGGACCTCCATCGGCGGGAAGTCGTTGCTGTAGATCGGGTCCAGAGAGGACGGCTCGGCGTACAGCGCCCAGCGGAGCGTGTCCGCCTCGCCGGTGGCGGCGGGCAGTGACTCGGTGAGTACGGGGCCGTCCGATCCGCCGGGCGAGGAGGAGGCGCCGTCGGCTCCTCCGGTCCCGGTGGCGACGGTGCCTCCTGAGCATGCGGAAACGGTGAGGGCGGCGCAGACGGCCAGTGCGAGGAGGAGGCTGCGGCCAGGGGCGGGTCCGACGGTCATGGGATTCCTTCCGGGGTCTCTGTCACGAGGCCGGTGATCGGTGGGGGACGCGGAGAGAGGGGAGTGGTCGGCGGGGTCAGTACCGGGCGAGCAGATCGCGGCGGGCCTGCCCCACGCGGGCCGGGTCCCAGCCGGGGCGCGGGACACTGGACAGCAGCAGCCGGGTGTAGGGGTGCTCCGGCCGCTGGAGCACCCGGGAGGTGGGGCCGCGTTCGATCACGGCCCCGCGGAACATGACCACCACGTCGTCGGTGACCCAGCGCACGACCTCCAGGTCGTGGCTGACGAACACCAGCGCCACGCCCATGTCACGGCGGATCTCCGAGAGCAGGTTGAGGATCTGCGCCTGGATGGACACGTCCAGCGCGGCCACCGCCTCGTCCAGCACCAGCATGCGCGGCCGGGCGGCCAGCGCCCTGGCGATGGCGACGCGCTGCCGCTGCCCGCCGGACAGCGCGCGGGGCAGCGCCGCCGCCTCGCGTGAGCCGAGCCCGACCTGGTCCAGCAGTTCCCGCCGACGGCGGGCGCGGGTGGGCGGGTCCGACTCGGTGTGCAGCCGGAGTATCTCGTCGAGGGCGTCGGCGACGCTCTGCCGGGGATCCAGGCTCTGGTAGGGGTCCTGGAAGACGAGCTGCACGATCCGGGCACGCCGCATCCGGTCGCGGCGGTCGCGGCCGTGGCCGGACTCAAGGCCGTCGAAGCGGATCGTGCCGGAGTCGGGCCGCTCCAGCCCGACGATCAGCCGTGCCGTCGTGGTCTTGCCGGAGCCGGACTCGCCGACGACGCCCAGCGAGCCGCCGGCCGCGACCTCGAAGGAGACGTCGTCGACCGCGACGACCCGCCCTCGGTCGTACGTCTTGCGCAACCCCTCGGCCCGCAGCAGGGGGTGCTCGCCCGCTGCGGCGGGCCGGGGGGAGGTGGGACTCGCCTCTGGTGTCACGGTCGGCTCCTCTGTCGCGGCCGGGCCGGTCCGGCGGGTTCCTCGGTCTCCACCCCGGACGTGACCGGGGCGGAGGTGTCGGTGAGGGCGAGGTCGTCGGCCCGGTGGCAGGCGACCAGGTGCCCGGCGATCGCCCGGGGGCGGGGAGCCGACTCGTGGCAGGCGTCGGCCGCGTACACGCAGCGCGGCGCGAAGGCGCAGCCGGGCGGCGCCTCGAACAGCCCGAGCGGGCGTCCGGGCACCGCCCGCAGCGTCGTCCGGCCGGGGCCCGGCCGGGAGGCGAAGAGCGCCGCCGTGTAGGGGTGGCGCGGGCGGCGGTGCAGCGCGTCCGCGTCGGCGACCTCGACGATCGAGCCCGCGTACATCACATGGATGCGGTCGCAGACGGCCGCCGCGAGGTCGAGGTCGTGGGTGACCAGCACGATGGCGAGCCCGCGCTCGCGCCGAAGGCGCAGCAGGATCGCCATGATCTCCGCCTGGGTGGTGACGTCCAGCGCGGTGGTCGGCTCGTCGGCGAGCAGCAGTTCGGGCTCGCCGGCCAGTGCGGCAGCGATCATCACTCGCTGGAGCATCCCGCCGGACAGCTCGTGCGGGTACTGGCGCAGGTGGCGTCCGGGGTCGGGCAGGCCGACCTCGTCCAGCAGGCCGGCGGCCACGGCGAGCGCCTTGCCGCGTGGCAGTCCCCGGTGGACGCGCAGCCCTTCGGTGAGGAACGCGCCGATGCGCTGGAACGGGTTGATGTGCGCCCGGGGGTCCTGGAAGATCATCGCGGTGGTGCGAGACCGCATCTCGCGCAGCACCGACGCCGGGGCGCCGAGGACGTCCCGCCCGGCCACCAGGACCCGGCCCTCCACCCGGGACCGTGGCGGGGTGAGTCCGACTGCGGTGCGCAGCGTCATCGACTTGCCGGAGCCGGACTCTCCGACCAGACCGACGATCTCACCTTTCCCGCAGGTCAGAAAGACCGTTTCGAGGATGGGGCGGCCGACGCCGCCGGTGGTCACCGCCAGGGACAGGCCCTGCACCTCAAGCATCGGATCGATCCGGGGCGCGCTCACCGGTCCGCCTTCCTGATGTGGTCGGCGATGCCCTCGCCGAGCAGGCTGAACGCGACGACGGCGATCACGATGACGGCGCCGGGGGCGAGCGCGGACAGCGGCGCTCCCTGGAGCAGCGCCGACTGGCCCTCGGAGATCATGGCGCCCCAGTCCGCCTGCGGTGGCTGGACGCTGAAACCGAGGAAGGAGAGCCCGGCGAGATCGATCATCGCGTAACCGAAGCACAGCGACGCCTGGGCCAGCACGAACGGCGCGATGTTGGGGATGAGGTGCCGCGTCGTGATGCCCCAGGCGGAGAAGCCCTGGATCTCCAGTGACCGGATGTAGGGGCGGTGTCGTTCACTGAGCGCGACGCCGCGCGTCATCCGCGCCATGTACGGGGTGTAGGCGACGGCGAGGGCGAGCACCGTGGAGTCCAGGCCCGCGCCGAGCACGGCGACCAGCAGGATCGCCAGCAGCACGCCGGGAAAGGAGAAGATCACCTCGATGACGCGGGACAGCGCCGCGTCGATCCAGCCGCCGTACCAGGCGGCCACCACGCCGATCGCGACGCCGAGGACGGTGGCTCCGGTGACGACGCCGAGCGGTCCGAGCAGCGAGGTGCGGGCGCCCCAGATCAGCCGGGACAGCACGTCGCGTCCGGCCTGGTCGGCGCCGAGCGGATGCGCGGCGGACGGCCCGGCCAGGCTGTCGGAGAGCGAGACCGCGTCCGGGTCCTGCGGGGACAGCCACGGGGCGAAAACCGCCACCACGACCAGGACCGTGAGGACCGCGACCGAGAACACGACCAGCGGGCCGCCTCCGACCGGACGGGGCACCCAGCGGCGCCGCACCAGGGGGGCGGCGTCGGCGAGAGTCCCGGCAGGACTTCCGGCGGGGCTTCCGGCGGGGATGCTCATCGGGCACCCGCCTTTCCGCGCACCCGCGGGTCGATCAGCGGGTACAGCAGGTCCACCAGCAGGTTGGACAGCGCGAACACCGCGACGATGATCAGGACGATGGCCTGGGTGACAGGGAAGTCCTTGGCGTTGACCGACTGCACGAGCAGCGACCCCATTCCGTTGAGCCCGAAGGCGGTCTCGACCAGGGTCGTGGTGACCAGCAGGCCGGAGACCACCAGCCCGGCGAGTGTGACGACCGGGGCCATCGCGTTGCGGAAGACGTGCCGCCAGATGATCCGGCGCTCGGGCATGCCGCGGACCCGGGCGGTCTCGACGTACTCCTTGCCGAGTTCGGTGAGCATGGAGGACCGGGTCGCGCGGGCGACCAGCGCCACCGACGACAGCGCCAGCGCGATCGCGGGCAGGGTGAGGTGCCAGATCCGGTCCCAGAGTCCCTCACCCGCACCGAAGGCGGGGAACCAGCCAAGCGTCACGGCGAAGAACGAGGTCAGCCCGATCGCGACCACGAAGGCGGGGGTGCCCATCGCGACCGTGGTCCCGATGATCGCGACGGCGTCCACCGTGCCGCGGCGGACCGCGGCGAGCACGCCGAGCAGGACACCGGACAGCAGGATGAGTACCGAGGCGTACGCGACGAGCGCGAGCGTGGTGGGGATCCGGGAGGCGATCAGGCCGCCGACCGGCTGCCGGAACTGCAGGGACTGGCCGAAGTCGCCCGTCAGCAGCCCGCCGAGCCAGGAGACGAACCGCTGGGGGAAGGGATCGTCCAGGTTGTACTGGGCGCGGATGGCCCGCAGTGTGTCGGCGGTCACCGAGTTGCCGCGGGCCAGGAAGGACTCGGGAGACCCCGGCGCGAGGTACATCGCGCCGAAGATCACCACAGAGGTCGCCAGCATGACCAGGACCAGCGCGAGCAGCCGGCGACCCAGCACGGGCAGCACCGTCCCCGGCCATCCCGGTGGGCGGTCGCGTTCCGTCCCCGGTTTCCGTGCCTTCGGCGGTGGCACGACTGCCGCGCCCGGTGGGACTCCGGTCACGACGCCGTCCCGAGATCGGCCGCCCACGGGTAGTGCAGCTGGACGTAGGAGGCGGGAGTGCCGGTGAGCCTGTTGTTGAGGAAGAGGGTGTTGTACGGCGCGTACAGCGGGATCCACACCAACTCGTCGACCACGATCCGCTGTGCGTCGGCGACCAGCGCGGCACGGGCCTCCGGGTCCCCGGTCTTCCCGGCCTCGGCCACCAGCTTGTCGAACCCGGTGTTGGAGAACCCGGCGAAGTTGTAGAAGTGCCCTGTTTGGAAGTACTGGTACATCTGCAGCGGGTCGGCGAAGTCGGTGCCCCAGCCGGTCAGGTACAGGTCGATGCCCTCGCGGGCCTTCTTGTCGGTGTACACGCCGCTGTACTGGTCGGCGGGGATGCTTCTGATCTCGACCTGGAGGCCGATCTGCTTGGCGGCGGCCTGGATCTCCGCGCCGATCACCGGCACCTCGGCCTCGCCGTTCGTCGTCGCCAGCACGATCGGCCCGGTGGGCGCGCCCGCCTCGGCGACCAGCTTCCTCGCCTCGTCGAGACGGCGCTCGGTGACGGTGAGGGCGTCCCACGCCTTCTGGTACGTCTCGTCGGCGTAGCCCCAGGAGCCGGGCACGGCGGGGGCCTTCTGCGGTTCTCCCGCACCCTGGAGCACGGCCTTGATGATGCCGTCGCGGTCGATCGCCATCGACAGCGCGCGGCGGATGCGCACGTCGCCGAGCGGGCCGTCAAAGTTCATCACGATGGCGTTGAAGCCCTGGGTGCTGCGGCCGTAGTAGACCTTTCCCTGCCCGCTGGAGGCCAGGCGCCGCAGCGAGGACGGCGGCAGGAACCAGCCGCCGTCGATCGACCCGGCCAGCATGCCGTTGACCGCGGCCGCCGGGTCGCGGACGAACTGGAACACCACCTCCTTGGCCTTGGCCCTGTGCGCCGGGTCGAAGTAGTCGTCGTCACGGGCGAGCGTCATGGACTGGCCCTTGTCCCAGGAGGCGAGCGAGAACGGGCCGACGCAGTTCACGCCGCCGTCCGGTGTCCCGTAGGACTTCCCCTTCGCCTGCACGGTCGCCTTGCTGTCGATGATCCCGGCGGGACTGCTCATGTAGGAGTTGAAGAGCGCGTCGGGCTGCTTGAGGGTGACCGTGACCTCCAGCGGGCCGGTCGCCTTGACCGTGGAGACGTTGGCGTACGCGCCGGACCAGAAGGACCCGGCGGCGGTGTCGAGGTTGCGGCTCAGGCTGAAGGCGGCGTCCTCGGCGGTCAGCGGGGTGCCGTCGTGGAAGGTGACCCCGGAACGCAGCCGGTAGACCCAGGTCTTCGGGGACGGGTTGTCGAAGGACTCGGCCAGCGCGGGCTCCAGCGACATGTCGGGGGCGAGCCGCAGCAGACCCTCGCAGACATTGGCCATGATCTGGCCGGTCGCGAAGCTGGCGTTGTAGATCCAGTCGAAGGACGAAGGCTCGGCCGCCACGGACCAGGTGACGCGGTCGAGTTCCCCCGCTCCGGCGGGGGTCCGTTCGGTGACGGTGATCGTGTCCTTACCCTCGGAGGCGGTGGGGGCGGTGGGAGAGGCGGATCCCGCGGGGGCGGCGCAGCCGGCCAGAGAGAGGACCCCGGCGGTGAGGGCCGCGGCGATCGGCCGATGGCGGGCTGGTCTGGCAGGTCTGGCAGAGCTGGAGTCGGCGGTCAAGGGATACCTCCGGGACTGCGGATCAGGTGGCTCGGGCGGTGGGCGTACCGCGTCCGGCCGCCGGTTCTGTGACTGCGGGAGCACCGGTTCCGGGGTGGGGGCCGGTGCCGAGTCGAGGTTGTGTGACTGGGCGGGGCGCCGGCTCGGATGACGGGATGAGCGTTCGGTAGCCGGTTCTGTGACTGTTGGCGGGGCGCCGGTTCCGGCGGTGAGGGCCGGTTCCGAGCCGATGATTCGGCGAGGGGTGTTCGCCGTGGTTGGCGGCAGTTAACCCCAGCTGGTTCCGGGGGGTCAAGGGTCTAAAGAAACGTTCCTGTTAACAAAAGAAACGTTTCTTTTTTCTCTTGCATGGGTCATGATGCTGTCCGTCGGCGCTCTGGCCCCCTCCAGGGGAGGCGGGGCCGCCCCACCCCCTGTCCTTCCATCCACCGGAAGGTGTGTGATGACCCAGCCCTGGATCCTGGTGACCGGGAACGGTGCCTTCGGCGCTTCGGCGAGCCGCGCCGAACTGCACTACCCCGAGAATCCCAGTAGCGCCGTCGCCCTCGCGCTCGACGGCGAGACGATCGCCGGACACCGCGTGGCCGCCCGGAGCCTCGCCTGGTGCTCACACCCGGAGGAGGCGCTGCTCCCCCTGCTCGTCGGCCCGTCCGCCGGTGAGGGGCCTCCGGCGGCGGTGGTGTCCTGCGGGGTGTTCTCGGGGCGCGCCGTCGTCACCGCGGAACGGGTCGCCGTCAACGTGCAGGACTTCCAGTTCGCCGACGACCGGGGTCACCGGCCGGCCGGTGACCCCGTCTATCCGGACGGTCCCGCCGCCTACCTGTCGACCCTGCCGATCAAGGCCATGACCATGGCGATGCGCGCGGCCGGCGTCCCCGCCCTGGTCTCCAACTCCGCCTCCACCCATGGCTGCAACTCCGTCATGTACACCGCGCTGCATCTGGCCGCCAGGCACGGGCTGCCCTCCAGGTGCGGCTTCCTGCATCTGCCGGATCCTCCGGGCCACGTGGCCAGGATCGGGCACAACGGACCGAGCATGGACCTGTCGCTACAGGTCACCGCTGTGCGCGCGGCTCTGCGCGCACTGGTCGAGAACCCGGCCGACATCAGCACGCCGGCCAACGAATGGGAGTGGTGACCGACATGCCACAGGAACTCGACCTGTTGATCCGCGCCGGGCGGGTCCACGGCCACGACGGCCTCGTGGACGTCCACGTCAGGAACGGGCTGGTCGTCGCGGTGGAGCCGACGGCCGTCCCCGCCGGGAACGGTCAAGCAGGAAACGACCGAACCGGGGACGGGCAAGCGGGGGAGGGACGCGCGAGGGCCGTCCCGGCCGAGGCGCGCGAGGTGCTGGACGCCGCTGGTGGGCTGGTCTCGCGTTCCTTCACCGAGCCGCACTATCACCCGGACAAGGCGTACAGCCGCCGCCTGGCCCCCGAGGGGACGGCGGACGGGTTCGCCCGCGCCCGCGCGATCAAGGCGGGCTTCACCGTTCCCGATGTGACCGAGCGCGCCCTCCGGGCGCTGCGACTGGCATCCGCGAACGGTGTCACGGCACTGCGCGCCAACGTGGACGTCGACTCGGTGTCCGGGCTGACCGGGCTGCACGGCGTGCTCGCCGCCCGCGAGCGGGTGGCGCACCTGCTCGACGTGCAGATCGTCGCGTTCCCGCAGGAAGGGCTGCTGCGGGACCCGCTGGCCAGGCCGCTGCTGGTCGAGGCGCTGCGCTCGGGCGCCGGGCTGGTCGGTGGCTGGCCCAACGTCGAGGAGGGGGTCGAGGCGCAGCGGGCTCACGTACGCGAGGTGTTCGACCTGGCCGAGCGGTTCGGCGCCGATGTGGACATCCACCTGGACTGTGAGATCGACGCGACCGAGACCATGCTGGAGTTCACCGCCGCCGAGACCGTACGGCGCGGCTACCAGGGACGGGTCGTGGCGAGCCACTGCTGCGGCCTGGAGGTGTACGACGACGCGGACGCGGCCCGTGTGATCGCGGCGGTGGCAGAGGCCGACGTGCGAGTGGTGGTCGTCCCGCTGAACCTGGTGGACGGCGGCCCGCGCGGGCTGTCCCGGCCACGGCAACTGGCCGAGGCCGGGGTGGTCGTGGCCGCGGGCAGCGACAACCTGAACGACGGCTGGTACGCGCTGGGAACGCTGGACCCGATGGACCGGGCGCAGACGGCGTTCCTCGGCGCCGGATACCACGACGAGGGCGCGCTGGACACCGCGTGGGACCTGGTCTGCGGTCAGGCGGCGGCCGCGATCGGCGGGCGCCCCGGTGACATCGCCGTCGGGGAGGACGCGGACCTGGTGGTGTTCGAGGTGCCGGACCGGGCCACCGCCCTGGCCGGGGTGCCGGGGCGTCGCGTCACACTGCGGCGCGGCCGGGTGGTCGGTCGCAGGGACACCACCGGAACCACCGCGCACGGGCCGATCGGTCTCACCGCCGCCCTCTCCGGCACCGGGACACCCGGTGGCACGGGCTCCGGCGGTCCCACCCAGGAAAAGGCGAGCGCGTGATCGGGCGGGTGGACCTGGCGGTGGTCGGAGGCACCGTGCTGACCCCCACCGGCGCGGCGCCCGCGACCCTGCTGGTGGACCGGGGGCGCGTGCGCGCGGTGGTCCCGCGGGAGACCCCGGTGGACGCCGCCGAGGTGCTCGACGCCACCGGCCTGCACGTGATGGCCGGGATCATCGACCTGCACGTCCACTTCGACGTCCCGGGCATCTCCTTCGAGGAGGACTTCCGCACCGGCACCCGGTGTGCCGCCGCCGGAGGCGTCACCTTCGTGATGGAGCACCCCTTCTCCAACCCGCCGACCACGACCGCCGCCCGGTACGCCGCCAAGAGCGAGCGGGCCGCGGCCGGCGCGGTCGTCGACTTCGGCCTGTGGGGCGCGCTCACCCGGCCGTCGCTGGAGGAGATGGTGGGCCAGCGCGCACTGGGGGCCCCCGGCTTCAAGGCGTTCCTGCCGGAGAACACCATGGGCTTCCCGCCCGCCACCGAGACGGACCTGCTGACCGGGATGGCCACCGCGGCCCGGCTCGGCGCGCGGGTGCTGGTGCACGCCGAGGATCACGACACGCTGGTCTCCGCCGAGGCCAGACTGCGCGCCGGCGGGCGTACCGACCTGACCGCGCTGCTGGAGGCGCGCCCGCCGTCGGCCGAGATCGACGCGGTACGCCACGTGCTGCGGCTGGCCCGCAGGACCGGCTGTGCCGTCCACCTCGTGCACCTGTCCACCCCCGAGGCGGTCGACCTGGTCGCCGAAGCACGGGCGGAGGGGATGGACGCCACCTGCGAGGTCACCGCCCACCATCTGCTGCTGGACGACGGTGACCTGCGGCGGGTCGGCGGGTTCGGGGTGTGCGCCCCACCGCTGCGCGACGCCTGGCGGGTGGAGCGGCTGTGGGATCGGGTCCGCGCCGGGCTGGTGCAGGCGATCGTGTCCGACCACTGTCCCTACGACCGCGCGGGCAAGCTCGCCGCCGACACCGACGTGTTCAGCTGTCCGTTCGGGATCCAGGGCGTCCAGGAGTACGCGCCGCTGGTGCTCGGTGAGGCGCTGAGCCGCGGCCTCCCGCTGGACGGGATCGCTCCGCTTTTCACCGCCGGGCCGGCCGCGATCTGCGGGGTCTCCGGTTCCAAGGGCGCGCTGGCACCGGGCATGGACGCGGATCTCGTCCTCCTCGACCTGAACTCTCCCTGGGTGGTCGACTCCGAGGCGCAGCAACTCGCGGCGGAGCGGTGGTCGCCGTACGACGGCCGTGGCTGCGATGTCCGGGTGGTGCGTACCCTGGTGCGCGGCCGGACGGTGGCCGTGGACGGCGAGGTCGTGGCCGCCCCCGGCTCGGGACGCTTCGTCCCCCTCCCCGAGGGGGCCCCGTGCCCGATCTGACGTCCCATGCCCCCGATTCCCCGGTCTCCGGGCCCTCGGACCGGGCCGTCCCCGATCCGGCTCCGTCCCCCGGCGACCCCGAGTCCCCGCACCTCGATCCGTCCTCCGGCGCCCCCGAATCCTCGGGCTCCGAGCCTTCGCGGCAGGCCGTGCCCGTCCCTGTGCTCCCGGAGCCGGATTTCGGAAAGACCGCGCTCCCCGACGCGCGGCTGCGCCAAGGGGCAGCGGAGCTGGTGGGGACCTGCCTGGCCGTGGCGAAGGAGGACCGGGTGCTGGTGCTGACCGACCGGGCCACCCGGCGGCTGGCCGGGATCGTGGCCGACGAGGCCCGGACCCTGGCACCGGACACCGTCGTCGTCGAGGTGCTCCCGGATGTCGCGGCAGGCTACCCGGCGGCCCGGCGGGCGGTCGAGGCGGCGTTGGACGCCCACCGGCCCACCGTCACCGTGTTCGCCGCCGCCGACCCCGAGGACCTGCTCGCCTGGGACCCCTCGTTCTGGGCGCTGCTGGCTCGCGACGGCGTCCGCCACGCCCACATGCCCGCCCTGGACGACGCCTGCCTGGGCATCGGCATGGCCGTCGACTACACCGAGGTGGCCAGGTTCACGCTGAGCGTCCGCGACCTGCTCACCGGCTGCGCGTCGGTGCACGTCACCAGCGCCACCGGTACGGACCTGACGCTGACGTGCGACCCGGTCCGTCCGTGGACGCCGTTCACCGGCCTGTACCGGTGCGGTGGCCAGGGCGGGCGGCTGCCGCAGGGTGAGGTGTTCTGCAGCCCGCGCTCGGCCGAGGGCGTCCTCGCCGCCTCGGTACTCGGCTACCCCCTCAACTCCCGCCACGGTCTGCTCACCGAGCCGGTGCTGATCGAGGTGGCGGCCGGTGAGGCCGTGGAGGTGCGCCACCCCGACACCGCGCTGGCCTCGGAGGTGTACCGCCTCCTGGCGGAGGCACCGGGCGGACTGCGGCTCGGCGAGCTGGCCCTGGGCACCAACCGGGCCCTGACCGGGCTCACCGGCAACCTGCTGTTCGACGAGAACGTGCCCGGCGTGCACATCGCGTTCGGTCACCCGTTCCCGCAGTACACCGGCGCCGACTGGGAGTCCCCGGTCCACCTGGACCTGGTGCTGGAGCGCCCCTCGGTCCGCGTCGACGGGCACACCGTCCTGGACTCCGGCCGGTACGCCTCCGCCGACCAACCCCTTTCCCCCTCGCCACGCCTCCACGGAAGGAAGCGACGTTGACACCCTCCCCACGGCCAAGCCGGGGCCTCCGCGCCGGAGGCATCCGATGACCGGCACCACCCGAGCCGACTACGTGAGCGCCAACCGCGGACGCGTCCGCGACTCCTACATCCTGATGTGCCCGGACAACCTCGTCGAGAACTCCCTTCCCCACCTGCGCGGCGTGGTCGCCAGGCCACTCGCCACGCCACGGGCCCGTCCCGCGGCCTTCGGCGAGTACCTGCTGGAGTTCGAACCGGGCGGTGGAGGCACTCGCCCGCTCGGCGCCGGCTTCGAGAACTTCCTGTACGTCCTCGACGGCGGTCATCTGGACGTGCGAGCCGGAGGGGAGACGCGCTCACTGGCACCCGGCGGATTCGTCTTCCTCCCGCAGGGCACCGAGTTCGAGGTCCTGGCCCCCGGGGACGCGACCCGGGCCCTGTGGGTGAAGCGCCGATACGAGGAGGTGGACGGCGTTCCCGCGCCCGAGCCGGTGACCGGACACGTCGAGGAGGTCGAGCACATCCGCGACGAGAGCATCGGCGGCACGTACGCGCCGCTGCTACCGCTGGACGAGCGCTACGACATGGCGATGAACGTGATGCGGTTCGACATCGGCGCCAGGTTCACCATGGTGGAGGTCCACCATCAGGAGCACGGCCTGTACATGCTCGAAGGCCAGGGGGTCTACTACCTCGGCGACGACCACCTGGAGGTCGCCGAGGGCGACTTCGTCTACATGGCGCCCTACTGCCCGCAGTACTTCTACGCCACCGGATCGACCCGCGCCGGCTACCTGCTCTACAAGGACATCAACCGTGACGGCTTCTGAACCGCCCGCCGACCTCGTCATCGAGAACGCCGTGTACGAGGGCGCGGCCGTGGACGTCGTGATCCGCGGCGGCCTGATCGCCGCGCTCGGTGCCGGCGCGGGCGCCGGTCTGCCCGCCCGCGAACGGATCTCCGCCCGCGGCGGCCTGGTCACGCCGCCGTTCGTCGAGCCGCACAGCCACCCGGACAAGGCGTTGAGCCGCCACTCGATCCGCCGGCTCGGCCTGCCCGAGCGGCTCGTCCACCGCCCCGCGATGATGCAGCGGCAGCGCGACCTGAAGGCGTCCTTCACCGTCGAGGACGTGGCGGCTCGGGCCGGGGCGTTTCTGCGGCTGGCCGCGTCCCAGGGCACGGGGACCGTCGCCGGGCAGGTCGACATCGACACCGTCACCGGGCTGACCTCGTTCGAGGGTGTCATGCGGGCGCGCGAGGAGCACGCCGGCTTGGTGGACCTGCTGGTGACCGCCTTCCCCCAGGAAGGCCTGGTGCAGGATCCCGGCGCGTACGACCTGGTGGCCGAGGCGCTGGCCGCGGGCGCGCACCGGGTCGGCGGGTGGCCCAACAACGAGCGGACCGAGCAGGACCGGCTGTCCCACCTGGACCAGGTCTTCGCGCTGGCCGAGCGGTTCGGCGTCGGGATCGACGTCAACATCGACTACTTCACCGACCCGAGCGAGCGGATGCTGGAACCGCTGGCCGAGCGGACCGTCGCGCACGGCATGCGCGGCCTGGTCAACGCCAACCACGTGGGCGCGCTGGAGACGTACGCCGACGACGACGCGCGACGGGTGATCGAGAAGGTGGCCGCCGCCGGGATCACGGTGACGGTGTGCCCGTCCAACCTGGGGGGATCGCTGCCCTACCGGGGCGTCTCCCGGGCGAACGAGCTGCTCGCCGCGGGGGTGGTCGTCGCGGCGGGGACCGGCAACATGCAGGACAACTGGGAGCCCTTCGGCAACCTGGACCCGCTGGACCTGGCCAGGCTGGCATGGCACGCCTTCCCGCTCGCGGACGAGTCCGACGCGGGGATCGCCGTCGCCTGGGACCTGGTCGGCGCGCACGCGGCGCGGGCGGCCGGGGTCGCCTACGGGGAACTGCGGCCGGGAGCGCCGGCCGACCTCGTCGTGCTGGCGGCCGGCACGCTCACCGACGCGCTGCGCAACGAGCCGGGCCCGCGATGGCTGGTGCGCGGCGGCCGGGTGGTGGCGAGCCGGTCCGGTGAGCTGTGGACGGCGGACGAGCCCGATACCGACCCGGTGGGCGTGCGGTGAGAAAACCCCAGGAAACCTCGATCCGAAACGTTTCTGCTTTGATCGCTCGCCTGGCGGGGCGGTGATATTTTGAAGGACGTGACCAGGGCCGCAGGCGGGCGGGTGACGATTCGCGACGTCGCGGCCGTCGCCGAGGTCTCGGTGACGACGGTCTCCGACGCGCTCAACAACAAGGGCAAGCTCCGTGAGGAGACGCGTGCCCGCATCCGCGAGGTCGCCGAGTCTCTCGGCTACCGCCCCAGCCGGGTCGCGCAGGCGTTCCGGCTGGGACGCACCGGCACCATCGCCCTCGTCCTGCCCAACATGGGCGAGCACGCCGCCGAGCAGGAGATGATCAGCCTCGACTACTACATGTCGATCGCCTCCGGCTGTGCGCGGGCCGCGTTCAGGGAGAGATACTCCCTCACCCTCACCCCGCACATCAGCACGGCCGACGAGTGGCGGCTGATCGGCGCGGACGGGGTCGTGCTGTGCGATCCCGCCGGACTGGACCCGCGTATCGACATGCTGGAGGGCATGGGCGTGCCGGTGGTGTCGATCGAGCGCGACCCGGGACGGCCCGAGCGCCCGTACTACACCTCGGGCGACAACGAGCGCAACATTCGCGACCTGCTGGAGCACCTGTACGAGGCGGGCGCGCGGCGCATCGCGCTGCTGTCGGCCCAGTCGTCCTGGGCGTGGTCGCTGGACGGCCTGCGCGCGTACGAGACGTGGTGCGCCGAGCGGGGCATGCGGCCGAGGGTCGCCCCCGTCTCACTGGACCGGCTGGAGGCCGACTCCTACCGGGCGACCCGCGCGTTGCTGGACGGCGACGAGCCGCCCGACGCGCTGATCGCGTCGGCCGAGCAGTACAGCGAGGGAGCCACCCGGGCCTGCCGTGAGCGGGGCGTCCGCATCCCGGAGGACCTGATGCTCGCGGTCGGAGTCGACAGCCGGTTCGCCCAGCAGTTCGACCCGCCGATCACCGCCATCGACCTGCGGCCGGTGGACCAGGCGTCGGCCGCGGTGGACATGCTGCTGCGGAGGCTGTCCGGCGAACGGGTGGACCGGCCAGAGGTGGTCGCCAGCAAACTGCACATCCGGGCCAGCACCCGGCGTCGAGCCTGAGGGGCGTCCTCGGCCGGTCGGGGGCGTCCCAGGAGCAAGGTTCCGCGGTACGGCGTGGGCCGCGGGCGGCGTATGGGGCGAGGGCCGTCTCGCCGACGTGACCTCCTCCGTTCCGGCGGCGCCCTGTGAAGGGGTCAGCGGTGGCGCGGGCGGTCGCGCCGGTGGGGGGTGCGGTACCGGCGGCGCGTGTCGTTCTCGCGGTAGCTCCGCTCCTGGCGATACCCGCGCTCCCGCCGGTAACGGCCCTCCTCGCGGAAGCGGCGTCCGCGCTCTCCCCGGGCGCCGCGGTCCTCGCGGTCCCCTCTGGCGCCGCGACGGCCCTCGCCGTCAGCGCCCTCCTCCTCGCGCTCCCTGGCGAGGGCCTCCTCCAGGCCGGGGGTGAACCCGCCGCCGAAACGGCTCATGTCGGGACGGCGGAAGTGGGTCTCGCGCGTACCGTCGAGGGCCGCCGACATCGACGAGACCCAGATCGGCCCCGGCAGGGAGGCCCCCTGGACCGAGCCGAAGTACTCGCCGCCGATCTCGACGTCGGTGAGCGGGTAGCGGTAGGAGCCCCGGATGTCGCCCACGCTGACCGCCGCCGCCAGGTCGGGGGTGTAGCCGGCGAACCAGGCCGACGTGTAGCCGTTGTTGGTGCCCGTCTTGCCCGCGGCGGGGCGGCCGATGCTCTGACCGGTCATCGTCCCCTTGGTGAACACCCCGGCCAGCAGGTGGTTGACCGCGTCGGCGACGGCGGGCTCGATCGCCCGCGCGCAGCTGGGCGGGATCTTGAAACGCCTGCCGTCCCGCTCGACGATCTCGACGATCGCCACCGGGCGGCAGTAGCGGCCCCGAGCCCCGAACGCGGCGAACGCGGCGGCCACGGTCACCGGGTCCATCTCGTTCACGCCGAGGGTGAAGGTCGGCACCTCCCGCAGCGGGGCGCCGTCGGCGCGGACGATGCCCAGGGCCTTGGCCGTCGTGACGACCGGGCACAGGCCCACCCGCTGCTCCAGCATCATGTAGAAGATGTTCACCGACTTCCAGGTGCCGGTGGACAGGCTCTGCGGGCCTCCCTTGCCCTCGCCGCTCGCGTTGAAGATCTCCGCGCCGGGATCGTTGACCTCGCGTCCCCGGCAGTCGGTGAAACCGCTGTCGGGGACGAAACTGCCGGGCGTCATGAAACCCTGGTCGAACCGCCAGCCCTGGGCGAGCGCGGTCGCGAGGGTGAACACCTTGAACGTCGAGCCCGCCTGGAAGCCCTGGCCGCCGCCGTGCGCCGTGTCGGCGGGCAGGTTGTAGGTGGTGTTGGGGCCGTTCTTGGCGTTGGCGGCGTTGCCGGGGTTAGGGCCGTACCTCTTGCTCGCCGCCATGGCCCGGATCCGCCCGGTGCCCGGCTGGACCATCGCCTCGGCCGCGACCTCGGTGTCCTTCCTGCCGACCCGCGCGGTGATGGCGCGCTCCGTGGCCCGCTGCGCCTTCGGCGACAGGGTGGTGCGCAGCACGAGGCCGCCCTTCGCCAGGCGGCGTTCCCGCTCGGCGCGGGTGTGGCCGAAGGCCGGGTTGGTGAGCAGCTCCCGGTGCACGTAGAGACAGAAGTAGGGATAGGTGCTCCCGTCGCAGCCGCCGGGCTCGGGTTTGAGCCGGATGGCGAGCGGGCGCCTCTTGGCGGCCTCGGCCCGAGCCGGGGTGACGTACGACAGCTGGGCCATCCGGTCCAGGACGAGGTCCCTGCGCTCGCGCAGCCGCTGCCTGCGCCCGGCGTCCAGCGAGGGGTCGGTGGTGTACGGCGCGCGGACCGCCCCGGCCAGCGCCGCGGCCTGGGGCAGGGTGAGCCGGGCGGCCGGGACGGAGAAGAACCGCTGGGCGGCGGCCTCCACCCCGAAGGCGCCCGCGCCGAAGTAGGCGATGTTGAGATAGCGCTCCAGGATCTCGGCCTTGCTGTACTTCTTCTCCATCGCCAGCGCGTACCGCAGCTCGGTGATCTTGCGCTGGATGCTGGGCGCGCGGGCACGGGCGCGCTCGGTGTCGCTCTCGGAGTTTTCGACCAGGATGTTCTTCACGAGCTGCTGGGTGAGCGAGGACCCGCCCTGCCGCACCCCGCCCGCCCTGGTATTGGTGATCAGGGCGCGCAGGGTGCCCTTGATGTCCAGGCCCGCGTGCTCGTAGAAGCGCGCGTCCTCGATCGCCACGATCGCGTCACGCATCACGGGGGCGACCTGGGCGAGCGTCACCACCGTCCGGTTCTCCGTGTAGAACTGGGCGAACCGCTTGCCGTTCTTGTCCAGCAGCACGGTGCGCTGGGAGAGCGGGTTCTCCCGAGGGCTCGGAGGCAGGTCGGTGAGGGTCCTCGCGACGCTGTTGGCGGTGAGTCCGGCCGTGCCGACCAGTGGCAGCGCGGCCATGGCGGCGAGCAGCCCGCCGAACACCCCGCAGACCACCAGCCCGAGCAGGCACGCGCCGGGCCCGCGTCTCACCTCTGGGCGCGATGTCACGCATAGTAACGTGCGACCAGGTGATCACCTATAAACGCCCGATTGCCAATCCTTACCCGTCCTGCACCTTTTCTCGACTGATCTTCAGCCCGAGCGAGGCGAACTGCTCGAACGGCCGGTGGTAGCCCCGCTCGATGTGGTGCACCCCGCGCAGGGTGGAGGTGCCCTCGGCGGCCGCGGCGGCGAGCACCGCCGAGAACCCGGCCCGGATGTCGGGCAGTGTCACGTCGGCGCCGCTCAACCTGGAGACGCCGCGCACGACCGCCGAGTGCTTGGCGTTGGTGTCGTGGTAGCGGCAGGCGGGACCGCCGAGGCAGACGTCGAACACCTCGATCTCGCAGCCCATCTTCTGCAGGGCGGGCACGTAGACCAGGCGGTTCTCGAACACCGTCTCATGCAGCACCGACATGCCCTGGGCCTGCGTGAACAGCACCATCAAAGGCGTCTGCCAGTCGGTCATGAACCCCGGGTGCGTGTCGGTCTGCACCGCCGCGGCCCGCAGCCCGTTCGGCGCGGACGCCGACAGGTAGTCGTCGGTGATGTCGACCTCGGCGCCCATCCTGGCCAGGGTGGTGATCGCGGTCACCAGCCGGTCCTGCGGGCAGCCGTGCACCCGCACCTGCCCGCCCGTGATCAGACCGGCCGCCAGATAGGAGAACGCCTCGATGCGGTCGCCGTTGAGCCAGGTGGAGGCGCCGTGCAGACTCTCCACACCCTCGATCACGATGCGCCGGTCGGGACTGAGCTCGATGCGCGCGCCCATGCGCTGCAGGAACAGGGCGAGCTCCACCACCTCGGGCTCCATCGCCGCGCCCTTCAGCACGGTCTTGCCCTCGGCGAGCACCGCGGACATCAGGATCGTCTCGGTGGCTCCGACGCTGGGGTAGGGCAGCTCGATCCGGGTGCCGCGCAACCTCTTGGCCTTGGCGTAGACCCCCGTGTCGCTCACCTCGACCTCGGCGCCCATCGCCCGCAGCGCCTCGACGTGGAAGTCGACGGGCCGGCGGCCGATCGGGTCGCCGCCGACCAGCGGCACGAACGCCTCGCCCGCCAGGTGCAGCAGGGGGCCGAGCATCAGGATCGGGATCCTGTTGAGGCCGGTGAACGCCGCGGGAACATGCGGGTTGATCTGCTTGCCGGGAGCGACGGAGATCTCGCCGGAGCTGATCTCCACGTCGATGCCGAGAGCCCTCAGCATCTGCGCGGTGATCCCCACCTCGCCCACGTCCGGGGCGTTCTGGATCGTGCTCTCACCGCTCCCCAGCATCGCGGCGACCATGTGCTTGGAGACGCCGTTCTTGGAACCGCGGACCTCGACGTCACCGCGCAGCGGCCCGGAGGGTTCGATCAGCCATACCTCTTCGTTCACCCCGCCAGAGTAACGGGATTCGGTCGAAGCCTCGGATGGCACCGGGCGGAGAGGTATGTAACATCGGGCACATCTGCACAGAGGGTGAGGGAACCATGGTGCGAGGCGTGCGTGATTTTGCGATCACAGTGCTGGTGCTCGCGCTGATCGGGATCGTCGCCGGGGTCCTGTGGTCGCTGGCCGCGCCGCGCCCCCCGTACGTCGTGACGGGCAGGGGGTCGCTGCTGGCCGATCCCTCCACGCAGGCGCTGATCGCCGCGGACGGCTGGTTCGCGGTGATCACCGGTGCGTTCGGGCTCGCCTGCGGGGCGATCGGCTACAGCGTGTCGCGCGGGGGCCGCCCGCTGCCGGTGGTGGTGGGCCTGGCGGCCGGTGGCCTGCTCGGCGCGCACCTGGCGCTGGTGGTGGGGGAGGCGGTCAACCTCGGGGCCGTGAGCGTGACCGCCTCGGGGGTGTCCGCGTCGCTGGTCGCGGGGCCGCTGAAGCTGACCGCCAGGGGGGTGCTGTTCGCGTGGCCGACGCTGGCCGCCGGCCTCTTCTTCGCGCTGGAGGGCATCGCTGGCTACCGCGACTCCCCGCTGCGCCGGCCTTTCGGCGGGGACGACCCCTACGGGCCGCTGTCGTCGTACGACATCAGCGGCCGGTAAGGCCTGGTGAGAGGCGTCAGAGCGGTGGCCGGTGCGAGCCGTGGCCGGTGGCGCGCTCGAACGCGTGGGCGAGCCGCAGCACCGCCATGTCGGCGAAGGGGCGCCCGACGATCTGCACGCCCACCGGCAGTCCGCCGGAGGTGAACCCGCACGGCACCGACGCCGCGGGGGCGTGCAGCACGCTGATCCAGTAGGCCGAGCGCATCCACGCCAGATAGTCGGGCAGCGCCTCCCCGTTGATCTCCGAGACGTAGGGGGCTTCCACCGGGAACGGCGGCACCTGGCTGACCGGCGCGATCAGGAAGTCGTAGGTGTCGAAGAAGGAGCCCATCCGCCGGTAGAGCTCGCTGCGCAGCCGCTCGGCGCGGGCCAGGTCGGCACCGGTCAGCTCCCGGCCCCGCTCGACGTTCCAGCGCACGTTCGCCCCGAGGCTCTCCTGCGGCAGGTCGCCGAAGGAGAGCGCGTAATACCACGCCCGGTGGATCCGGAAGGCGTCCTCGGCGGCGGACAGGTCCAGATCCACCCGTTCCACCCGCGCGCCCAGCTCCGCGAGCGCGGCCGGGGCGTCCGCGGTGACCTTGGCCGTCTCCGCGTCGACCGGGAGCCCGCCCAGGTCGGGGCTCCAG
This sequence comes from Streptosporangium sp. NPDC006930, assembly GCF_040635605.1. NCBI lineage: Bacteria > Bacillati > Actinomycetota > Actinomycetes > Streptosporangiales > Streptosporangiaceae > Streptosporangium > Streptosporangium sp. NPDC006930. The sequence goes on along the minus strand of NZ_JBEYID010000005.1, from coordinate 234,811 downwards.
GCGATGCGCACCCCTGTCAGGTCGAGGTCCAGCGGCCCGGCGAAGGCGGAGCCGCTCTCGGTGATCGAGAAGGGGGAGGCGGCGTCGAACCCCGCCACCGCGCTCATCAGCAGCGCCAGGTCCTGCGCGGTGCGGGCCATCGGTCCCGGGACGCCGAGGGTGAACCAGGCCGCGACGGGTGACGGCGAGGGGACCCGCCCAGGGGTGGGCCGCAGCCCGGCCACGTTGCAGAAGGAGGCCGGGTTGCGCAGCGAGCCGCCCATGTCGGAGCCGTCGGCGAGCGCCACCATGCCGGTCGCCAGCGCCGCCGCGGCCCCGCCGCTGCTGCCTCCCGCCGACCTCGACAGGTCGTACGGGTTGCGGGTGGGGCCGAAGATCTCGTTCACGGTGTGCGATCCGGTGCCGAACTCCGGGATGTTGGTCTTGCCGACCGTGATCGCCCCGGCCTCGCGCATCCGCCGCACGATCGGCGCGTCGGCGGCCGGGACATGGTCGGCGAAGATCGGCGAGCCGTACGTGGTGCGGATCCCCGCGGTGTCGGCGAGGTCCTTGTGCGCGACCGGCAGCCCGTGCAGCGGTCCCCGCCACCGGCCGCGGGCCAGGTCCCTGTCGGCCTCTTCGGCCTCCCGCCTGGCACGTTCGGCCACCAGCGTGACGATCGCGTTGACCTTCGGGTTGACCTCCTCGATCCGCCGCAGGTGCGCGTCGAGCAGCTCGACCGCGCTGATCTGCCCGGTACGCAGCAGCTCGATCATCTCGGTAGCGGTCAGATAATGCATCTTGCCCCCGATGTCCCCGGTCAGGTGTCTGCCTTCTCACCGAGTGTGGCCGAACGTCGCCGCGCGCCGCGTCGGCAACCTTCGACAGGACTCGCCCCAGGGAGCGGGCTCGTCTTGCGGGCCCGTCCCGCGCGACCTCGGGAGAGCCTCAGTCGGCCTTGCCGATGGGGGCGGTGACGGCCTGGGTGAGCCGTACCAGCTCCGAGGGGTCGGTCTCGATCTGCAGCCCGCGCCGCCCGGCGGAGAAGTAGATCGTCGCGAAGCCGAGCGCGGAGGCGTCGACCACCGTGGGCAGGCGTTTGCGCTGCCCGAGAGGGCTGATGCCGCCGACCACGTAGCCGGTGACCCGCTCGACCTTCGCCGCGTCGGCCATCGTCGCCCGCTTGCTTTTCATCGCCGCCGCGAACGCCTTGAGGTCGAGTTTGCCCGCCACCGGCACCACCGCGACGGCGAGCCCGCTCTCCACCTCGGCCACGAGGGTTTTGAAGATCCGCTCGTACGGCACCCCGAGGGCGTCGGCCGCCTCCTCGCCGTAGGTCTGCGCACCGGCGTCGTGCTCGTAGGGGTGCAGGGTGAAATCGACCTTGGCCTGGGTGAGGGCCACCGTCGCGGGGGTCCCCTGGCCGCCCTTGTTCTTGCTCTTGCTCACGGGGGAAGCGTAGCGGCTGATTAAAATCTACATAGTAAAGGCGCCGTCCGGATAATGGACAGGACGATATCGGGTGGCGGACCTCCGTAGACTGAACGGGTGATTTCGCGTACCGACCTGCGAGGCCCTCTGCCGGAGGACCTTCGCGACGTGCTGCCCCGCGCCGACCTCGACGTCGAAGCCGCCCTGGAGAAGGTGCGGTCCATCTGCGAGGACGTGCGCCATCGCGGGGCGGTCGCCGTGCGCGAGCTGACCGCCAGGTTCGACGGCGTCGAGCTGGAGTCCACCCGGGTGCCCGCCGAGGCGATCGCCGGGGCGCTGGAAGGGCTCGACCCGAAGGTGAGGGCGGCACTGGAGGAGTCGATCCGCCGCGCCCGCCTCGTCCACCGCGATCAGCGGCGCGCCGACGTCACCACCCAGGTCGTGCCCGGTGGCACCGTCACGGAGCGCTGGGTGCCCGTCGACCGCGTGGGGCTGTACGTCCCCGGCGGCCGGGCGGTCTACCCCTCCAGCGTGGTGATGAACGTCGTTCCCGCCCAGGAGGCGGGGGTGCCCTCCCTCGCGGTCTCCTCGCCCGCGCAGCGCGAGTTCGGCGGGCTGCCGCACCCGGCCATCCTGGCGGCCTGCGCGCTGCTCGGCGTGGACGAGGTCTACGCGGCCGGCGGCGCCTCGGCGGTGGCGATGTTCGCGTACGGCACCGAGGAGTGCCCGTCGGTCACCATGGTCACCGGCCCCGGCAACATCTGGGTGGCCGCCGCCAAACGCCTGCTCAAGGGGCGCATCGGCATCGACTCCGAGGCCGGTCCCACCGAGATCGCGATCCTCGCCGACTCCACGGCCGACCCGGTGCACGTCGCCGCCGACCTGATCAGCCAGGCCGAGCACGACACGATCGCCGCCGCCGTGCTCGTCACCGACTCGGTGGAGCTGGCCCAGGGCGTCGAGCGGGAGCTGCCCCGCCAGGTCGCCGCGACCAAGCACGCCGAGCGGATCACCGAGGCCCTGTCGGGACGCCAGTCGGGCATCCTGCTCGTCGACGACATGGAGGCCGGGCTGCGCGTCGTCGACGCGTACGCCGCCGAGCACCTGGAGATCCACGCCGCCGGGGCGCATGAGCTCGCCGCCCGGGTGCGCAACGCGGGAGCGATCTTCGTCGGCTCCTACGCGCCGGTCTCGCTCGGCGACTACATGGCCGGTTCCAACCACGTGCTGCCCACCGGCGGCTGTGCATGCCACTCCTCCGGGCTGTCGGTGCAGACGTTCCTGCGTGGCATCCACGTCGTGGACTACAGCCGCGAGGCCCTCGCCGATGCCGCCGCCCACGTGTGCGTGCTGGCCGACACCGAGGACCTCCCGGCGCATGGCGCGGCGATCCGCGCACGATTCGACTGGGAGGTGCCCTCGTGAGGACCTCCCGGCCCGTGCTCACCGGGCGCGCGGCGATCCGCGCACGATTCGACTGGGAGGTGCCCTCGTGAGGACCTCCCGGCCCGTGCTCACCGGGCGCGCGGCGATCCGCGCACGGACCTCCTCGCCGGTGCCCGGCGGGAATGCCCGTGCCCGATTCGATGGGGAGACCCGGCGTGAGGTTTGAAGATCTGCCGATCCGCGACGACCTTCGGGGGCGCACACCGTACGGTGCCCCCCAGATCGACGTTCCGGTCAGGCTCAACACCAACGAGAACCCCTACGGGCCCTCCGCGTCCCTCGTCGCCGACCTGGCAGAGGCCGTACGCGCCCAGGCGGGCGAGCTCAACCGCTACCCCGACCGCGACGCGCTCGCCCTGCGCGGGGATCTGGCCTCGTATCTGGGGCACGGCCTGGCCGTGGAGCAGGTCTGGGCGGCCAACGGCTCCAACGAGGTGCTCCAGCAGATCCTGCAGGCCTTCGGCGGCCATGGCCGGGTCGCGATGGGCTTCGAGCCCTCCTACTCGATGCACCCGATCATCACCACCGGAGCCTCCACCGAGTGGATCTCCGGGGCGCGTGAGGACGACTTCGGGATCGACCCGGGCAAGGCCGTGGCCGCGATCGAGGAGCACCGGCCGGACGTCGTCTTCCTGACCTCTCCCAACAACCCGACCGGCACCGCCCTGGACCCGGCGGTGATCGCCGCGATCGTGGAGGCGGCGCCGGGCATGGTGGTGGTGGACGAGGCCTACTTCGAGTTCGCCCGCGGCGGCACCCCGTCGGCGCTGACGCTGCTGCCGGACAATCCCCGGCTGATCGTCACGCGGACGATGTCCAAGGCGTTCGCCATGGCCGGGACCCGGCTCGGTTACCTGGCGGCCCACCCGGCGGTGATCGAGGCATTGCTGCTGGTCCGGCTGCCGTACCACCTGTCCACGCTCACCCAGACGGCGGCGCGGGTCGCGCTTGCCCACAGTGCCGAGTTGCTCGGTGCCGTCGACGCGCTGCGGGCCGAGCGGGACGCCACGGTGGAGTGGTTGCGTGGCCGAGGGCTGACGGTCGCCGACTCGGACGCCAACTTCGTGCTGTTCGGGCTCTTCGAGGACAGACACGCGGTGTGGCGGGGCATGCTGGAGCGCGGTGTGCTGATCCGCGAGGTGGGCCCGCCCGGGTGGCTGAGAGTTTCGATCGGTACCCCTGAGGAGATGGCGGCGTTCCGCGCCGCCCTGGAGGAGATCCTGTGAGCAGCATCACTGACGGTGTCATGGCCGCACCGCGTCGCGGTCGCGTCGAGCGTGTCACCAAGGAGACCTCGGTGCTGGTCGAGGTCGACCTCGACGGCACCGGGAACGTCGAGGTGTCCACCGGTGTCGGGTTCTTCGACCACATGCTGAACCAGCTCGGCAAGCACGGGCTGTTCGACCTGACCGTGAAGACCGAGGGCGACCTGCACATCGACGCCCACCACACGATCGAGGACACCTCGCTCGCGCTGGGGGCGGCGTTCCGCGAGGCTCTGGGCGACAAGTCGGGCCTCCGGAGGTTCGGCAACGCCTCCTGCCCGCTGGACGAGTCGCTCGCGGAGGTCACGGTCGACCTGTCGGGACGCCCCTACCTGGTGCACAGCGAGCCTGATGGCATGGCACCCATGATCGGTGCGGAGTACGACACGACGATGACCAGGCACATCCTGGAGTCGTTCGTCGCCCAGGCCGCGATCTGCCTGCACGTGCGCGTCCCGTACGGCCGCAACGCCCACCACATCGTGGAGGCGCAGTTCAAGGCGCTGGCCAGGGCGTTGCGGGCGGCCTCCGAGCGCGACCCGCGCGCCACCGGGGTGCCCAGTACGAAGGGCGTGCTGTGACCTCCTCTCGCGGGGCTTCTCGCGGAGGGAGGGGGACGCGCCGGTGAGCGACAACTGGACGGCCGTCGCGATGGCCTTCGTGGCCCTCTTCCTCGTCGGCGGGATCGTCTCATTCCTCAAACAGGGTCTGAAGAAGGGCGCGGTGCTGCTCGCCGCCCTCGCGGCCCTGGCGACCACGGCGGCGGTGCTCTGGTGGTGAAGAAGAAGGTGACCGTTCTCGACTACGGCTCGGGCAACCTCCGTTCCGCGGAGCGCGCGCTGGCCAGGGTCGGAGCGGAGGTCACGGTGACGGCCGACTACGAGGCGGCGCTGGAGGCCGACGGTCTCGTCGTGCCGGGGGTGGGGGCGTTCGCCGCGTGCATGACGGGACTGCGCGCCGTGCGGGGTGAGCGGATCATCGGCCGGCGCCTGTCGGCGGGGCGGCCGGTCCTCGGCATCTGTGTCGGCATGCAGATCCTCTTCGAGACGGGCGTCGAGCACGGCGTCACCTCCGAGGGGTGCGGGGAGTGGCCGGGCACGGTGGAGCGTCTGGACGCTCCGGTCCTGCCGCACATGGGCTGGAACACGGTCAAGGCGCCCGCCGAGACCGCGCTGTTCGCCGGGCTCGACGCCGGGACGCGTTTCTACTTCGTGCACTCCTACGGCGTGCGCTCCTGGGAGCTGAAGGCGGGACCGGGTTTCCCCGATCCGCTGGTCACCTGGGCCGAGCACGGTGTTCCGTTCGTCGCGGCGGTGGAGAACGGCCCGCTCGCGGCCACCCAGTTCCACCCGGAGAAGTCGGGCGACGCCGGTGCTCAGCTGCTCACGAACTGGCTCGGGACCCTCGCGTGAGCGTCCGGTGAGTTCTCGATGAGCAAGGAGCGGGCCAGGCGCAGGGCCGAGCGGGAGGCCGAGCAGGCACGCCAGGCGGCTCTGCGCGCCGAGCGGGAGGCTCGGCTGGCGCGGCGGCGCGAGCGGGTCGGCAGGGTGGTCGCGCTGCTTCCGGGCAGGCCGGTGCGCATCGTCTCCCAGGGCGGCATCATGGCCCGCCGCCGCCGGACGCAGAACGGTGTCGCGGCGGTGCTGTTCCTGATCGCCCAGGTGATCGTCTGGCTGTTGTGGTCCTCGTGGGCGGCCCGGTTCGGGGCGCTCGTCATCTCTTTGTTGTTGCTACCGCTTCTCATCACCCTTGTCTTCGACCGGAGGTCTTGAACAGATGACGCTTGAGCTGCTCCCCGCCGTGGACGTCGCCGACGGTCAGGCGGTCCGCCTGGTCCAGGGCGCGGCCGGCACCGAGACGTCGTACGGCGATCCCCTGTCCGCGGCGCTCGCCTGGCAGGAGGCCGGTGCCGAGTGGATCCATCTGGTCGACCTGGACGCGGCGTTCGGCCGGGGCAGCAACCGCGAGCTGCTCGCCACCGTGGTCGGCGCGCTCGACGTGAAGGTGGAGATGTCCGGCGGCATCCGCGACGACGCCTCGCTGGAGCTCGCGCTGGCCACCGGCTGCCGCCGGGTGAACATCGGCACCGCGGCGCTGGAGAACCCCGCCTGGTGTTCCAAGATCATCTCTGAGTACGGTGACCGGGTCGCGATCGGCCTCGACGTCCGGGGGACCACGCTGGCCGCCCGTGGCTGGACCCAGGAGGGCGGCGACCTGTGGGAGGTGCTGGCCCGGCTGGAGAAGGACGGCTGCTCCCGCTACGTCGTCACCGACGTCACCAAGGACGGCACGTTGCGCGGTCCCAACCTCGACCTGCTCCGTGAGGTCTGCTCCCGCACCGACGCGCCGGTGGTCGCGAGCGGCGGCGTCTCGTCCCTGGACGACCTGCGCGCCCTGGCCTCGCTCGTCCCGATCGGCGTCGAGGGGGTCATCGTGGGCAAGGCGCTGTACGCACAGGAGTTCACCCTCGAAGACGCCCTCGCCGCCGTCGCCGCCGCGAGTTCGTGAGGGGCCCGCGGATGACTTCGTCCCCACACCCAAAAGCGGGGGTCGCCACGCTGAAAGGAACGCGATGACTGTCGCGGTACGAGTGATCCCCTGCCTGGACGTGGACGCCGGGCGGGTGGTCAAGGGCGTCAACTTCGAGAACCTCCGCGACGCGGGCGACCCGGTCGAGCTGGCCCGCCGCTACGACGCGGAGGGGGCCGACGAGCTGACGTTCCTGGACATCACGGCCTCCAGTTCCGACCGGTCGACGATGTACGACGTGGTCAGCCGGACGGCCGAGCAGGTGTTCATCCCGCTCACCGTGGGCGGGGGGGTGCGCGCGGTCGAGGACGTCGACAGGCTGCTGCGGGCCGGCGCCGACAAGGTGAGCCTGAACACGGCTGCCCTCGCCCGGCCCGAGCTGCTGACCGAGGCGTCGCAGCGTTACGGGGCGCAGTGCATCGTGCTGTCGGTGGACGCCCGCAGGATCGTCGACGGCCCGCCGACGCCGTCCGGTTTCGAGGTGACCACGCACGGCGGACGCCGGGGCACCGGCATCGACGCGGTGGAGTGGGCCCGGCGGGGTGAGGAGCTCGGGGTGGGGGAGATCCTGCTCAACTCCATGGACGGTGACGGCACGCGTCACGGCTACGACCTGGAGCTGATCCGGGCCGTACGGGCCGAGGTGTCGGTTCCGATCATCGCGAGCGGCGGGGCCGGTGCCGTCGAGGACTTCCCGCCCGCGGTCGAGGCGGGGGCGGACGCGGTGCTGGCGGCGTCGGTGTTCCACTTCGGGCAGCTCAAGATCGGCGATGTCAAGGACACGCTGAGGGTGGCGGGGCATCCGGTCCGCTGACATCGTTCCGGTTCGCCGTGGCTCGCAGAAGGTAGCCGGTAGCCGAGTTCTTTGGTGTACAAAATGCCGGTGTGCGTGAATTTGACGGCATAGGGTGACTCCGGTGAACATGATCGGCGGCTACGCGCTCAGACGTGAGCTGGGCCGGGGTGGCATGGGCGTGGTGCACCTCGCCGCGACCCCGGCGGGGAGCCTGGCCGCGGTGAAGGTGATCCATCCGCACCTGGCCCGCGACCCCGCCTTCCGGCGGCGCTTCGACCGCGAGGTGGCGGCGGCGCGCAGGGTGGCGAGGTTCTGCACCGCCCCGGTGCTCGACGCAGGGGTCGAGGACGGCGTCGCCTACCTCGTCACCGAGTACGTCAGGGGACCCGACCTGGCGCAGGCCGTACGCGAGCAGGGACCGCTCACCGGCGCCAACCTGGAGGCGCTCGCGGTCGGGATCGCCACCGCCCTCCACGCGATCCACGGGGCCGGGGTGATCCACCGCGATCTGAAACCGTCTAACGTGCTGCTCTCGCCCCTCGGCCCGCGCGTGATCGACTTCGGTATCGCGCAGCTCGTCGACACCGAGAGCCTGACCAGCCAGGCGATCCTGGGAACCCCCGCGTTCATGGCCCCCGAGCAGGTGCGCGGCGAGCCGCTCACGCCGGCGGCCGACGTGTACGCGTGGGGCGGGGTGATCGCGTTCGCCGGTACGGGGCGGTTGCCGTTCGGCGGCGGCTCGCCGTCCGAGGTCCTCTACCGGATCGTCAACGACGGGCCGAACCTCGAAGGCCTCGACGAGAGTGTGCGCGCCGTCGTCGAGGGGGCGATGGCGAAGGACCCCGCGCGGCGGCCGAGCGCCCAGCGGCTGCTGGACGAGCTGGTCGGCGGCCGGCCGACCCCGGCGACGGCGAGTCAGGTCGTCGAGCGCGCCTGGGCGGGCGGCGGAGGGCCGGGCGCGCCCGGGAGGGCGGGTCTGCGGGAGGGGTCGGCGGTGTCCGCAGGGCCGGGGGCGGTCGGGAGGCCGGACGTGTCGGGGGGATCGGTCGCGTCCGGGGAACCGCCCGTGGCCGGGGGGTCGGGTGCGCAGGGGGGACCGGTCGTGGTCGGGGGATCGGGGCTGCCCGGGGAACAGGCTGCGGTGGGGGTACCGGTTTTGATCGGGGAACCGCCTGTGGTCGGAGAGCCCGTACGGTCCGGTGTCACGGTCGCGAGAAGACGGCGGTGGCCCTGGGCGGCGGGTGTCGCCGTGCTCGTGGCGGTCCTGGTGAGCGGGGTGATCCTGTATGCCGGTTCAGGCGCGCTCACGTCGCCGTACCGTGCCGATTTCGCCGAGTCGTGGGCCGTCGGCGCGTCCGACGGCGGCAGGACCGAGCTGGACGGCGGGGTCTACCTGCTGACCGCCAATCCCGGATGGCGGCTGTGGAAGTCCGCCCCCTTCTCCGAGGGTTCCGCCGGGGGTGTCGTGGTCAGCTCCAGGATGCGGCTGCGGGAGGGGGCGGGGGAGTTCGGCGTGTGGTGCCGTGGCGACGCCGATACCGGAGACCGTTACGAGTTCACGGTCACCGCTTCGGGCGAGGCCTCGATCACCAAGCGGCACGACGGGCGGGGCGTCGTCCTGCACGGACCCGTACGGATGGGGAAAGCCGCCGACAACCGGGTCGTCGCCCGATGCGCGCAGCAGGGCGATCGGGTCGTCCTCGGCATGTGGCTCAACGAGGAGCCGGTGGGGGAGACCGAGGACACCCAGGACCCCTACGGTCCTGGAGCCGTCGGCGTCCACGCGGCACCGGACACGGCCACACCCGTCCGGGTCGGGTTCCAGTCGTTCGAGGTAGGCCCGGCGGAGGGGTGAGCGTGCGGTTCGGGGTGCTGGGAGCACTGCGGGTCGTCGAGGGCGAGCGTGACCTGACGCCCGGCCCCGCCAAGCACCGCGCGCTTCTGGCCGCCCTGCTGCTGAGGCCCGGACGGACGCTGACCGTCGGGCGGCTGGTCGCCGAGGTGTGGGGAGAGGAGCCGCCCGCCTCGGCGGAACCGGTGCTGCGGGTGTACGTGAGCGCGCTGCGCAAGCTCATCGACGGGATCCGCACCGTGCCCGGCGGCTACCTCCTCGACGTCGACCCCGAGCAGGTGGACGCGCACAGGTTCGAGCGCCTGGTGGCCGCGGGCAGGCGGGCCAGGGACGCGGGCATGAGCGCGGAGGCGGCCGGCGAGCTGCGTGCCGCGCTGGCCCTGTGGCGGGGACCCGCGCTGGCCGACATCGACTCCGCCGAACTGCGGCGGGCGTACGCCGTACCGCTGGAGGAACTGCGGCTCACCGCGCTCGAAGAGCGCGTCGAGCTGGACGTGGCGCTCGGCCGTGGCGCGGAGGTGACGGGGGAGCTGCGCGCGCTCGTGACCTCGTACCCCCTGCGGGAGCGGGCGTGGGCACAGCTCGTACTCGCGCTCGGCCAGGCGGGGCGCAGGTCGGAGGCGCTGAGCGCCTACCGGGAGGCGCGGCGGCTGCTCGTCGGCGAGCTCGGCCTTGAGCCGGGTCCCGAGCTGAACCGGGCGCACGAGCGCGTGCTGAGGGGGGACGCCCTCGCGCGGATCGTGCCTGGCGAGTCGGCGGGAGATGCCTCCGTGTGGATTGTGCCGAACGAGTCGGCGGGTGTCCCCGTGCGGGTCGTGCCGAACGAGACGCCGCCGGACATCGCCGACTTCACCGGGCGCCAGCGCGTCCTGGACTGGATCCGCCGGTCCGTGCCCGCCGAGGGAGGCGCGCCCGTCCATCTGGTGCTGCACGGTCCCGCGGGGGCGGGCAAGTCCGCGGTGGCGGTCCACGTGGCCGGCGGGCTCGACTTTCCCGGCGGACGGTTGTACGCCTCGCTCGGGGCCAGGACGCCGGGCGCGGTGCTGGAGGACCTGCTGCGCTCACTCGGCTGCCCGGAGGGTGCGGTGCCCGCTCACCTGGCCGAGCGGACGCGCCTGTACCGCAGCCTGGTGAGCGGGCGGCGGCTGCTGGTGGTGCTGGACGACGCGGCCGACGCCGCTCAGGTGCGCCCGCTGCTGCCCGCGGGGCCCGGTTGCCTGACACTGGTGACCAGCCGCTCGCCGCTGTCCGGCCTGGAGGCGGCGCGAGCCTTCGAACTCGGCGTGTTCGACACCGGCGAGTCCGTGGAGATGCTCGCGCGGGTGGTGGGGGAAGGACGGGTGCGGGCCGAGCCGCGGGCGGCCGCGCGGATCGCGGTGTTGTGCGGCGGATTGCCGCTGGCGCTCAGGATCGCCGGGGCCAGGCTCGCGCGGCGGCCGGGCTGGACGCTGGAGCACCTGGCGGGACGCCTTGAGGACGAGCGTGGCCGCCTCGACGAACTCAGCGCGGGAGATCTGGCCGTACGTGGCAGCCTGGCGTTCGGCTACCGTGCGCTCTCGGATCGCGAACGCCTGCTGCTGCGCCGTCTCGGCGCGCTGTCCGCGCCCCACGTCGCCCCGTGGGCGGCCACCGCCGTCCTCGGGGCGCCCGCCGAGCGGCTGCTGGAGGCGCTGGCCGAGGCGGGTCTGCTGCGCTCGCGCGGGCTCGACGCGAGCGGTCAGGAGAGGTACGACTGCCACGACCTGACCAGGCTCTATGCCGCCGAGCGCCTGGAGGCCGAGGAGGGGCCGCCCGCCCGGGTCCTCGCCGCGGCCGCGGGGGAGATCCTCGACCGCGCCCGGCGGGCCAGGGCGCTGCTGCTGCCCGCGGAGCCGGGGTCCGGCCAGACCGTCGCCCGTACGGCGGAGCAGGCCGCGGACCTGGACACCGCGCGGTTGCGGGAGTCGGCCCGCTGGCTGGCCGCCGAGCGTGGGTTCCTGGTCGCGGCCGTCGCCGACCTCCAGCGGGCCGGCCTGGACGAGGCGACCTGGCGGCTCGCCTTCTACCTGACCCCGTTCTTCGAGCTGGGCGCGTACCGCGAGGACTGGAACACGGTCGTGGCACTCGGCCTGTGGGCCGCCCGGCGCACGGGCCACCGCCACGGTGAGGCGCTGCTGCTGCGGTCCCTGGCCGACCTTCGCCGTACGGAGGGCCGTCTGGAGGAGGCGGCCGACGCCCTCGGGCGGGCGCTTCCGCTCGCCGAGGCGCACGAGGTGGCCCGTACCCGCCACCGGCTCGGTCTGGTACGTCTCGCCCAGGGGCGGCGTCCGGAGGCGGAGGCCTGCTTCGTCGCCTGCCTGGCCGCGTTCTCGGCGGCGGGGGATCGGCGCGGCAGGGCCGATGCGCTGCGTGCCCTCGGCGGGGCGCGGCAGGCAGAGGACCTGCTGCGCGAGAGTCTCGCCGTCTACCGGGAGCTGGGTGATCCGCGCGGCGAGGCGGCCGTCTCGCTCGACCTCGCGGGGCTTCATCTGGAACGGCGGCGCGTGGTCGAGGCGCGCGAGCGGGCCGAACGCGGCCTCGGTCTGGTCAGGCGTCTGGGGGACCGGCTCCCCGAGGCCGCGGGGCTGGTGCTCCTGGCGAGGGTGGCCCTGGCGGAGGGGCGGCCCGACATCGCCCGCGGGGGCGCGGAGGAGGCGCTGGGGACGTTCCGCGAGTACGGGGACCGCCGGGGTGCCGGGCGGGCGCTGCTCACTCTGGCGGCGGCGCTTTTAGATCTTGATGAGGTGGATGGGGCAGTTGGTGCTGTATCGGATGCTGTGGGAGAGTTTGACGCTCTCGGCGACAAGGACGGCCTCGCCGAGGCCGAAGAGCTCGCCCGTGAGGTGTCGCGGCGCCGTGGCCTGCGCGTATAGCGCGCTATGCGGTTTCTGAAGGCGGATCTCCTACGGTCGGGCTCGATGTGATCCACAACGGGCGGAGGCGGTACGGGATGCGAAGAGGGACCACGCCGGTGGCGGTCGTGGCGGTGATGGCCGCGATGCTGAGCGGCTGCGGGATGCTTCCTGGGCAGCAGGGGGGCGGCGGCGAGGAGAGGCAGCCCGTCTCGCAGGAGTCACGGGTCTCGCAGGACTCGCAGGAGGGGCGGGCGACGAGTACGGCGGACGCCACGGATGTCACGGAGGCCACGGCGACCGGCGATCCCGGTGAGCCCGCGCCCGCGGAGCAGGAGAGGGTGATCGCCCGCAGGGAGGTCAAGACGGGCGGCGCGGACCTGACCGTGGAGATCACCGGTCTCAAGCGCCAGGGCCGGCTGTCCACGCTGACCTGGAGGGTCACCAACAACAGCGACGACCGGTGGCAGATGACCAGCGGCATGGGCGACACCCCGGGCGGCCTCGGCCTGACCGTGGCCGGGATCAGCCTGATCGACCCGGTCAACGGCAAGCGGTACGTCGTCGCGCGCACCGGGAAGTATCCCCGGGCCAAGTGCCTGTGCTCCGATTACGACGTGTTCACCGAGGCCGGCGAGGTGCTGCCCCTGCACGCCACGTTCGCCGCCCCGCCGCCGGACGTCACGAAGATCAATGTGGACCTCAAGGTGCTGGGTGTGTTCACCGATGTCCCGATCTCCTGAGCGCCTCACGACCCTGGTACTCGGGCTGGCCCTGGTCACGGGCCTCGTACCGGCCGCGTGGGCGGATCCGGGCGACGACGCCGTGGCCGAGGTGGAGGACGTCGTCGCGGTCGTCGAGGACGTCGTCGCCGAGGTGGAGTCCCTCGACGGCGCCGAGAGCGAGTCGCGACAGGGCGAGAAGGTCACCGTGGCGCTCACCAGCGACGTGCTGTTCGCGCTCGACAAGGCCGTGCTGACTTCGAGGGCGCGGCAGCGGCTGGGGCAGGTCGCCGCGAAGGTCCGGGCCGACTCCGCGGGCGGGACGGTCGGGATCGAGGGACACACCGACGACCAGGGCGACGACGCCTACAACGCCGCGCTCTCGCTCAGGCGGGCGCAGGCCGTGCGGCAGGCACTCCAGGGGACACTGACGGGCGCGACCTTCCGGGTCGAGGGCTTCGGCGAGAGGCGGCCCCGGGTGCCCAACGTCGTCCGGGGGCGGGCGTTGGAGGAGAACCGGGCGAAGAACCGGAGAGTGGAGATCGTCTTCACCGCGAAGGGGTGATCCTTGGGGGGCGGGTCCTGCGGTGCTTCGCGGTTGGGCGTGTGCTGCCTGTTGCGGGGTTGAGTGTGCTTCCTGGTTGAGCGTGTCCTACGGTGTGGTTTCCGCACGTCGGGGCTTCCTGTGTTCGCCGCTGTGCTGGAGTTCGACTCCGTGATCGCCAGCGCCGGTGCGGCTGGGGAAGGACCGTTTACGTCCGACCTGTGTCGGTGTTCCGGAGCGGGGTTCGCGCTGCGGCGGGCCGGTGCTCCGGGCGGCCGTCGTGGTGAGGGTCTGGTTCTTCAGGCCTCCGGCCTGCTCGGGCGCGCGGGGTTGCGCTTTTTTATAAGCCGCCCGGAACACCGGCCCGCCTCCGCGCACGGCGGCTCCGTCGTACGGGGTGCGGGCCGTAGTCGCTCCGTTTCCGGCCGCCCAGGGTGCTTTCCCGCGCTGAAGCCTTCGTACGAGGAGGTTTCCTGGGTGCTCGCCGTAGCTGAAGCGCCGCTGCGGAAAGGAGCGCAGGGCCGGGCTCCTTGGCGTACGGGAGGTCGGTGCGCACGGGTCTGGCGGTACGTGATCCCGGTGAGGGTGATCGGTGGCTATGTGCTCAAGTTTGAGCCGGGCCGGGGTGGCATGGGTGCGAGGGTTCCGGGGTCGATCGTCAGGGGGACGGGGCCGGGCAGGGTGGCGGCGGTACCGGGGGCGAGGGCGGCCACCTGCCTGTAGAGGTCGCCGTCGAGCTGGTAGACGTCGATGACCAGGGTGTTCTGGTCGATGATCCAGTACCACTCACACTTGGTCCGGGCGTACCGGTTCATCTTGGTGAGGCGGTCGCGGTTGGAGTTGGTGGACGTGACCTCCGCGAGGATCTCGATCTCGTGGGGTTCCACGTAGAGGTCGCTGTCGGTGCCGCGTTGGAAGACGGCGATGTCGGGGGCGAACACGGTGTCGGAGTTGAGGCGGTAGTTGACCGGTCCCTCCACGTCCAGGTCCAGATCAAGATCCAGAAGGCACGCCTCGATGGCGTTGATGAGGCGGCGGGCGATGCGCTGGTGCCGTATGGAGGGCGCGGGGGTCATCACGATGCAGCCGTCCTCAAGTTCGAAGCGGCGGCCGACGTCGCCGAAGTCATGGTTCATGAACTCGTCCGCGTTCCAGTAACGCGGAGTCCACGGCAGTGTTCCGTGGGGTTCGTGGCCATGCGGGACGGTCATACCTGCCACGGTATCGAGGTTCCTGTGCCTCCCATAGCGTGGCTGATGTGTGGTTCTGGTCGGGCTGCTCATATGGGTTCGGCGGTCTTTCTGCTGGGGATTCTTGTTCCCGGCCCGTCACGTGGGAGAGATTCCAGGTGCGTAGCGGTACGGGCGCAGGGGGTTGACGTCGTGATCGAGGGCCAGGATGTAGGCGATCTGGTCGAAGGTGAACGAGCAGGCGCGCAGCGCCCTGCTGCGGCGACGGCAGTCGAGCAGGCTGCGGTATCCCTCGTCTGGCATGGGCCCTCCTTGAATCGAACGTGAGCGAATGGTATTCGACTGATTACGTAGAGCGATAGTCGTGTGATGAAAGGGGATGCCGGAGGTGTGAGGTTGGCATTTCCGTAGTTCAGTGGGGTGGTGCGGTGTTTTGAGCGCGGGGGTTACCAGGTGGGGCGAAGTACGCCATCCAGCTGGAGGTGAATTTCCCGACGTCCGCAGGAGATGACATGGTCGTTAAGCCGTTCACGTTGCCGGAGCCGGTGTTGCTGACGATCGGCACGGAAGGTTGCCCGGCCGCCCCGTAGTGGGGATGGGGTTCAAGGGGTTGCCGGGCGGGATGTGCGGCGATCCTGGGGGTCAGAAGACGCGGAAGTGGTGGAACAGTTCGTAGGCGGCGTCGTGGGCGGCGAAGGTTCTGGCCTCTGAGCGCTTGACGGCCAGGTAGGCGGAGGCGCGCAGGGGGCCGAGGGCGTTCATGAGGACGTCGTCGGCCTCCAGGGCGTCCAGGGCCTCGTCCAGGGAGGCGGGGAGGCGGGGGACGCGTCCGGGGGGGAGGGTCGCGGGGTCGACGTTGACGGGGTCGCCGGGGTCGAGGCCGCGGCGGATGCCGTCCAGGCCGGCGTGGATGACGGCGCCCAGCGACAGGTAGGGATTGGCCGAGGAGTCGGAGGGCTTGAGCTCCAGGTTGGCGGACGCCGAGGTGTCGCGGCCCGTGGGGGAGCAGATCCGCACCGCCGCCTCGCGGTTGTCCATGCCGTAGCAGGCGTACGCGCTCGACCACGATCTCGGTGTCAGGCGCCGGAAGCTGTTCACCGAGCCGCAGGTGAGGGCGGTGAGCGCCGGGAGGTGGGTGATCAGGCCGCCGATGAAGTGATAGGCCGTGGCCGACATGCCGTAGCGGTCGGAGGGGTCGGCGAAGGTGTTGGCACGGAGCGCGGTGTCCCAGAGGGAGAGGTGGAGGTGGGCGCCGTTGCCCGGCTGGTCGGCGAGGGGTTTGGGGGCGAGGGAGGCCCACATCGACATGCGGGTGGCGACGCCCCTCACCGTCTCGCGGTAGATCACGTGGTTGTCGGCGGTATGGAGGGCGGGGGTGTGACGGATCGACAGTTCGTGCTGGCCGTGGCCGAGTTCGGGATGGTAGTGCTCGGGACGCAGCCCCTGCCTTTCCAGGGCGCGGACCAGGGCCATCGTGTAGTCGTGGAGCTGGTTGAAGCCGACGGTGGAGTAGCACAGGCTGTCGTCGGCGGGGATGAGGCGGTCCAGGCCGCCCTCGGGGTCGGGTTCGCGATGGCCGAGGGTGAACTCGGGTTCGTAGGCGGCGACGAGGGTGTGGCCCTCGGCGGCCAGGGCTACGACCGCCTCACGCAGGAAGGTGCGCGGGCAGACGGGCCAGGGGGAGCCGTCGACCTCGCGCAGGTCGGTCAGCATGGCCGCGGCGCCGGGAGCGTAGGGCAGGTGGACGAACGTGGCCGGGTCGGGGACGAGGCGGACCTCCCCGACGGGGCCGAGACCCGCGACGTCCTGGAGTTCGTCGAGCATGTTCATCGCCATCATCCCCACGGTGTGGCCGATGCCGGTGTGGAGCCGCTCGGCGAGCCGGAGGTGGGAGGTGGCCTTGCCCCTGATCACGCCGCCGTGGTCGGCGTACAGGAAGCGGATGAGTTCGACGCCCTCGGTGTCGGCGCGTTCGATGGCGCGAAGGGCTGCGGCGCCGAGCGTGTGAGGGCCGGTCATCGCCTGGTGATCTCCTATGCCTCCTGCGGGACACGCCCTTGGGGGAGGTGCGGGCTGCGGTTACGTGGTGAGTACGTCGGCCGTGCCGTTGTCGGAGCAGGGGGAGCTCGACGGGGAGAGGGGCGAGTCGGCGCATCGGCAGGTGATGGCGATCGTCACGGTGCCGGTGGTGCACCCGCCGGAGGGGACGCAGGCCTCGACCGGGACCGTCCAGGTGCCCGGTATCCGGGAGGTGCCGCCGAGCAGGCCGTCGGCGTCGAGCGTG
This sequence comes from Streptosporangium sp. NPDC006930, assembly GCF_040635605.1. NCBI lineage: Bacteria > Bacillati > Actinomycetota > Actinomycetes > Streptosporangiales > Streptosporangiaceae > Streptosporangium > Streptosporangium sp. NPDC006930. The sequence goes on along the minus strand of NZ_JBEYID010000005.1, from coordinate 217,903 downwards.
ATTCCGGCGGGAAGCAGGGTGGGGCTGGTCACCTTGAAGGAGAGCGTCTCGCCGGTCGGGTTGGCCAGCGTGATCCTTCCCGTCAGCGGCCGGTCGACGGCGGCGCCGAAGTGGCCGAGGAGGGGGTGGGCCGAGAGGGAGGAGGGACCTTTCGTGCCCCCTGAGCTCTCCGACGCCTCTATGCCTCCCGGGCTTTCCGGGGCTTTTGCGCCGATTGGAGCTTCCGCAGCGGGGTGGCCGGATCCGTCGATGGCAGGGGCCCGGACGGTGGTCTGGGGGGAGGGGGGCGCCGGTGTCGGCATGGGGTCCGGTGTCGGGGTCGCGAAGGCGACTCCCGGGGTCGCCAGCACGCCGCACGTGACGGCTCCCGCGATGATCGCCCCGAGCCCGGGGAACCTCTGCCTGCCGTGCATGAAACGATCCCCCGTACGAGAAACGGACTTCCCACCAGGGTGCAGGAAAGGTCATCAAGGAAGTGCCGTGATGTCTTCCGTGGTCACCCATGATCGGGTCAGGACGTTCGCCGTACGGGTACCACCCTGGTTCCGTACCACTCTGTACGGTGGGGCCGCGCGGCTTCGGGCGGCGGGGTGCGAGGGGGACCTCGTGGCCGTTCGTGGGGGCGGGCGGTTTCCGGCGACCGTCGCGATACGTTTCCGGGATCGGCGGGGCCGACGGCATGACTTGCGAGGCGGGGGGTGTGCGCTCCCCTGTGGATCAGACGGGAACGCGGGTGACGCGGTTAGGGGCGGGAGGGGACCCGCCGGGTGGTTAGGTGAGCACGCGGGTGAAGAACAGAGCCAATTGGTCTGCTCCCCTGATGATCCCGTCGAAGACTCCGTTGACCGCGCTCGCCGCCTCGGCGGGCTTGGTGAACAGATAGAAGACCACGAAAGCTACCGCGAGGTAGGTGAGGATCTTCTTTACCTGCATGGGGGCCTCCTGGCAGTTCCAATCCCAGCCGTATATACCCGAATTTTATCGATCATTGGCATCTGCGGCCCGGGTGGCTCCCGGATTTTCGATGATCATACCCGTCCCGCGGAAACAAACCGTGGTCTGGTCGGGAGTTTGGCATAGGTCACACTCGCCATCGTGGGGTCGCGAGGCGCTCCTGTCCAATCTTCACTGCCAGGTATACCGGTAGGGCTAGATCGGCGCCGCTCGTACGCCGATCCCGGCGGGCGTCTTTGCCGTCGCCGCCCCGGTGATCGGCTCCACGTTTCCCTCAGACGCCCAGGGAGGCGTCCATCAGCCTGGCCACGGCCTCGTCGTCACCGTTCACGGTCACCTTGGCGTGGGACTGGCGCCCGAAGCAGAACAGCAGCAGCTCCCCGGCCGTGCCCGTCACCTCTACCTGAGGACCCTCCTTGGCGCCGCCGACGGCCGTGCCGCCGCCGACGCGGTGCAGGACGACTTGGACGGGGGCGCGCCGCAGGAACAGCCGGGCTCCGCGGTGAATCTGCTTCCAGAACCGCTCCTCCAGCTCGGCGGGCAGCTCCCGAGGCTCCCAGACCCGCTGTGCCCGCCGTACGTCCTCGTGGTGGACGAAGAACTCCGCCGTGTTGGCCGCCTCGTCCAGACCGGGCAGACGGTAGGCCCCCGAGGGGCCGGAGCGTACGAGGTCGACGAGGCCCGCGTACCCCTTCCTGGTCTTCATGGACTCCTGCACCCTGGCGGTGTGCCCGGCCAGCGGTTTGAGGAGGATGCCTCCGGCGGCGTCGGGGCGGCGTTCTCGGACGACGAGGTGGGCGGCGAGGTCGAAGGTGGTCCAGCCCTCACAGAGGGTGGGAGCGTCCGGGCCGAGCCGGGTGAACAGGTCGCTGAGCGCGGCTCGTTCGGTGCGGGCGTAGTGCATATGTGGTCCTGACAACGTCGTTGGGCGGGCGATCGGAGGGGTGGGCGTGACATTGCCGAAGGTGGTTCGGGAATAACCGCTTGATCCACAGTGATAGGGACTTAGGTAGCAACGTTCCCCCGTCGAAAGGACATCCCCCGCGTGGCGAGCAAGATGACCACCGCAGTCATGCGTAAGGGACTCGGGGTCCTGGGGGTGGCCGTTCGGGCGGAGAAGCCGATATTCTCCGCCGCGGTGCTGTCCAGTGCCCTGTACGGCGTGATGACCGTCGCCTCGGCCTGGGCGCTGGGCTGGGCCACCGACCACGTCGTGCTCCCCGCCTTCAGGAACGGGCAGATCACGACGGGCACCCTCGCCATCGGCGCGCTCCTCATCATGGGGGCGTCCCTGATCAAGGCGCTGGGCGTGGCGGGACGGCGGTATTTCGCCGGGGTCATGCAGTATCGGATGCAGGCCCGCTCCCGCCGGGACGTCACCCGCCAGTATCTGAGGCTCCCTCTGGCCTGGCACCACAGGCACCCGACCGGGCAGCTGCTGTCCAACGCCGGGTCCGATGTGGAGGCCGCCTGGGCGCCGCTCGCCCCGCTGCCGATGGCGGTCGGCGTGGTCGTGATGCTGGTCACCGCCGCCGTCGCCATGGTGATCACCGATCCGATCCTCGCCCTCGTCGGTTTCCTGGTCTTTCCCGCGATCGCCGTACTCAACCTGATCTACCAGCGCAGACTGAACCCGCTCGCCACCCGCGCACAGCAGCTGCGCGCCGAGGTCAGCGAGATCGCCCACGAGAGCTTCGACGGCGCCCTGGTCGTCAAGACCCTCGGCCGCGAGGACGAGGAGACCGCGAGGTTCCTGGCCAAGGCCGAGGAGCTGCGCGACGCCAACATCGCCGTGGGCCGGGTTCGCGGCCTGTTCGACCCGCTGCTTGAGGCGCTGCCCACCCTCGGCGTGCTCGCCGTGCTGCTGATCGGCGCGATGAGGCTGGAGAGCGGCGCGATCGGCTCCGGGGTGCTCGTCCAGGTCGCCTACCTGTTCACCCTGCTGGCCTTCCCGATCCGCGCGCTGGGGTGGGTGCTCGCCGAGCTGCCCCGGGCCGTCGTCGGCTACGAGCGGATCCAGGCCGTGCTCGAGGCCACCGGTTCCATGGAGCACGGCGCCGTCGAGCTGCCCGGTACGGAACCCGCCAGGCTGGAGGTCCGCGGCCTCGGCTACGCCTACGGCGACGGGGAGTTCCCCGTCCTGCGCGACGTGAGCCTGGAGGTCGCCTCCGGCCGCACCGTCGCCCTGGTCGGCCCCACCGGCTCCGGCAAGTCGACGCTCGCCCAGACCCTCGTTCGCCTGGTCGACCCGGCGGAGGGCGTCGTGCTCGTGGACGGCACGGATCTGCGCGACGTCGCCAGGAACGGGGTGAGCGACGCGGTGGCGCTGGTGCCGCAGCAGACGTTCCTGTTCGACGACACCGTGCGCGGCAACGTCACCCTCGGCCTGGAGGTCGGCGACGAGGACGTCTGGGCGGCGCTGCGCCTGGCGCAGGCCGAGGGGTTCGTCAGCGCGCTGCCCTCGGGGCTGGACACCCGGGTCGGCGAGCGCGGCACCAGCCTGTCGGGCGGCCAGCGCCAGCGGATAGCCCTGGCCCGCGCGCTGGTGCGCCGCCCGCGGCTGCTCGTGCTCGACGACGCCACCTCCAGCGTCGACCCGCAGGTCGAGGCGAGGATCCTGTACGGGCTGCGGGACGCGTCCCAGGTCTCCACCGTGGTCGTCATCGCCTACCGGATGGCCACCATCGCCCTGGCCGACGAGGTCGTCTACCTCGACCACGGCAGGGTCGTCGACCGGGGCGGCCACGCGGAGCTGCTCGCCCGCTGCGAGGGCTACCGCAACCTGGTCACCGCCTACGAACGTCAGGGCGCCGAGCGGGAGGCGCTCGACGCCGAGCGAGAGGAAGAGGTCAGCGCGTGAGGAAGCACTACCGGCTCAGGGAGCGTCCCGCCGGGCCGACGCGGGGCGAGCGGGGCCGGGGCCCGCTGGGAGGACGGTGCCGGTGAGCTCGTTCCAGGGGGTCGAGCGCTCGGGGCTGGCCACCGTCAGGCATGGCCTGTCGCTCACGCCGGAGTTCCGCAAGGGGATGGCCGGGACGCTCGCGCTCGCCGTGGTCGCCACGGCCGGCAAGATCATCGTGCCGATCGCCGTCCAGCAGACCATCGACAGAGGGCTCGGGGGAGGGGGTCCGGATGTGGCCTACATCCGCACCGCCGTCCTGCTGTGCGCCGCCGCCGTGGCGTTCACCGCGCTGTGCGCGTACCTGATGAACGTCCGCCTCTACAAGGCCACCGAGTCCTCTCTCGCCACGCTCAGGGTGCGCGGCTTCCGGCACGTGCACGATCTGTCGGTGCTCACCCAGAACACCGAGCGCCGCGGCGCCCTCGTCTCGCGGGTCACCGGCGACGTCGACCAGATCAGCGTGTTCATGCAGTGGGGCGGCTTGATGATCATCATCGCCCTGGGGCAGCTCCTGGTCGCCACCGGGCTGATGTTCGTCTACTCCTGGCAGCTCGCCCTGGTGGTGTGGCTGTGCTTCCTGCCGCTCATGGTCGTCCTGCCGCGCTTCCAGCGCTGGCTCTCGGGCGCCTACACGCGGGTTCGCGAGCGCACCGGCGACATGCTCTCGGCCGTGAGCGAGTCGGTCGTGGGCGCGGCCGTGATCAGGGCCCACGGCTCGGAGGCCCGTACGGCGGAGCGGCTCGACATCGCGATCGACGCCAACAAGGCGGCGCAGGCCCGCACCCAGCGGATCGTCGCGACCGTGTTCCCGCTGACCGAGATCGTCGCCGCCATCGCGCTGGCCGCGGTGGTGCTGGTCGGCGTGCGGCTCGGGCTGGCGGGCGACATCACCGAGGGGCGCCTGGTCGCCTTCCTGTTCCTCATCACGCTGTTCGTCTCGCCGATGCAGGTCGCCACCGAGGTGCTCAACGAGGCGCAGAACGCCGTGGCCGGATGGCGGCGCATCCTCGGCGTGCTCGACACCCCCGCCGACGTCGCGGACCCGGGCCAGGACGGTGTCGAGCTGCCGCGCGGTCCCATCTCGGTCTCCTTCGAGGACGTGGGATTCTCCTATCCCGGAGGGGCGCCGGTGCTGCACGAGGTCTCGGCGCGGATCCCGCCGCGCTCGCGGATCGCGGTGGTGGGGGAGACCGGCTCCGGCAAGACGACCTTCGCCAAGCTGCTCACCCGCCTGATGGACCCGGTCTCCGGGCGGATCACGATCGACGGCCACGACCTGCGCGACGTCCGCTTCTCCTCGCTGCGCAGCCGCATCGTGATGGTGCCGCAGGACGGGTTCCTGTTCGACGGCACCCTGGGGGAGAACATCGGTTTCGGCCGCCCCTCGGCGACCGAGGAGGAGATCCGGCTCGCCATGACCGAGCTGGGGCTCGCCGACTGGCTGGAGGGGCTGCCCGCGGGCCTGTCGACCAGGGTCGGCCAGCGCGGCGAGTCGCTGTCGGCGGGCGAACGCCAGCTCGTCGCGCTCGCCCGCGCCTACCTGGCCGACCCCGACCTGCTGCTGCTCGACGAGGCCACCTCCGCGGTGGACCCGGCGACGGAGGTGCGGCTGGCCCGCGCCCTGGAGGGCGCCACGCGGGGCCGCACCGCCGTCTCCATCGCCCACCGGCTCTCCACCGCCGAGGCGGCGGACGAGGTGTTCGTCTTCGACAGGGGCCGGATCGTGCAGCGTGGCCCGCACGCCGAGCTGGTACGCGAGCCCGGTGTCTACGCCGACCTGCACGCCTCCTGGGTCTCCTCGGCCCGCTCCTAGCCCTGCTTCCGCACGCGACCCGATCGCGGCGGGTGATCACCGGCCGCGCCGGACCAGGGATGGTCCCGCCCCACCCCGCGCCGGCGCGGCACGTGCGGCAGGAAGAAGGGAAAAGGGGGTGGTTCGGGAAGGAGTATCCCGCCCGTGCCGAGGTAGGGACAGGGCGGAGGCGGGCCCCACGTCCGCCCGAGGGAAGGGACCGATGGCAGAGTTGGTTGGCGGGGAGCTGCCGGACGGCCAGTTTCCCGTGGTGAACATTCACGCGGCCCTGGAGCGCAGCGACCTGCTCGACGAGCTGGCGGACCTGCGGGTCGACGACGATGACGACGACGACCCCGTCCTGGTCCGCCAGGACGGCAGCCCGGTCGACACCTGGCGGGAGAAGTATCCCTACGACAGGCGGATGGAGCGGGCGGAGTACGACCGGATCAAGCGGCTGCTCCAGATCGAGCTGCTCAAGCTCCAGTACTGGATCAAGGACACCGGGGGGCGTCTGGTCGTCCTCTTCGAGGGGCGTGACGCCGCGGGCAAGGGCGGCACGATCAAGCGGTTCATGGAGCACCTCAACCCCCGGGGCGCGAACGTGGTGGCGCTGGAGAAGCCGAGCGAGCGCGAGAGCACCCAGTGGTACTTCCAGCGCTACATCTCCCACCTGCCCGCCGCCGGGGAGATGATCTTCTTCGACCGTTCCTGGTACAACCGCGCCGGGGTCGAGCGGGTGATGCGCTTCTGCACCCCCGAGGAGTACCTGGAGTTCCTGGAACAGGCTCCGGAGTTCGAGAGGATGCTCGTCCGCGACGGCATCCACCTGGTGAAGTTCTGGTTCTCGGTCTCGCGCTCCGAGCAGCGCACCCGGTTCGTGATCCGCCAGGTCGACCCGGTGCGGCAGTGGAAGCTGTCGCCGATGGACCTGGAGTCGCTCGACAAGTGGGAGGACTACACCGCCGCCAAGGAGGACATGTTCGTCAACACCGACACGGAGGAGGCTCCGTGGACGGTGATCAAGAGCAATGACAAGAAGCGGGCCAGGATCGAGGCGATGCGCCACCTGCTGAGCCTGTTCGAGTACGAGAACAAGGACCACGAGGTCGTCGGCGTCCCCGACCCCAAGATCGTCGTCCAGGCCGCCGACGTCCTCGACGACGACCGCGGCCACTGAGACGACGACCGCCTCCGCCTCCAGGTGGGTGCCGGCCGGGCCGCCCGCGGCTCGGCCCTCCTTCGCCCCCGGTGCCGGGAGTGCCGTGCTCGTCCTGCTCGCTCACGTGGCCATGCCGGAGGCCACCCCTCTCCCCTGTTGCGGCACAATTGCCGCATGTCCCTTGACCCCGCCATCGCGGCCCGGCTGAAGCGCACCGCCGACGGGCTGGTTCCCGCCGTCGTCCAGCAGTACGACACCGGCGAGGTGCTCATGCTCGCCTGGATGGACGACGAGGCGCTGCACCGCACGCTCACCACGGGCAGGGCCACCTACTGGTCGCGCAGCCGCGGAGCCTACTGGGTGAAGGGCGACACCTCGGGCCACGTCCAGCACGTCAGGTCCGCCGCGCTCGACTGCGACGGCGACACCGTCCTGCTCAAGGTCGACCAGGTGGGCGCCGCCTGCCACACCGGCGATCGGACCTGCTTCGACGCCGACGAGCTGGCGGTGACCCGGGCGTGACGGCGAGGCGGGAGCTGTGGACCTGGCTCGCGGTGTGCGTGGCCGGTGCCGCGCTCGTGCTCCTCGCCGCGGGACGCGACTGGTTCACCGTGACGTACGGCACCCGCGAGGTCGCGGTCTCCGCCTCCGAACTGGTCCCCGCCCTCGGCCCCGGCGCCTGGGCGGCGCTCGCCGCGGTGGTCGCCGTCCTCGCGACGAAAGGCGTGTGGCGCGGGCTCGTCGGAGCGGTGATGGCGCTCGGCGGGGCCGGGATGATCGCCGGTTCCTGGTGGGGAGGCGGCGCGAGCGCCGCGCTGCGGATCTCCGCCGAGCAGGCGCCGCTCTCCGTCGGTTCCACCCCGCAGGTCGCCTCGGCCGTCGTCTGGCCGATTCTCGCCTCCGTGGGAGGGCTTCTGCTGGTCGCCGGGGGAGTGGTGGCGATCCTGCGCGGCGGGCGCTGGCCGGGTATGTCCGGCCGGTACGACCGGCAGGGGGCCGGCCCCGCGGGCGGTACCCCTGCCGCACGAAGTGGCGCCCCCAGCGAGCGGGAGTTGTGGGACGCCCTCGACGAGGGCGTCGACCCGACGGCCGGTCCCGACCCCCGCGAGCGCTGACCTTCGTGAGCCCGTGGACGGACGGAGGGTCCCGCGCGCTCGCGCGGTTCCCGTCGCGCCCTCGTTCCTGGCTGTTTTCCCGGCGCGGGGGCCCTCTCACGTCGTTTCGGCGCCGTCTCGCCGTCCGGAGTGCCGAGGCCGTGTGCCATCGGCCACGACTTGCTCACAACGCGCTCGCAGGCGTGAACGGATCGTCTCCTCATGGGAGTGTTTTCGCTAGGATTTCGCCCGTAACTCGGATAATGGGGAGTCATTCATGAGCTATGGCGATCAGTCGGGTGGCTATGGCCCGCCCCCGAAGAGCGGCGGCTATGGCTCCTCAGGCGGTTACGGCTCCTCAGGCGGTTACGGTTCCGGAGGGTACGGTCCGCCCGGTGGCGGTTACGGGGGGTACGGCGGGCCGCCGCCGCGGGGTAACAACGGCATGGCCATCGCCGCGCTGATCATGGGAATCGCCGGGCTGTTCATCTGTGGGCTCCCCTCGATCGTGGGTGCGGTGCTGGGGCACATCTCGCTGGGGCAGATCAGGCGGACGGGCGAGGAGGGGCGGGGCATGGCCGTCGCGGGCCTGGTCCTGTCCTACTTCGGCATCCTGTCCTGGCTGGCGGCGCTGGTGTTCATCTGGACGATCGGAGCCGGCGCCCTGCTCCTCGGTGGCGCCACGGGCTACTGACGCCAATGCTCGCGCCGCCGGTAGGGGGCGCGTGAGTGGGTAAGTAGGGTGGCCGGTGAGGGGGACCACCGGTGGAGGGTGCTGAAGGACCGTGGTGACGGGGAGAATCGCGGGGTCGCGTGCCGCGGCCGTGCTGGCGCCGCTCGGCACCGCGCTGGCCGCGGGCGCGGCGGTCGCGTTCGTGGGCGCGGTGGACCCCAACGAGCCAGGCCACTATCCGCCCTGCCCGTTCCTGCTGCTCACCGGCCTCTACTGCCCCGGTTGCGGAGGCCTGCGAACGGTGTACGCGCTCGCCCACGGGGACCCCGTGACGGCCCTGGGGCTCAACCCGCTCGTCGTGCTCATGATCCCGGTGCTGGTCCTGACCTGGGGCCGGTGGGCGCTGCGTGCCTGGTCGATGGGCGGATCGGCCGGAAAGTCCGGTGGCGGGCCCGTACGGAAATCCATACGCCCGGTCTACGTGTGGTTATTGCTCGCTTTGATGGTCGTGTTTTGGATAGTGCGAAATCTTCCTTTTGGGGAATTCCTGGCCCCATAGTCACCGATAGGTCTCACCCCGTGGCGGGGCGACCCCGGCCGGGCCGATAGCATCGGCGGAACAAGGGCAGTCGACCGGGAGGGGCCTTACTCGTGAGCGAGCGGAGCGAACGAACCACGGATACGGCGGCGTTCGCGAACCCGGCCCCGGAGCTTCGCGAGGAGGGCAAGTGAGCGTGCTTGAGGAAATCCTCGAAGGAGTCCGCGCCGATCTGGCCGAGCGCCAGGAAAGGGTGACGCTGGCCGAGCTCAAGGAGCGGGCCGGGCGGGCACCCGCCCCCCGTGACGCGTACGCGGCACTGGGGGGCGACCAGGTGGCGGTGATCGCCGAGGTCAAGCGTTCCAGCCCGTCCAAGGGCGCGCTGGCCGCGATCGCCGACCCCGCCGCGCTGGCCGGTGACTACGAGTCGGGTGGCGCCCACGTCATCAGCGTGCTCACCGAGCGGCACCGCTTCGGCGGCAGCCTCGACGACCTGGCCGCCGTGCGCGCCGTCGTCGACATCCCGGTGCTGCGCAAGGACTTCATCGTCACCTCGTACCAGCTCTGGGAGGCCCGCGCCTACGGCGCCGACCTGGCGCTGCTGATCGTCGCGGCGCTCGACCAGAACGCGCTGGTCTCGCTCATCGAGCGGGCCGAGTCGATCGGGCTCGCCCCTCTGGTCGAGGTGCACACCGAGGAGGAGCTCGACCGGGCGCTCGTCGCCGGAGCCAAGATCATCGGTATCAACGCGCGGAACCTCAAGACCCTTGAGGTCGACCGAGATGTGTTCACCAAGCTGGCTCCCAAGATCCCCGAGGGCGTCATCAAGATCGCCGAGTCGGGTGTGCGCGGCCCCCACGACCTGCTCGCCTACGCCCGGGCGGGCGCCGACGCCGTCCTGGTCGGCGAGAGTCTGGTGACCGGCAAGGACCCGCGCGCCGCCGTGGTCGACCTGGTCACCGCCGGTGCCCATCCCGCATCCCGACCCGAGGGGCAGTAAGCCAGTGACAACGCACGAGGGAACCGTCATCACCACCGCCGACCTCGCCGGTAACGCCGCCCACGGGAACGACCCGGACGTCCACGGCAAGTTCGGGATCTTCGGCGGGCGCTACGTGCCCGAGGCGCTCATCCCCGCGCTGGACGAGGTCGCGGCGGAGTACGACAAGGCGAAGAACGACGTCGCGTTCCTGCGGGAGTTCGACCACCTGCTGCGCACCTACGCCGGGCGGCCGACCACGCTGACCGAGGTCCCCCGCTTCGCGGAGCAGGCGGGCGGCGCCCGGATCATCCTCAAGCGCGAGGACCTGACCCACACCGGCGCCCACAAGATCAACAACGTGCTCGGTCAGGCCCTGCTGACCAAGCGCCTGGGCAAGACGCGGGTGATCGCCGAGACCGGTGCCGGACAGCACGGCGTCGCCACCGCGACCGCCGCCGCCCTGATGGGCCTGGAGTGCGTGATCTACATGGGGGCCGTCGACTGCGAGCGCCAGGCGCTCAACGTCGCCCGCATGAAGCTGCTCGGCGCCACCGTCGTCCCGGTCACCAACGGCAGCCAGACCCTCAAGGACGCCATCAACGAGGCGTTCCGCGACTGGGTCGCCAACGTCGATCGCACCCACTACCTCTTCGGCACCATCGCGGGCCCGCACCCGTTCCCGGAGATCGTCCGCGACTTCGCGCGCATCATCGGCGTCGAGGCCCGCCGCCAGATGCTGGAGCTCACCGGCAGGCTGCCCGACGCGGTCGCCGCGGCCGTCGGCGGGGGATCGAACGCCATCGGCATCTTCCACGCCTTCCTCGACGACCAGGACGTCCAGCTGCACGGCTACGAGGCGGGCGGCCGGGGCCTGGAGAGCGGCGAGCACGCCCTCACCCTCACCGCGGGCTCCGTCGGCGTGCTGCACGGCTCGCGCACCTACGTGCTGCAGGACGACGAGGGCCAGACGGTCGAGTCGCACTCGATCTCGGCAGGGCTCGACTATCCGGGCGTCGGCCCCGAGCACGCCTGGCTCAAGGACAGCGGCCGCGCCACCTACCACGGCGTCACCGACGCCGAGGCGATGGACGCCTTCTCACTGCTCGCCCGCACCGAGGGCATCATCCCCGCCATCGAGTCCTCGCACGCGCTCGCCGGAGCGCTCAAGCTGGGGCGCGAGATGGGACCCGGGGCGACGATCCTGGTCAACCTCTCCGGCAGGGGCGACAAGGACATGAGCACCGCGATGAAGTACTTCAACCTCTGACACCCCTCTCACGGCCGACTTGCCTCCCCTCTGGCGGGCCGAAGGGGACGAACCGCAACGGAAGCAACGATGACGACTCTTCAGACGGTGTTCGCCAAGGCTAAGGCGGACGACCGCGCCGCCCTCATCGGATACCTGCCCGCCGGGTTCCCCAGCAAGGACGGTGCGATCGCCGTCGCCACCGCCATGGTGGAGGCGGGTTGCGACGTGATCGAGATCGGCCTGCCCTACTCGGATCCCCTGATGGACGGTCCGACGATCCAGGACGCCGTCCACCGGGCGCTGACCAACGGCACCCGTATCGCCGACGTGCTCCGCACGGTCGAGGGCGTGGCCGCCACCGGTGCCGCCACCCTGGTCATGACGTACTGGAACCCGATCGACCGCTACGGTGCCGACCGCTTCGCCAGGGACCTGGCGAACGCGGGCGGGGTGGGCACCATCACGCCCGACCTCACCCCCGAGGAGGCCGGCCCCTGGCGCGAGGCGAGCGCAGGGGCCGGGATCGACACGGTCTTCCTGGTCGCGCCCAGCTCCACCGAGGCCCGCATCAAGGCCGTCGTCGACAGCTGCACCGGTTTCGTCTACGCGGCGTCGCTGATGGGCGTCACCGGCGCCCGCGACTCGGTCGGTGAGGCCGCGCAGGGCCTGGTCGAGCGCACCCGCCCGCACACCTCCCTGCCGGTCTGCGTCGGCCTGGGCGTCGGCACCGGACGGCAGGCCGCGGAGGTCGCGGGCTACGCCGACGGTGTCATCGTGGGTTCGGCGTTCATCCGCCGCGTCCTGGACGCCCCCGACGAGAACTCGGCTCTCGCGTCCGTCCGCGAGCTGGGCGCCGAGCTGGCGGCGGGCGTCCGAGGCTGAGGTCTCTCCCCGCAGGGTGCGGTCCCCCTTCCGCCGGGACCGCGCCCTGATCCATGTCTTTCGAACACGCTTATTCGATGCTTATCCAGCTCGTGGTGAGGTTTCCTTCGGATACCTTGCGTTCGCCGGAGACATCCGTGCCCGGGGCCTGGGATAGGAGAATGATGCTCGTGGTCTCTGAGAACCCCGCGCCCAATAGGTCGCGTATCGTGATTTCGGCGCTACCCTGGGTAACGACCGTCTCGCGGCTGGTGCTCGCGGGTGTGCTGATCGTCGCGGGTTGGGGCAAGATCGGCACCCCGGTGCTCTCGGTTCAGGCGGTCGAGGCATACGAACTGCTCCCAAAATCGCTCGCCACGGTGGTCGGCTACGGCCTGCCGATCCTGGAGATCGTCGTGGGGGTGTTGCTGGTCGTCGGGCTGCTCACCCGGGCGGCGGGTGTCATCTCGGCACTGCTCATGCTGGCGTTTGTCATCGGGATCGCCTCGGCGTGGGCGCGCGGGCTGCGCATCGACTGCGGCTGCTTCGGCGGCGGCGGTCAGCTGGCGGCCGGGGTGGAGCCCGACTACCTCATCGACATCCTGCGTGACTTCGGTCTCTTCGGACTCGGTGTGCTCGTCGCCTGGTTCCCTCCGGGCCGCTTCGCGCTGGACTCCGCCCTGGGGCTCACCCCCGGGCGGGAGCCGTACGACGACCTTGAGGGCGACGACGAGGAGGAGCACCAGGAAAAGGAGACTGACTGATGGGCAAGGCCGCGCGGGACCAGTCGGCGCGTGATCGGATCAAGGCGCAGCGCCAGGAGCAGATGCTGAAGGAGAGGCGCAAGCGCATAGCGACCATCACGACGGCCGCCGTGCTCGCGGTCGCCGCCGTCGGGGCGGGCTGGTGGTTCGCCGCGCAGAGCAGCAGGTCCGAGCAGGTCGGCGCCGAGCTCGCGCCGATCACCGTCGCCTCCGACGGCTCGGTGGTCATGGCCAAGGCGGGGGTGGAGTCGCCGGTCCTCGACGTCTTCGAGGACTTCCAGTGCCCCGCCTGCAGGGCGCTCGAGGAGACCAGCGGTCCCACGATCAAGAACCTGGCGGCCGAGGGCAAGGCGAAGGTGGTCTACCACCCGATCACGATCTTCCAGGAGCAGACCAACAAGGGCATCACCCGGGGTAACTCCGTACGGGCCGGGGCGGCCTCCCGCTGCATTCCCGGAGGCGTCGCCTGGAGCAGGTTCCACGACAAGTTGTTCGACGCACAGCCCTCGGAGACCGTGGAAGGCTTCAAGATCCCTGACCTGATCGACTGGGGCAAGGACGCCGGGGTGACCGATCCCGGCTTCGACAAGTGCGTGACCAGCCAGGAGAAGGCTCCCGAGCACCTCGCCTACAGCACCAAGGTCCTGGAGACCCAGAAGCTCACGGGCACCCCGACGCTGAAACTCAACGGCACCGAGGTGGACACCGGCGTGGCTTTCAAACCGGCCGAGCTACGTCAGGCCGTTCTTGATGCCGCCAAGTAGCCCGGGACACGGTAACGTCACCTGACATGCCCCTCGCCTCGATTCCCAGCCCCTCCCAGGGGGTCTGGCATCTCTTCGGCGTGGTCCCCATCCGGGCCTACGCACTGTGCATCGTGCTCGGCGTCATCGTCGCGGTCGTCATCGGCGAGCGCCGCTGGCGCGCCCGCGGCGGTGTCCCTGGAACCATCGTGGATCTCGCCGTCTGGGCCGTGCCGTTCGGCCTGGTCGGTGGACGCCTCTACCACGTCATCACCGACTGGCAGCTCTATTTCGGGCCGGACGCGCCCAATGAGCCGATCGAGGCGCTGTACATCTGGAACGGCGGCCTGGGCATCTGGGGCGCCGTCGCGCTCGGTGGCGTGGGCGTCTGGCTGGGCTGCCGCAACCGGGGCATCTCCCTGACCGCGGTGGCCGACACCGTTGCCCCCGGCATCGCGGTGGCCCAGGCCATCGGCCGCTGGGGCAACTACTTCAACCAGGAGTTGTTCGGCGGCCCCACCGACCTGCCGTGGGGTCTGGAGATCGACCCCGACCGGCCGGGCACGGTGCCGGGCGTGGACACCTACCACCCCGCGTTCCTGTACGAGTCGATCTGGGACCTGGGTCTCGCGCTGGTCCTCATCTGGATCGGCCGCAAGTACGTGATCCGCCACGGTCGCCTGTTCGCTCTCTACGTCGCCGGCTACACCGTGGGCCGCTTCTGGATCGAGGGCCTGCGGGTCGACGCCGCCCACCACATCTTCGGCCTGCGGCTCAACCAGTGGACCTCGATCATCCTGTTCATCGGGGCGATGGCCTACTTCTGGTACACCAGGAACAAGACCGACGAGGAGCCGGTGAGGTCGGCGACCGACCCCGACGCCGACCTTGAGGGCGGCGTCGCCACGCCGGGTGAGGACGAGAGCACCGACGGCATCGATGGCACGGACTCGGCGAAGGCCGAGGCCGTCACCCTGGTCGCGTCGGACGCGGGGGGCGGTGCGGCGGATCCCGTCGATCCGGCCCATCCCTCCGACCAGGCCGACGAGGCCGAGAACGACCGTGCGGCCCGGCGGGACGACGAGACGCGGCCGGCCGCGGCGACGTTGGTGGCCGAGGGCTTGAGCGAGGACGGGGGGGCGGTCGATCCGGCTCACCCGTCGGACCAGGCCGATCCCGAGGAGAGCGGCCGGGGCGGAAACGCCGAGGCCGAAGGGAAGCCGGGTACGGCGGTTTCGTCGGAGGCCTCGGACGCCGCCGGGGGCGTGGCCGCCTCTGACGGCACCGCTTCGGAGAGCGCGGATTCGGAGAGCGCCGTCAGCACGGCCTCGGGCGAGAGCGTTCCCGAGAAGGCCGTTTCCGGTGCGAAGAAAGGCGAGCTCCAGGAGGAGGCCGTGACGAAGGCCGCTCCCGAGGGCGAGAAAGAACGACGTTGACGCCTCTCCCACGGTCGAGGTCCCGGGATCTCGGACGCGCCGCCGGATCGTCCGGCACACCGGCGCGTTCTGGTTCCGGGGCCGAGACCGGTGGACCGCGGTGTCCCTTCGGTGCTGAGCCCTGGGGACCGCCGCACGAAGGATCGCGATGAGTCCGGACGCCTCAGGGAGGCGTGCCGAGATGCACCACCGGCATCGCGACGTCAACGGCGGCTGGCTGAGGCCGTCGGTGTTCGGCGCGATGGACGGCCTCGTCTCCAACTTCGCGCTGATCGCCGGTGTCGCCGGTGGCGCCGCGGGCACCAAGGTCATCCTGCTGGCGGGCATCGCGGGGCTGGCCGCCGGCGCGTTCTCCATGGCCGGTGGCGAGTACGTCTCGGTGGCGAGCCAGCGGGAGCTCGCCCTGGCCGAGATCGCCGTCGAGCGGCGAGAGCTCGAACGCCACCCCGAGGCCGAGCTGGAGGAGCTCGCCAAGCTCTACGAGGAGCGGGGCGTCGATCCCGCCGTGGCGGCCGAAGTGGCGCGGCAGATCTCGGCGGACCCCGAGAGGGCGCTCGAGGTGCACACCGAGGCCGAACTGGGCGTCACCATCCATGACCTTCCCTCGCCCAGGATCGCCGCGCTCTCCTCGTTCCTGTCGTTCGCCGCGGGGGCGCTCCTGCCCCTTCTGCCCTACCTGCTCGGCGTCACCAGCCTGGTGACGTCGGCGGTGGTCTCCTGCCTGGCGCTGTTCGGCGCGGGCGCGCTGGTCTCCCGGGTCACCGCGCGCAGCTGGTGGTACAGCGGGCTGCGCCAGCTCTTCGTCGGCGCGGTCGCCGCCGGCCTGACCTTCGCCCTGGGCACCCTCCTGGGAGGAACCGGACTGTGACCGCACCGACCTCGACCCCGCCCCCCGCACCAGGAGGGCGCAAGCGCCGCCGTACCCCCAGCAAGGCGCAGACCTGGAGCATCCCCCAGCTGGAGGAGTGGGGGCTGACCCCGACCCAGCAGCGGTTGCTGGTGGTGTTCGGATCTCTCGCGGGTGTGCTGGTCGCCGCGGTCGTCCTCACCTTCGCGATCTCCGCGATCGGCAACGACTTCGAGCCCGAACGGGCCACCGCCTCGGTCATCGGGACCGAACCCCGCCCCGACGTCTACAAGGGATGGCCCTCCTCCAAGGTGTTCGCGCCGATCGGGGAGAGCAAGGCGGACCCCAAGCCGTTCACGGCCAAGGAGCTTTTCCCCAAGACCCTGAGTGAGGGCAGGACCACGCTGAGGCTGGCGGGCAGCCCTCGGCTGGAGAGCGCCTGCGCGGCGGCGGTCTGGGGTCAGGAGCTCACCGACCTGCTCGCCCAGGGGGGATGCACCCAGGTGGCCAGGGGCCTGTACACCAGCGCCGACAACCGCTACGTCGCCCAGTACACCCTGTTCAACCTCCGCGACACCGCCTCCTCCGACACATTGGTGAACACGCTGACCACCCTGCACCGGGGCGGCTGGGTCCGGCCGATCCAGGCGCCCAGGGCAGCCTTTCCCGCCGACGGCCACACCGAGGCGAGCGGCCACGCGATGGGGCACTACGCGGGCCTGGTCTGGATCGGCAGGGCCGACGGAGCGGAGCCGGGCGCGAGGGACGACTTCGTCTCGCTGTCCCTCGCGGTCCGCGCCACGGAAAAGGCGATCTTCCGCCGCATCGTCGCCGTCTCCCCGGCGCCCGCCCCGAGCAAGTAGTTCCCGGGTTCGTTTTTCGGTCGGGAATCCGGGTTCTTCGAGGGCGGGGAGGATGTCGAAGTAAGCTTTTTCCTCATGCGCAAGTGGATCATCATCGTCGTGCTGGCCGGGGTCGCCGGGGTGGGGGCCTTCCTGTGGCTGGGCGACGAGCCCGCCCCGCGTGCCGCCGTCCTGCGCGCGGAGCCGGGAACGGCCCACTACGCGCCCATCGCGACCCGCGACCTCGATCCCCAGCCGCTCACCGTCGCCGAGATGTTCCCCGCCCCCTCGGTGTCGGCGGGCACGACCAAGCTCGCGCTCAAGGTCACCGAGACCCTCGCCGACTGCGCGGAGGCGGTCTGGGGGAGCGCGCAGGACGCGCTCGGCGGGTGCACGCAGGTGCTGCGCGCCCGCTACGAGACCGAGGACGGCACGGTCTCCGGCCAGTTCCTGATTTTCAACCTCGCCGACTCCGCCGCCGCCGACAGGCTCGTGGCCGCCCTCAAGGGCGACGGCTTCGTCAGGCCCGCTCCCGACACGCCCGACGGCTTCGACGGCTCGCGCAGCTGGGCCCAGGTCCGCGGCCTCGGGCACTACGTCACGGTGAGCTGGGTCGCCCCCGTCGTCCGAGGGAGCGCCGCCCGGGCGAGCGTGGGGGAGAGCGGCGGGGGCGGCGGGGGCGGCGGGGGCAGGGTGGATCTCACCTATCCGCAGGTCGCGATGGACGGCCTTGGCCTGGTCATCCAGCGTCGGCTGGTGCGCTGAGGGAGCTCTCCACCGCGGTCCTGAGCTCCAGCAGCCGGTGGGCGGGCAGTTCGAGGACGGTGACGTCGCCCGCCCACGGGGCCACGGCGGCGACGATCGCCCTCGCCTGCCTCTTCGTCAGGTCGCCCCTGACCTTGATCAGGGCCTCGCGCCAGGTGTTGGCGAGCCTGCCGTGCGCGTTGTCCAGGACGCGGCGCAGGATCCGGGCCGCGTCGTTCACGTCGTCCGCGTTCGTGGCGCCTCCGCTGTCTCCGGCGGGCGGCGCCACCCGTACGGCGCGCACGTAAGCTCCCTCGGCGGTGAGGTCGTAGACGGGGGCGAGAAGGTCACGGGGGAGGTCCTTCGGAGCCGCCGCCAGCGTGACCTGGACCTCCCTGGCGCGGGTGGCCAGCAGCAGCCGGGGCAGCGCTGCCTCCAGACCGGCGGGTATGGAGATCGCCACCCTGGCCGGGTCACTGGCGTAGGGCTTGGCCAGCCAGGTCGTCAGGCGCGCCCTGGGAGCCTTGGGCAGCACGTCGCGGGGCCACTCGCCCACCAGCACCTCCGGGACGAACCCCTCGCCGAAACCGGCGGCCGGGACGGCGGGGGAACTCGCCGACTCCACGGACTGGGGCCCCTGCGTGTAGATGGCGGTGCCGGACGTCTCGGTGCGGGCGGCCGCGGCGGGCCAGGTCTTCGTGGTGGGGCGCAGGACGTACAGGTCGGCGGCCGAGCCGATGGCCTCGGCGCCGAAGTAGCGGTTGAAGTCGGGGTAGATCGCCTCGTTGACGAGGTTGAGCTGCGACAGGGCCTGCTGAACCTTGAGGGCGAGCGCGGGGGTGCGCTCGCTGGCGCCGTACGCCAGCATGATCCGGCCCTGCTCGCGGTCGCGCAGCCCCTCCGCGCAACGGGCGACGAACAGCCCGACGCCCTCGGGGGTGTAGGGAGGGTCGGTGATCGCCAGGTCGGCCCAGGACCGCGCGGAGGCGGGCAGGCCCAGACGCAGGTCGGCCCAGCGGGTCCGTACGGCCAGACCGAGCCGGTCGGCCTCACCGGCGATGTAGGCGAGGATGCGCTCGTCGACGTCGACGACGGTCACCTCGACGCCCGGATGCAGTATCGCGGTGGCCAGCGAGGTCAGATCGTGGTCGCCCACGCACAGCAGCCGGGCGCCGTCCAGCCAGAACCGGGCGTCCAGCAGCAGCGCCCGCCTGACCACGGTCTCGCCGGTCGCGGCGACGTGGTCCAGCGTGTGGCGGCCCCGGGGAGCCTTGGCGATCAACTCGTCCATGCGCGCGACCAGGTCGGCGCGGTCGGGGAGCAGGTGGGCCACCGGGTCCGCCGGCGCGAGGGTGCTCGCTCGCGGCCCGGTCGGTGCGGGACCGCCCGCTCGTGGTGCGGCCGGCGTGACGTTGCTTACTCGCGGCCCGGCCGCTGAGAGGCCGTCCGCTCCCGATTCGGCCGATGCGGGGGCGTCCGCTCCCGATCCGGCCGAGGTGGGGCCGCTCGCCCGCGGTCCGTCCTGTGCGGGGGCGCCCTCCTCCCGTGCCGGGGCCGACCAGGCGGGAGGGGCCGGGAGCCTGAAGCGGTCGCCCGATCGCTCCAGTTCGCCGTCCACCTCGCGCAGCAGCGCCTCGATGGTCCGCCGCGACGTCGCGGTCTCCCTGACCAGATCGGCGAGTGTCCACCAGCGACCGCCGCCCAGGGCGGTCAGCGCGTTCCGCAGCCGCCTGCCGTCGACACCCGCCCGTGCGACGAAAGCCTCGACTCCACCGCCGTTCTCGTCCTCGGCCTCTTCTTCGGTGCCGGCTCCACGCCCGGCCCCGGTTCCGGCCCCGGCTCCCGTCCGGGATCCACGCCCGGCCCCGCTCTCGGTTCCGGCTCCCGTCCCGGCCACCGTTCGGTCGCCGGTCCCGGCGGAGGCGCCGGGGGTGCCGGAAACGCCGGAGACATCTGAAGTGCCGCTGCCTGTCAGACCGGTGGAGGCGCCCAGGCCGGTGGGATCGGTCGGTTCCATTGGGCCACCCTAGGGCCAGGACCTGGAATGTTGTGCCATCGCGGCGTGTTTAATGAACCGGGCGAACCTGCACTAATTCGGCAGGATCTCACCGGGTAGGCAGGTATCCGGCAGGGTACGGTAATCTCTACCCACCACGCAGCAGGGCCAACGTCGTCCCTTGCTTGTTCGAGAGAAGCAAGACGACGGGAGGGATTCAATGCCTGCTGCCCACCTCGGCTTTCCCGAGCCTCAGGGCCTGTACCACCCCTCGCACGAGCACGACGCCTGTGGTGTCGCCATGGTCGCGGACGTTGCCGGTCGCCGTAGCCACGGCATCGTCGCGAAGGCCTTGACCGCGCTGTGCAACCTTGATCACCGGGGGGCCCAGGGTAGCGAACCGGACACCGGCGACGGGGCCGGGATCCTGACGCAGATCCCCGACGTCTTCTTCCGCGTGGTGGCGGACTTCCCCCTGCCCACGGCCGGCTCCTACGCCGCCGGTATGGCCTTCCTGCCCGCCGAGGAGCGGGCCCGTGAGGCCGCCGTGCGGCTGATCGAGGAGATCGCCGCGGAGGAGGGCCTCACGGTCCTCGGCTGGCGCGACGTTCCCACCACCCCCGACCTTCCCGGGCCGAGCGCCCGCGCGGTGATGCCGTTCTTCGGCCAGCTGTTCGTGGCGTCCCCCGACGGTGAGAGCGGTCTTGAGCTGGACCGGCTCGCCTTCTGCCTGCGCAAGCGGGCCGAGCACGAGGCGAAGGTCTACTTCCCCTCGCTGAGCTCCCGGACGATCGTCTACAAGGGCATGCTCACCCCGCTGCAGGTCGAGCAGTTCTTCCCCGACCTGAGCGACGAGCGCTACGAGACCGCGATCGCGCTGGTCCACTCGCGCTTCTCCACCAACACCTTCCCCTCCTGGCCGCTCGCGCACCCGTACCGCTACGTCGCCCACAACGGCGAGATCAACACGGTCAAGGGCAACCGCAACTGGATGCGCGCCCGCGAGGCCATGCTGGAGACGGCGAACCTGCCGGGCGACCTGTCGCGGCTCTTCCCGATCTGTGACCCGGCCGGTTCCGACACCGCCTCCTTCGACGAGACGCTGGAGCTCATCCACCTCGCCGGACGCAGCCTGCCGCACGCGGTGCTGATGATGATCCCCGAGGCGTGGGAGAGCCACACCGAGATGGACCCCGCGCGGCGGGCGTTCTACGAGTTCCACTCCACGATGATGGAGGCCTGGGACGGCCCGGCCTCGATCACCTTCTCCGACGGAACCCTGGTCGGCGCGGTGCTCGACCGCAACGGCCTGCGCCCCGGACGGTTCTGGGTCACCGCGGACGGCCTGGTCGTGCTCGCCTCCGAGGCGGGCGTGCTGGACATCGCCCCCGAGGACGTGGTCCGCAAGGGCCGTCTGCAGCCCGGCAAGATGTTCCTGGTCGACACCGCGCTCGGCAAGATCATCGAAGACGACGAGATCAAGGCCGAGCTGGCGGCGGAGCTGCCGTACGCCGACTGGCTGCACGCCGGTCTGGTCCGCTTCGAGGAGCTGCCCGCCCGCTCGCCCGAGGGCCTGTCGCACGAGACGCTGATCAAGCGGCAGCAGACCTTCGGCTACACCGAGGAGGAGCTGCGGATCATCCTGGGGCCGATGGCGAGGACGGGCATCGAGCCGATCGGCTCGATGGGCACCGACACCCCGGTCGCCGTTCTCAGCGAGAAGCCCCGGCTGCTGTTCGACTACTTCAGCCAGCTGTTCGCGCAGGTCACCAACCCGCCGCTGGACGCGATCCGCGAGGAGCTCGTCACCTCCCTGGCCAGCACCATCGGCCCCGAGGGCAACCTGCTCGACCCGGGTCCCGCCTCCTGCCGCCAGCTCGTGCTGCCCTACCCGGTGCTCGACAACGACGAGCTCGCGAAGATCATCCACATCAACGACGAGGGCGCGCTGCCGGGCTTCCACCCGCACGTGGTCTCCGGCCTGTACGAGGTCGCGGGTGGCGGCGAGGCACTGCTGCGCCGCATCGAGGAGATCCGCGCCGAGGTCTCCTCGGCGATCGAGGGCGGGGCGCGGATCATCGTGCTGTCCGACCGTGGCTCCTCCGACGTCCTGGCGCCGATCCCCTCGCTGCTGCTCACCGGTGCCGTCCACCACCACCTGATCGCCGAGAAGACCCGTACCAAGATCGGTCTGGTCATCGAGACCGGCGAGGCGCGCGAGGCGCACCACATGGCGCTGCTCGTCGGCTACGGGGCGGGCGCGGTCAACCCGTACCTCGCCATCGAGACCGTCGAGGACATGGTCGACTCCGGCGTCCTGAAGATCGACAGGCACAAGGCCGTACGCAACCTCATCAAGGCGTACGGCAAGGGCGTGCTGAAGGTCATGTCCAAGATGGGGGTCTCCACGGTCGCCTCCTACACCGGGGCGCAGATCTTCGAGGCGCTCGGGCTGAGCCAGGAGGTCGTGGACGTCTGCTTCACCGGGACCACGTCCCGCCTGGGCGGCGTCGGCTTCGACGTCCTGGCCGAGGAGGCCGCGCAGCGTCACCTGCGCGCCTACCCCCGGGCCGAGAACGCCCACCGCCGCCTCGAGGTCGGAGGCGAGTACCAGTGGCGCCGCGAGGGCGAGCCGCACCTGTTCAACCCCGAGACCGTCTTCAAGCTGCAGCACGCCACCCGCTCGCGCCGCTACGAGATCTTCAAGGAGTACACCGGTCTGGTGGACTCCCAGGCGGAGAGGCTGATGACGCTGCGCGGCATGTTCAAGCTGCGGGAGGGCGTCCGCGAGCCGGTGCCGATCGACGAGGTCGAGCCGGTCAGCGAGATCGTCAAGCGGTTCTCCACCGGCGCGATGTCGTACGGCTCCATCTCGATGGAGGCGCACGAGACGCTCGCCATCGCGATGAACCGGCTGGGCGGCAAGTCCAACACCGGTGAGGGCGGCGAGGATCCCGAGCGGCTGCACGACCCGGTGCGCCGTTCGGCCATCAAGCAGGTGGCCTCCGGCCGGTTCGGTGTGACCTCCGAGTATCTGGTCAACGCCGACGACGTGCAGATCAAGATGGCCCAGGGCGCCAAGCCCGGTGAGGGCGGTCAGCTGCCCGGCCACAAGGTCTACCCGTGGGTCGCCAAGACCCGGCACTCCACCCCGGGCGTCGGCCTCATCTCGCCGCCTCCGCACCACGACATCTACTCGATCGAGGACCTCGCCCAGCTCATCCACGACCTGAAGAACGCGAACCCGGCCGCCCGCGTGCACGTCAAGCTCGTGGCCGAGGTCGGGGTCGGAACGGTCGCGGCGGGTGTGTCCAAGGCCCACGCGGACGTCGTGCTCATCTCCGGCCACGACGGCGGCACCGGCGCCTCCCCGCTCACCTCGCTCAAGCACGCGGGCTCCCCCTGGGAGCTGGGCCTGGCCGAGACCCAGCAGACGCTGCTGCTCAACGGTCTGCGCGACCGCATCGTCGTGCAGGTGGACGGCCAGCTCAAGACCGGCCGCGACGTGATCATCGCCATGTTGCTCGGCGCCGAGGAGTTCGGCTTCGCCACCGCGCCGCTGGTCGTCTCCGGCTGCGTGATGATGCGCGTCTGCCACCTGGACACCTGTCCGGTCGGCGTGGCCACCCAGAACCCCGAGCTGCGCAAGCGGTTCACCGGCAAGCCCGAGTTCGTGGTCAACTTCTTCGAGTTCGTCGCCGAGGAGATCCGCGAGTATCTCGCCGCGCTGGGTTTCCGCAGCATCGACGAGGCCGTCGGCCACGCCGAGCTGCTGGACACCACCCCGGCCGAGAACCACTGGAAGGCCTCGGGACTGGACCTGGCGCCGATCCTGCACCAGCCGGAGCTGCCCGAGGGCGCCTCGCTGCGCCGTACCGTGGAGCAGGACCACGGGCTCGCCAGGGCGCTGGACAACACGTTGATCCAGCTCGCCGAGGGCGCGCTCAAGGGTGGTTCCAGGGTCACGCTCGACCTGCCCATCCGCAACGTCAACCGTACGGTCGGCACCATGCTCGGCCATGAGGTGACCAAGCGGTACGGCGGAGCGGGCCTGCCCGACAACACCATCGACGTGCGCTTCACCGGCTCCGCGGGCAACTCCTTCGGTGCCTTCCTGCCCAGGGGCATCACCCTGCGGCTGACCGGCGACGCCAACGACTACGTGGGCAAGGGTCTGTCCGGCGGCAGGGTCTCGGTCCAGCCGCACGACGCGGCCCCGCTCGACGGGCACATCATCGCCGGAAACGTCGGCCTGTACGGCGCGACCTCCGGCGAGGCCTTCATCCGCGGCGTCGTGGGGGAGCGGTTCTGCGTCCGCAACTCCGGCGCCACCGCGGTGGTCGAGGGTGTCGGCGACCACGGCTGCGAGTACATGACCGGCGGCAAGGTGGTCGTCCTCGGCCCGACCGGCCGCAACTTCGCGGCGGGCATGTCGGGCGGCGTCGCCTACCTGCTCGACCTCGACGCCGAACGGGTCAACCGGGAGATGGTCGAGATCGAGGAGCTGGAGGAGGCCGAGTCCGAGGCGCTGCGCGAGATCGTCGAGGCCCACCTCACCGAGACGGGCTCCACGGTGGCGAAGGCGATCCTCACCGACTGGGACCCGTCCCGCTTCAGCAAGATCATGCCGACGGACTACAAGCGGGTCCTGCTGGCCGCCGAGTCCGCCCGGCTGGAGGGCCGCGACATCGACGAGGCCGTCATGACCGCTGCGGTCCAGGGGTGACGCCGATGTTCGAGATCACTCATCCCGTTCGGTTTTTCCAGTCATTTCAGGCTTTTCAGGGATAAGGGAGGTACGACCGATGGCTGACCCCAAGGGTTTCCTCGCTCACGGACGCGAGCTGCCGGCGCGCCGCCCGGTGGACGTGCGCATCCGCGACTGGCGCGAGGTCTACGAGGACTTCCCCAAGCCCGCGCTGACCAGGCAGGCCGCGCGGTGCATGGACTGCGGCATCCCGTTCTGCCACAACGGCTGCCCGCTGGGCAACCTGATCCCCGAGTGGAACGACCTGGTCTACCGGGACGACTGGCAAGAGGCGATCGAGCGCCTGCACGCCACGAACAACTTCCCCGAGTTCACCGGACGCCTGTGCCCGGCTCCGTGTGAGGCGGCGTGTGTGCTCGGCATCAACTCCGACCCGGTCGCGATCAAGCGGGTCGAGGTCGAGATCATCGACCGCGCCTTCGACGAGGGCTGGGTCACCCCCCAGCCCGCCGCCTCGAAGACCGGCAAGCGGGTCGCGGTCGTCGGCTCGGGCCCCGCGGGCCTGGCCGCCGCCCAGCAGCTCACCAGGGCCGGGCACGACGTGGTCGTGTTCGAGCGGGCCGACCGGATCGGTGGCCTGCTCCGCTACGGCATCCCCGAGTTCAAGATGGAGAAGCGGCACATCGACCGCCGTCTCGACCAGATGCGGGCCGAGGGGACCGAGTTCCGTACCGGCGTCAACGTCGGCGTGGACATCACGGCGGAGCGGCTGCGCGAGGAGTTCGACGCGATCGTCCTGGCCGGTGGCGCGACCCAGTGGCGGGACCTGCCCGTCGCCGGGCGCGACCTGAAGGGCGTCTACCAGGCGATGGAGTACCTGCCGCCCTCCAACAAGGTCCAGGAGGGCGACTTCCCGGTCTCGCCGATCAGCGCCGAGGGCAAGCACGTCGTCGTGATCGGCGGCGGCGACACCGGTGCCGACTGCATCGGCACCGCGATCCGCCAGGGGGCCGCCTCGGTCACCCAGCTGGAGATCATGCCCCAGCCTCCGGCGGACCGTCCCGGCAGCCAGCCCTGGCCCACGTTCCCCATCCTGTTCAAGATGGAGAGCGCCCACGAGGAGCTGGCCGACGGTGACGGCGCCCGGGTCTACGCGGTCTCCACCACCGAGTTCGTCGGCGACGCCGAGGGCAACGTCAGGGCGCTGCGCCTGGTCGAGGTGGAGGGGCCCGCGGCCGGGTTCAAGCCGGTCCCCGGCTCCGAGAGGGAGATCCCGGCCGAGCTGGTCACGCTGTCGATGGGCTTCGTGGGCCCGGAGAAGAAGGGCCTGCTCGAAGAGCTCGCCGAGGTCGCCGGTGGCGAGTTCTACGACGCCAGGGGCAACGTCGCGAGGGACAAGGGCTACATGTCCTCGGTCGACGGCGTCTTCGTCGCCGGGGACATGGGCCGCGGACAGTCGCTGATCGTGTGGGCGATCGCCGAGGGCCGCTCCGCGGCCTCGGCCGCCGACCGCTACCTCACGGGCCAGACGGCCCTTCCGGTGGCGATCCCGCCGACGGCGCGGCCGCTGGTCTGAGTGGAAGCTGGCCTGACATGTCATGACCGGTCTGGGTATGTCATGGTTGATCCATGCGTACCCGGGCCGGTTCATGCATGTCAGGGCCGGTTCATGTGCTCCATCGCTGGTTTGGTCAGGCCACGGTTGGTCTTCGGCACCCCCCGACAGTTCGGCATTCCGGATGTCTTACCGACTGCTTCAGGGAAAAATGCGCAGAGCGGGGTTTCGAATTGCTTTGGCGTACATATGCCTGAAAGATAAATTTTCTTGATCGGGTCAGGTGCGGAGGATCGTTGACTACTCCCCGCCCTGAAGGACGGGGATTCCAGCCCTCGCGGGCCGGGGTTCCTGTTTCGTCGGCGACCGCACCCGGGAGGACCCGGAATGTCTGACGTCACCTCCGCAGGCAGACACGGCAAGACCTGCCGCCAGGATGTTCTTCGCGGCGTTGACGTCCCGGTCGTGCCGGGTGCCGCAGGACGGGCACTGCCACGTCCGGGTGCCGAGGGAAAGTCGGGCGAGCAGGTGCCCGCACGCCGAACAGGTCTTCGAGCTGGGATACCAGCGGTCGATCACGATCAGGTGGCGGCCGTGTTCGGCCGTCTTGTACTCCAGCATGCGGCGGAAGGTGCCCCACCCGCAGTCGGAGATCGCTTTGGCCAGGGACCGGTTGCGGACCATGTTCTTCACGGCGAGGTCTTCGATCACGATCACGTCGTGGTCGCGGACGAGGCGCGTCGAGGTGCGGTGCAGGAAGTCGGTGCGGGAGGCGCGGACCTTGCGGTGCGCGCGGGCGACCTTCGCCTTGGCCTTGGCCCGGTTGGCGCTGCCGCGCTGTTTGCGGGCCATGCGCCGCTGGTAGCGGGCCAGGTTGCGTTCCCGTTTGGCCAGGTGACGCGGGTTGGCGATCTTCTCGCCGTCGGAGGTGACGGCGAAGTCTTTTACGCCGACGTCCACTCCCACCGCCGTGCCGGTCGCCGGAGCCTGCTTCGGATCGTTGACCTCGACGGCGAAGGAGGCGTACCAGCGCCCGCACGCCTCGCGCGAGACGGTGACCGTGGTCGGGTCGATGCTCGCCGGGTCGATGTCCGGCCAGGACCACACGACGTCGAGCGGGGTGTCCAGCTTCGCCAGGAACAATCGCCCATCGCGGTAGCGGAAGGCAGAGCGGGTGTACTCGGCGCTCTGGCGTGCGGTGCGGGACTTGTAGCGCGGGTATCGGGCGCGTCCGGCGAAGAAGCTGGTGAAGGCGACCTGCTGGTGGCGGATGGCCTGCTGCAGCGGAACCGACGACACCTCGTTCAGCCACGCCAGCTCGTCGGTCGCCTTCATCGCCGTCAGGTAGGCGTTGGCCTGGATGAAGTTCGTCGTGGCCCGCTCGCTGCGGTAGCGGGCGTGCCGCCAGGCCAGGGTCCGGTTCCACACCACGCGTACGCAGCCGAACGTGCGGTTCAACATGGCCGCCTGTTCGGGGGTGGGGTAGGCCCGCACCTTGTACGCCGTACGCACGTCCGGACCTTATCGGAAGGCGCGGCGGGCGATGAGCGTTACGGCGCCATGTCCCGTTTCCTCCCGGCCTTGAAGGACCAAGTCTCCACACTCAAGGAGTTCAGATGAATCGCGGGACCAAAAGCCTGACGGGCGCGGCGACGGCGCTCGCCCTGGCGGCGACCCTCACGGCGGGAGCCCTGGGCGGCGAGGCCACGACGGGCGCGGGCCAGACCCGCGAGTATCTGGTCTTCTACGCGGACGGCGCCCGCGACCGGGCGATCGACGCGATCGACGCGAGCGGTGGCACCGTCCTGTCGACCGACACCAGGATCGGCTACGTCCTCGCGGACGGTCCCGGCGCGGGTTTCGTGGAAGGCCTGGCCGACAGCGACGCCGTCGAGGGAGTCTCCTCCGACCGCAGGATCGGCATCGCCAGTGCGATTCCCGCCGCACCCGCGGCCGGGGCCTCCGCGGGCGGATCCGCCTCCGAAGCCGGGACCTCCGGCACCGGGGCCACCCCCGGGACCTACAGCGCCGGGACCGCTCCCCGGACCGCCTCCAGCGTGGGGGCCCCGCTCGCCTTCCCTTCCGCCGAAGCCCTCGGGCAGGCGGGCACCCACCGCTCCGCCGACACGCCGGAGCCGCTCGCCGGGCGGCAGTGGGACATGAAGATGATCGGCGCCACCGTGGAGGGCTCCTACGCCACCGAACCCGGTGACAAGCGGGTACTGGTCGGCGTCATCGACACCGGCATCGACGGCAAGCACCCCGACATCGCCCCCAACTTCAACCACGCCCTGAGCCGCAACTTCGTGACCGACCGGCCCAAGGACCCCAACGGCAACGCCCTCGACGGCCCCTGTGAGTTCAAGAGCTGCAAGGACCCGGTGGACTGGGACGACGACGGCCACGGCACCCACGTGGCCAGCACCATCGCCTCACCGATCAACGGCCTGGGCATCGCCGGGGTGGCCCCCCAGGTATCCCTGGTGAACCTGCGCGCCGGTCAGGACTCGGGCCTGTTCTTCCTCAAGCCCAGCGTCGAGGCGCTCACCTACGCCGCCGACGCCGGGATCGACGTGGTCAACATGAGCTTCTACGTCGACCCGTGGCTGTTCAACTGCAAGGCCAACCCGGCCGACTCCAAGGCGGAGCAACTGGAGCAGCGCGGCATCATCACCGGCATGCAGCGCGCCCTCGACTACGCGCGCAAGCGCGGGGTCACCCTCATCAGCGCCATCGGCAACGGCGCCACCGACCTCGGCAAGCCGGGCAAGGACGAGAGCAGCCCCAACTACCCCAAGGACAGCGAGCGCACCCGCAAGGTCGACAACTCCTGCCTCAACGTCCCGGCCGAGTCCAAGGGCGTGATCTCGGTCACCTCGGTGGGCCCGACCGGGCGCAAGGCGTACTACTCCGACTACGGCGTCGAGCAGGCCGACCTGGCGGCCCCCGGCGGGGACGAGTTCGACGGCAGCAGCACGTACGACCCCACCAAGGGCATTCTGGCCGCCGCACCGGAGAACGCGCTCAAGGCCAAGGGACAGATCACCGCCGACGGCACGCCGAAGTCCGACTCGATCATCCGGGAGTGCGAGGGCGGCACCTGCGCCTACTACCAGTACCTCGTCGGCACCTCCATGGCCGCACCGCACGCCACCGGTGTCGCCGCCATCCTGATCAGCCGGTTCGGCAAACCCGGCAAGGGCGGCCTCACGATGCCCCCCGCGGACGTCCAGCGCCAGCTGTACTCCACGGCCACCAGGAAGGCCTGCCCCTCACCGCGCGGATACGCCTACAAGATCGGCCTCGCGTTCGTGGACGAGGTCCACAAGTGCGAGGGTCCCAAGAAGCGCAACGGCTTCTACGGCCGCGGCCTCATCAGCGCCGAGAACGCCGCCAAGGCCGAGCCGCTCGCTCCCTGACGGCTCCCGGACGGCGCGGCGCCCAAGGCGCCCTCACCCCGTCCCGGCCCCTCACCCAGGGGCCGGGACGCGGACGGCGGTCGTCTCGCGGTTCGGCGTCGGCGGAAGTGTCATCCCGGGCACAGTCCGGGGCTCGCAAAGAGACGATCAACAGACGGGTGAAGGGGACGGAAGGGGGAAGGAGAACGACTCCGGTTCCGTCCCGTCGCTCTCGTCACTGTGAGGATCATCGGCTTCCTCCTCGCGCCTGAGGGCGGGTTCTCCACGCAGAAAGGACTCACATGAGATTCCTGTCGCGTCCGCACCAGCTCCCGCCCCGGATCGCCGCCGGTTTGATCATTCTGAATTCGGGACTGACCAAGAGATCCGCGGGGGAGGAGAGCGCGAAGGGATTACACGGGATGGCCTCCGGGACCTACCCGTTCCTCAAGGACATGGACTCGGTGAAGTTCACGAGACTGCTCTCCACGGCGGAGATCACCCTCGGTACGGCCCTGCTGGTCCCCGTGGTGCCGCCACTGCTGGCGGGCGCCGCGCTGACCGCCTTCGCCGGAGGGTTGCTCGGCCTCTACCTCAAGACGCCGGGACTGCGGGAGGAAGGCAGCCTGCGCCCCTCGCAGCAGGGCATCGCCGTCGCCAAGGACGTCTGGCTGCTGGGCATCGGCGCCGGGCTGGTCGTGGAGGAGATCGTCCGCGACTGACCAGGGATTCCGCCGGCCGGCCCGGAGTTTCGGTGCTGGGCCCGAAGCCTCCGTTGCCGAGGCGCGAGCGCGGTGCCCCCTCGAAACTCCTGTGACCGACGCGGAAGCGCGGTGACCGCTCAGAAGCCCATGACCGGCCCGGTGTCCCGATGGCCGGCCAGGCTCGGGGTGCGCTCGCGGGTGCCCCTCACTCCTGTGACGGCTGACCTCAAGAGTGAGCGCGAGGGGCGATTCGTAACCTCTCGTTCATGCGAGGTGGCTTTGTGTCACCGAATTTTTCACCGGCGCTACGGCTAACGTCGCGACCAAGTGGTCTGTACCAATTAGGGTGGGATCCGTGACTCGTCGCGCGAAAATCGTCTGCACTCTCGGCCCCGCCACCTCATCTCCCGAACGCCTCCGCGAACTCATCGCGGCCGGGATGGACGTGGCCCGTTTCAACCTCAGCCACGGCAGCCACGAGCTGCACAAGGAGGTTTACGACAGGTTGAGGGAGGCGGCCGCCGAGCTTGGGCGTGGCGTAGGTCTGCTGGCCGACCTCCAAGGCCCCAAGATCCGGGTCGGTAAGTTCGAGGAAGGTCCCGTCCGCCTCGGCTTCGGTGACGTCTTCACGATCACCACCGAGGAGGTCCCCGGCGACCGTAACCAGGTTTCCACGTCCTATCTGGGGCTTCCCAAGGACGTCAGCCCCGGCGACAGCATCCTGGTCGACGACGGCCGCGTCCGGCTGGAGGTGACCCGGGTCGACGACCAGCGCGTCACGACCCGCGTGATCATCGGCGGCATGATCTCCGACAACAAGGGCCTCAACCTCCCGGGCGTCAACGTCAGCGCCCCCGTCCTGACCGACAAGGACGAGACCGACCTGCGCTGGGCCCTGCGCACCGGCTTCGACCTGGTCGCCCTCTCCTTCGTCAGGCGTCCCTCCGACGCCGACGTGGTGCGCAACATCATGGAGCAGGAGGGCATCCGCCTCCCGCTGCTCGCCAAGATCGAGAAGCCGCAGGCCGTGGAGCGGCTCCCGGAGATCATCGAGGCCTTCGACGGCATCATGGTCGCCCGCGGCGACCTCGGTGTCGAGCTGCCGCTGGAGGAGGTGCCCATCGTCCAGAAGCGCGCCATCGAGCTCTGCCGCGAGAAGGCCCGCCCGGTCATCGTCGCCACCCAGATGCTGGAATCGATGATCACCTCTCCGCGTCCCACCCGCGCCGAGGCCTCCGACGTCGCCTACGCCGTCATGGACGGCGCCGACGCGGTCATGCTCTCCGGGGAGACCTCGGTCGGCAACTACCCCATCGAGGTCGTCGAGACGATGAGCCGCATCGCCACGACCGCGGAGAAGAGCTCCCTGCAGGCCACGCACAGCCTCGACCGGCTGCCCGAGACCACCGGTGGCGCGATCGCCCGTGCCGCGGCGGAGGTCGGGGCGATCGTCGGCGCCAAGGCGCTGGTGGCGTTCACCATGTCCGGTGAGACGGCCCGCCGTCTGGCCCGCTACCGCTCGCCGATCCCGCTGCTCGCGTTCACCTCCGCCCGCCACGTCCGCAACCAGCTCGCGCTGACCTGGGGCGTGGAGACCTTCGAGGTGCCGTTCGTCCACCACACCGACGACATGGTCCGTCAGGTGGAGGCCTCGCTGCTCGCCAACTCCCGCCTGGAGAAGGGCGACAAGGTCGTCATCGTCGCCGGTTCGCCTCCCGGCACCGCCGGCTCCACCAACGCCCTGCGCGTGCACACCATCGGGGCGGCGGTCTCCAACCCCACCTGATCCCCACCCGATCCTCCCTGATCCGCGGAAACGCGTACGGCCACCGCTCCGGCGGTGGCCGTACGCGTTTCCGGGGTCTTCCACGCGTCCGGCGATCCAAAAAGCCGAAAAATACGCTCTTGTCGTGTCCGAATAGGTGTCAGAAGATCGGTGCATGGCATGCCCGAAAAGGGTTCGCCTGGTGAACCAGACAAATTTAACGAAAGGCGCCGGATGATCCAGGGCAGTCGGCCGGTGGGAGCGGAGCGGCAACGCGAGGAGGACGAGGGGCGGCCTCCAGGCCAACCGGGTCGCCCGGGGCAGCGGGTGTCGGCCGCCGACACGGTCGCGGGGATGATCGAGGCCCGCCTGGGCCGGACGGTCGACCCCGACGAGAACTTCTTCGAAGCCGGGCTCAACTCGATGGCGCTGGTCGAGCTGCACGCGGACATCACCGGGGCGCTCGGTATCGAGATCCCGGTCACCGCGATGTTCGCCCGGCCGAACGTGCGGGCTCTGAGTCGCCTCGTCGCGGGCGCGCAGGAACCCGTCAGGAGCGAACCCGCGCGCCCGCGCCCCACGGGGGGCAGCCGCAGGGACGTGCGCGCCCGTATCCGCAGGGACGGCGGGGCGTCTCGGTGACGAGGACCGCGCCGATCGCGGTGATCGGTATGGGCCCGCGTGCCCCGCTCTCTTCCGGTCCCGTCCCGATCGAGGTCGTCGAGGCCACGATGGAGAACGCCGGACACGACCCCGCGCGCCCACCGGGCGCGCTCGCCGTCCACGACACGGCCGAGGCCGCCTGCCTCGCCCTCGCCCTGGGAATCTGCGACCTCGCGATCACCGTCTCGGGGCCGAGTCTCGGCGCCGTCGCGGAGCGGGGAACCGCGATCGCGCTCAGGCGCCTGGACGACGCCCTCCTCGACGGCGACCTCGTACGCGTCGTGATCGAGACGACGACCGGCTCGGCTGCCGACACGGTCACCGACGCGGCGACCGTGTCGGTGACCGCCCTGGTCGCCGGCACAGCGACCGGCCCGATGACCGCTTCCCGGTCCGGCACCGGTCCCGCCCGCAGCGGGCCCGGTGGCCGGTCGCCGACAGGCGGCCCGCCCGCGCGTCCGTGTGATTCGCTGACGGTGAAGGACGGCTTCCCGCCGGTCCACCTCCCCGCGGACGGTCGGCCCCGCGTCGTCGCCTGGTCGGGACGGCACCGACAGGAGGCCGACGCCGTACGGGAAGGCCTGGCGGGATTCTTCGCCACCCTCGCCCCCGACCGGTTCGCCGACGCCGTGGCCGTCCTCCAGCGGGGTCGCACCCCGCATCCCGTACGGGGCGCGATCGTCGCCACCACCCCCGCCGAGGCGTCCGCCGCTCTCGCCGCCGCGCGGAGGGCCTCGGCCGAGGAAACGGCCGGGCATGAGCCGCCTTCCCGCGATGCGGCCTGGGCGGGGGTGAGGTTCGTCTTCCCCGCCAGCGGCGCCGGTCGGCTGGGGGCCTCGCTGTACGGAATCGAGCGGTTGTTCAGCGAGACGATGGACGTCTGCCTGGAGGCTTTCGAACGGCACGGCGTCGACCTCTGCGACGCCTGGCTCGCCGGGGAGCGCGACGACGACCCGGTGACGTTCGCGGTGACCTACTCCCTGGCGGCCACCCTGACCGGCTGGGGTGTCACCCCCGGAGGGTGTACGGGGGAGGGGGTGGGAGAACTCACCGCCGCCGCCTTCTCGGGAACGCTCGAACTGGACGAGGCGATCGCCCGGGTGGCCGCCTCCGGCGCGGCGCCCGAGCAGGAGTCGGGACGTGCCTTCCACGAAGTGGAGGCCCGTCCTGAGCCGGTCGCGGGGCCGGAGCCCTCGTCCGAGCCGGCAGCAGGGCCGAAGGCCGGCGGTGCGCGAGGCGCGCCGTCCCTCCTGGTCGGTACGGCGGGGACGGCAGGGAGGCCGCCGGGCGAGGGGACGATCCACTGTGGGGACGACCGCCGGGGTCTGCTCACGGCGCTCGCCCGGCTGTGGACCCTCGGCTGTCCGGTGGACTGGGTCGCGCTCGACCCCGACCACCCCCTGCAGCGACTGCCCGTCCCCGGAGGGCACCGCCCCGCCGAGGTGACACCCGTTCCCGTACCGGCTCCCGAGGCGCGGGAACGCGAGAGCGCGTCGCGGGTCCCCGAGGGCCTGCCGGAGCCAGCGGAGCCACTGCGCAGGCCCGAGGCGGTCCCGTACTCGTTCTGGGTGCTGGAGCAACTCGCCGGGTCGAGCGGGGTGTCCAACCTGGCGGTGGCGTTCAGGACCCGGCAGCCGCTGCGCAGGCTCCCGCTGCAGATCGCGGTGAACCGGCTGCTCAAGCGGCACCCGGCGCTGCGCCTGCGGTTTCCCGAGGTGGACGGCGCACCCGTGCGGCATCTCACCGCCCCGAAGGACGCGCAGATCAAGCTGGTGAACGGCGAGACCACGCGGGAGACGCTCGTCGCCGACCTCCAGGGTTTCCTGGACGAACCCTTCGACCTGGGCCGCGACCTGCTCTTTCGGGCCGGGCACTTCACGCTGCCCGACGGCGGCGGGAGCGTGGTCTGCCTGGTCGCGCACCACATCGTCATCGACGCCACCTCGATGCAGTTCCTCGTCGAGGAACTGGGCGGTTTCTACGACGCGCAGACGAGCCAGGAACCGCTCCCCGCCGCGCTCGCGGGCACCGCGCCCATGCTGGAGCCGAAAGCGGCGTCCCGGGAGTCGCTGGACTACTGGCTCGACAAGCTCAGGGACGTCGACCCGGCCGCGATGGTGCTCCCCGGCAGCAGGCCGTCGCCCGCCCGGCCCACCTTCGCCGGGCACACCTGCTCCTGGGAGGTGGACGCGGACACGCGCCGGGCGCTCGACACGCTGCGGACCGGCCTGCGCACCACCGACAACATCGTGCTCGCCGCCGCTTTCATGCTCACCCTGCGCGCGCACGGCGCCGGTCCGGAACTGGTGGCCGCGATGCCGGTCACCACCAGGACGGCCACGATGCGCGGCCATGTCGGCTACGGCGTCAGCACCCTGCCGATCCGGGTGCGCGCCGATCCGGAGGAGGGTTTCGCGGCCCTGGTCAGACGGGTCGAGGACGTCTTCTTCGAGGGCGTCGAACACGCGGACGCCTCGGTGGAGGCGGTGCTGGTCGAGCGCGGGCACGGCACCGGAGACTGGAGGGTGCCGCTGTTCCGGCACATGTTCAACTACCGGCCGTGGACCGACGACCAGGTGAGCATCCTGGGCTCCGTCCCCGAGTACGTCGAGGACCTGTTCGACCGCAGCCGCCTGGACCTGCAGTGCATCGCGGTGCAGGAGCCCGGCAGGCTCACGCTCAGGGTCTGGCACAGCACGGAGGTCCACGACGAGGCCGAGATCGCCGCGTTCGTCGCGCGGATGACCGCGCTGCTGCGGCGGGCCGCCGAGGACGCGCACCGGCCCCAGAGAGAGCTGGACTCCCTCTCGGCGGACGACCGGCGACTGCTCGACCGGCTCAACGACACCGCGCGGACCTGGGAAGGACCGGCCACCCTGCTGGAGCGGATCATCACCCGCACCGGGACGGCGATCCGTGACGGCGACCGGGAGGTCACCTACGGCGAGCTGCTCGGCTGGGCGGCCTCCGTGCGGGACACCCTCGTCGCGTACGGCGCGGGCCCCGGCGACATCGTGGCGCTCGGCCTGAGCCGTTCGGCGGAGATGGTCGCCGCCGTGCTCGGCGTCTGGGCGGCCGGAGCCGCCTACCTGCCGCTGGACCCGCGCCAGCCCGAGCTGCGCCTCGCCTACCAGGTGGAGGACTGCGGTGCCCGCCTGGTCGTCGCCGACTCCGAGGCTCCCTGGGCGGGGGAGACGCCCGTGCTCCCCATGCCGCAGGCCCCCGCCTCCGGCGCCGAGGCGGATCAGGGGCCGCGAAGACCGCTGGACGCGGCCGAGGTCTCCGCGACGATCTCCGGGGAGTCGATCGCCTACGTGATCTACACCTCGGGGTCCACCGGCAGGCCCAAGGGAGTGGCCGTCACCCACGGCAACCTGGCCAACCTCGTCCTGGACTTCGCCGACCGGCTGGGGGCGGGCGCGGCCGACGCGGTGCTGTGGTCCACCACGACCTCCTTCGACATCTCGGCCCTGGAGCTGATGCTCCCGCTCACCGTCGGCGGCACCCTGGTCGTCGCCTCCGACGACGACCAGCTGCAGCCGCGCAGGTTCCTGGAACTCATCGCGGCGCGGGACGTACGCGTCGTGCAGGCCACCCCGACGGCGTGGCGGCTCATCGCCCCCGAGGCGCGCGACGAACTGGCCGGGCGCGTCGTGCTCTGCGGCGGAGAGCCCATGCCTGCCGCGCTCGCCACGGACCTGCTGGGCCTGGGCTGCCGGTTGTTCAACGTCTACGGGCCGACCGAGACGACCATCTGGTCCACCGCCGCCGAGATCCTCGGCCCCCCGGCCGACCCGGTGCCGATCGGGGTGCCGCTCGCCAACACCCGGATCTTCGTCAGGGACGCCGACGGACGCGAGGCCCCGCCAGGCGTACCCGGCGAGCTGTGCGTGGCGGGCGACGGGGTGAGCGCCGGGTACGTCAACCGGCCGGAGCTGACCGCCGAGCGGTTCGGAGAACATCCCCGCCACGGACGTTTCTACCGGACAGGGGACATGGCGAGGCTCAGGCACGACGCGACCCTGGAACTCCTCGGCCGCGACGACCGCCAGATCAAGCTGCGCGGAC
Organism: Streptosporangium sp. NPDC006930; assembly: GCF_040635605.1. Lineage (NCBI taxonomy): Bacteria > Bacillati > Actinomycetota > Actinomycetes > Streptosporangiales > Streptosporangiaceae > Streptosporangium > Streptosporangium sp. NPDC006930. Next base: position 181,463 of record NZ_JBEYID010000005.1, on the reverse strand, counting down.
ACCGCATCGAGCTGGGCGAGATCGAGGCGGTGCTGCACCACCACGACGCCGTCAAGGTCGCGGCCGTCATCGTCCACGACGACCGGCTGGTGGCGTTCGTGCAGCCCACGGACCCGCCCGACGGGGAGACCGAGGCCGCGCTGCGGGAGGAGCTGTGGAGGTACGCGGGGACGCGGCTGCCGGACTACGCGGTCCCCTCGGGGATCGTCCTGGCCGGCGAGTTCCCGACGACCGCCAACGGCAAGATCGACTATCGGGGGCTCACCGTCCCCGAGGACGCCTCCCCGTCCGTCCCCCGTGCCCCGGCGAGCTCGGAACTCGCCGAGGGGGTGCTGCGGCTCTGGCGGGAGGCACTGCGCCGCCCGGGACTCGGTGAGCACGACAACTTCTTCCTCAACGGGGGGCACTCGGTGCTCGCCGTACGGCTGATCGCCCCGCTGGAGGAGCTCGCGGGCCGGGCGGTCAACGTTCGCGCGGTATTCGACCATCCCACCCCGGCCGAGCTGGCCGCGTTCATCCAGGAAGGGGCGGGCTCGTGACCTCCGTTCCCGTCGTACGACTCCCGGCCTCTTCCGCGGGGCCGGGCTCCCCGGAACCCGCGCCCGACGTCTCCACGCCGGAAGGAACGCGATGACCGCGCCGTGGTTCGTGCCGGTGGGGGAGCGGCAGGGAGGGCGGATCCGCCTGTACACCTTCCCCAACGCGGGCAGCGGTCCCGCCTCGCTCACCGACCTGGCCGGGCGTTTCCCCGACGAGGTCGACGTGTGGTCGATGAACCTCCCCGGCCGCCAGGCCAGGCTGGCGGAGCCGCCCGTCGAGGACCTGGACGCGCTGGTCGACGTCCTGGCCCGAGACCTGCTGGCGAACGCCCGCGAGCCGTACGCGCTGTTCGGCTACTGCAGCGGCGCGCTGCTGGCCTACCTGGTCTGCCGTCGCCTCACCGAACTCGCCCCGGCCTCCGGACCGGCCGGGACCGGACTCCCGGCGTCTTTCGAGTCGGCTCCCTCGCCGGAGTCGTCTGGGCCCACCGGAGGCCCGTCACCGGAGCGCGCCGGAGCCGGTCGTTCACCCGAGTCCGGAGGGTGGTGGCCAGAACGGCTGCTCGTGGGGTCCTTCGCCGCACCGGACGTCACGCTCCTGCTGCGCAGACTGCCCTCCCTGCCGTCGTGGCTGTTCTGGGACCAGCTGATCGAGCTGGGAGGGGTCCCGGCGGAGGTGGCCGAGCGCGAGGCGCTCAGGCCGATCCTCGAACCGGCCCTCCGCGCCGACTTCGGGATGCTCGCCCGATACCGGCACCGGCAGGGGCCGCCGCTGCCCGTGCCCGTCACCGTCCTGTACGGCAGCCGCGACGGCTCCATGTCGCGCGGCGGGCTGCTCGGCTGGCGCAGGCAGAGCGTCTTTCGGCCGTCGATGCGCGAGCTCGACGCCTCACACTGGCTGGCCGAGGAGACCCCCGACCTGCTCGCCACCGTCATCGCAGAGGAGATCGGATGCGTCTCGGTTACAGCATGAGCTACTGGGGCGGCGCCGGGCTCGGCCCCGCCGACCACCTCACCCTGGTCCGCGAGGCCGAGAGGCTGGGCTACGAGTCGGTGTGGGCCGCCGAGACCTACGGCACCGATCCGGCGAGCCTGATGGCGTGGATCGCGGGCCAGACCGAACGGATCGCGCTGGGCACCGGCGTGCTGCAGATGTCGGGCCGCAAGCCCACGGTGGCGGCGATGACGGCCGCCACCGTCGACCAGATCTCCGGCGGCCGGGCCCGGCTGGGCGTGGGCGTGTCGGGGCCGCAGGTCGTGGAGGGCTGGCACGGGGAGCGTTTCGACCGGCCAGTGGCCCGCGCCCGCGACTACCTGTCGGTGCTGCGGCTCGCCCTGGCCGGACGCCCGGTGAGCTACTCGGGCGAGACCGTGACGCTGCCGCTCCCCGGCGGGCAGGGCAAGGAGCTGTCCCTGGGCGTCTCCCCGGTCCAGAAGCACCTTCCCGTCTATCTCGGCGCGATGGGCCCGCAGACGACCGCGCTCGCCGGGGAGCTGGCCGACGGCTGGCTCGCGATCCACTTCCCGCCCGAGCACCTGGCCGAGCGCACGGCCCAGCTGCGCGCGGGCGCGGCGCGGGCGGGCCGCACTCTGGACGGCTTTGACGTCGCCCCGATGATCCTCACCCTCGTCGACGAGGACGAGGAACTCGCCTTCGACATGATGCGGCCCATGCTCGCCCTCTATCTGGGCGGCATGGGCTCGCGCCGTACCAACTTCTACAACCGCCTGGCCCGCTCCCTGGGTTTTGAGAAGGAGGCCGAGGCGGTCCAGGAGGCGTTCCTGGGCGGGCGTCAGGGTGAGGCGATGTCGTTGCTCCCCGACGGCCTGGTCGACGCGATGACGATGTGCGGGCCGCCCGGCAAGCTCCGCGAACGGGTCGCCGCCTACCGCGAGGCGGGCGCCACCTCCCTCGTCGTCGGCCTGGTCACCCCGACCCTCCGCCTCCGCCTGGAACAACTGGAACTCGTCGCCGACCTGGTCACCTGACGGTCTCTGTTGGGATCGTGCGGCCCACGGCTCGTACGATCCCAACACTGGGTGCCCGAAACTCACCGGCCGCCGAGGCGAGCGGCCGTCTCCGGTCCGGCTCCGGTTTCGGGGAGTTACGCGTCGTTCTTCAGCCGCTTGACGAAGGCCGACCAGGTGTCACGGGTGAAGACGAGCTTGGGGCCGCCGGGGTTCTTGGAGTCGCGGACGGCCACGACGTCGCCCAGGTCCGCGACCTCCACGCAGTCGCCGTTGGCTCCGCTGAGCGAACTCTTGCGCCACGCTGCGGTGGTCAGGTCTACCGGATTGGACATCGCGCGCCCCTTCGGTTGGACACTCACGCCGGGTTGTTCGGCGCATTTGTCAGCATAGTCATGGTGTCGGCAGGGCTGAGGGCCGCTGCCCTGAGGTAGTCGAACACCGAGACGTACCGGCGGACGTCCGCGGCGTCCTCCAGGTACAGGCCGCTGGACATGTTCTCCAGGTAGATGACGTCCAGGTCGCTCGAAGCGGGAAAGCCCACGACGGTGAACGATCCGGTCATCGCCGGATGCGCCCCGCCCCGGTAGGGGAGGATCTGGAGCATCACGTTGGGGCGCCGGCCGAGCTCGTTTGACGTCGCGCAGGGTGCGTGTCCCCTGCGACAGCCACGGGCGCTGTAGATGACCTGTTGGGTCAGACGGGTGACGATCGAACAAGGACGCGATGAGCCGGTCGGCTTCGTCAACGACTGGATCGCTTCTCGCAGGACCCCAGGCAGGCCTTCACATCCTCTCCCCCTCAAGGGGGAGAGGATGTGAAGAGAACCCGCTGCGGAGACCTTGGTCGGATGGACTCGGATGGACCTGCTGATGCCCGATCGCCGCGAAGTCCTCAACCTCATCGTCGGTACCCCGCTGGTCGCCGGCACCGCGCACCTGCTTGAGACGGTCGGCCGCCCGCTCAGCCGCCGCCAGGCTGGTTTCAGCACCGACACCGTCGCCGCTCTGGAGGAAGTCACCGCTGCCTTCGCGCGGCTGGAATCGGCGCACGGCGGCGCCCTGTGTCGCTCTGCGATCGTCGGCCAGCTCGCGGAGGTCATGCGCCGTATCCAAGACGGCGTCCCGGACAGTCTTCGCATCCGTGTCTTCGCCACCACAGCCGACCTGGCCGCGCTTGCCGGGTGGACCAGCCACGACGCCGGCCGCTATGGCGCCGCGCAGCGGTACTGGTCATATGCCCTCTACGCCGCCGGCGAGGCCGGGGTACCCGGTCGCGGAGCGGAGATCGTCACCCGCATGTCACACCAGATGATCTACCTGGGGCGGTTGCATGACGCGCTCGCGCTGCTTGACCTCGCAGCGGTCCGCGCGCGACGCGACGGCCAGGTGGCGGTGCAGGCGCTCGTGCAATCCCAGACCGGTCGCGTCCACGCGGGCCTCGGCCGGCCCGGCGAAGCCGCCCGTCATCTCGGTCACGCTGACGAACTTCTCGTTCAGATCACGGACAGTCCCGAATGGATCGCCTACTTCGATGACGCCGAGCACGCAGGCGCCCGAGCCGTCAGCGCCCGCGATCTCACTCATCTCGGCCATCGTGGGCACCCCGCCAGCCCTCACTTCGAAGCCGCGCTGCGGCTCCGCAAACCAGGGTTCGACCGGGTACAGACGATGGACCTGATTGGCTTGGCAGCCGCACTCCTCGACGAGGGTGACCTTGACCGGGCCGCAGCCGCCGGCCGCCAGGCACTGGAGAGCGCCGGCCTGCAGTCGGCCCTTGTAGCGGCCAGACTCAACACCCTGTTGTCCGCTGCGGACAGGCACCACACGGCCGAGATCGTTGAACTCCGCGCTCAGGCTGCGGACTTCGCGGCCCGCGCGTCGGTCACTTCGCAGGTCGCTGCTTGACCGGAGGCTTCCTGCTCGTCGAATCGGCGCGGTCACCGAGGTCTGGATGACGGCGGGGATCCCGGTGGAACGAGTGACATTCAAAACATGGGCCCGTCCCTGATGGTGATCGGCTGGCGTCGGCTCCGTGCCGACGCTTACCGGATCTCTCGGTCCGGCCCGTATTCGCGAAGAGGCGATGCCGAATCGTGGATGCTCCGCCCGGTTTCCGCGCCGGTTTCCTTGTCGGTCGACGGGCTCCCTGACGCCCGAATGCACGTCGAGGAGGGCCGCGCGTGGCCGGGGGAGATCGGCGGTGATGTGGATGTAACAGACGGACGCGGACAGATGTGACATCTACGTAACGCCTGTTTCTTATGTTTCCGTCGTTGGATCCGCCCGATGCGGCTTTGGTGTCCCCGCTGTTCGGCGGAGGGTGTCACGGGCCCCTGCTCAGGGAGAAGGGACCTAATGGCGGCGTCAGAGAAAGTGAAGACGGTCTGCTCGTACTGCGGTGTCGGCTGCGGGATCGTCCTGGAGGTGGACGGGCGGCGCCGGGTCGTCAAGGCCTCCGGCGACAAGAGCCACCCGGCCAACGCCGGTCGGCTGTGCACCAAGGGGGCGACCACCGCGGACATGCTCGCCGCCCCCGGTCGCCTCGAAAACGGGCTGGTCAGGCCGGACCGGGGCGCCGAGCCCGCGCCGACGAGCGTGGACGCGGCGATCGGCGAGACCGCCCGCGGGCTGCGGCGGATCCTGGACGAGCACGGGCCGGACGCCCTGTCGTTCTACGTGTCCGGCCAGATGACGCTGGAGGCGCAGTATCTGGTCAACAAGCTCGCCAAGGGCTTCGTCGGCACCAACCAGATCGAGTCGAACTCCCGGCTGTGCATGGCCAGCGCGGGCAGCGGCTACAAGCTGTCGCTGGGGTCGGACGGCCCGCCGGGCTCCTATGAGGACTTCGACCGCGCCGACCTGTTCTTCGTGATCGGCGCGAACATGGCCGACTGCCATCCGATCCTGTTCCTGCGCATGATGGAGCGGGTCAAGGCCGGTGCCAAACTCATCGTGGTCGATCCCCGCCGTACCGCCACCGCCGACAAGGCCGACCTGTTCCTGCGGATCAGGCCGGGCACCGACCTGGCCCTGCTCAACGGGCTGCTCCATCTGCTGGTCGAGGGCGGCCATGTCGACCACGAGTTCGTCGAGCGGCACACCGACGGATGGGAGGCGATGCCGGACTTCCTGCGGGACTATCCCCCCGAGACGGTCGCCGACCTCACCGGCATCCCCGAGGACGACCTGCGCCGGGCGGCCGAGTGGATCGGCGCGGCGGGGGAGTGGATGAGCTGTTGGACGATGGGGCTCAACCAGAGCACGCACGGCACCTGGAACACCAACGCGCTGTGCAACCTGCACCTCGCCACCGGCGCGATCTGCCGCCCCGGCAGCGGCCCGTTCTCCTTGACCGGTCAGCCCAACGCGATGGGCGGACGCGAGATGGGCTACATGGGGCCGGGTCTGCCGGGCCAGCGCTCGGTGCTGGTGGAGGAGGACCGCCGCTTCACCGAGGAGCTGTGGAACCTGCCGTCCGGCACCCTGCGCACCGAGGTCGGTCAGGGGACCATCGAGATGTTCTCCCGGATGGCCGAGGGCGAGATCAAGGCGTGCTGGATCATCTGCACCAACCCGGTCGCCAGCGTCGCCAACCGCAGGACCGTGATCGCGGGCCTGGAGGCCGCCGAGTTCGTCGTCACCCAGGACGTCTTCGCCGCCACCGAGACCAACGCCTACGCCGACGTGGTCCTGCCCGCGGCCATGTGGGCCGAGACCGAAGGCGTGATGGTCAACTCCGAACGGAACCTCACCCTGCTGCGGCAGGCCGTGGAACCGCCGGGACAGGCGCTGCCCGACTGGCAGATCATCGCCCGCGTCGCCTGCGAGATGGGCTTCGAGGACGCCTTCTCCTACAGCTGCGCGGAGGAGGTGTTCGAGGAGATCAAGCGGGCGTGGAATCCCAAGACCGGCTACGACCTGCGGGGCGTCACCTACGAGCGGCTGCGCGAGACCCCCGTCCAGTGGCCGAGTGCGCCGGAGGGCGGTGCGCGCAACCCCGTCCGCTACCTCAACGACGGCACCAGCCAGGCGACGCTGACCCGGCCCGACGGCAGCCGCCCGCGCCTCGCCTTCGCCACTCCGAGCGGCAGGGCCGCCTTCCTGCCCCGCCCGTACCTGCCCGCCGCCGAGCTGCCCGACGACGCCTACCCGTTCGTTCTCAACACCGGCAGGCTGCAGCACCAGTGGCACACCCTGACCAAGACGGGAAGGGTCGCCAAGCTCAACAAGCTCAACCCCGGGCCGTTCGTCGAGATCAACCCGCGCGACGCCGCCGAGCAGGGGATCGGCGAGGGCGACCTGGTGGAGATCGCCTCCCGGCGCGGCAGGGCCGTGCTGCCCGCCCGCCTGACCGACCGGGTCATGCCGGGCGACTGCTTCGCGCCGTTCCACTGGAACGACCTGTTCGGCGAATATCTCAGCGTCAACGCGGTCACCAGCGACGCCGTCGATCCCATCTCGTTCCAGCCCGAGCTCAAGGTGTGCGCGGTCTCCCTCACCAGGGTCGCCTCCGAGGCGTCCCCCGCGGCTCCCGAGCACGGGGCCTCCTCGGTTTCCGGGCACGCGGGGACGGTGGGACCCCCCGCCGTCCCCGCGCACGCCGGGACGACCGCGTTCCCTACGGTTCCGGGGTACGCGGGGGCGTCGGCGTTCTCGGCGTTCTCGGCGTCCTCGGAGGCCCCGGGGTACGCGGGAACCGCCCCGGAGAGTTCCCGGCCCGCCCGGATCGCCGCGCTGGCCGGCCTGCTCGGGGTGGCCGACCTGACGCCGCCGGTGCTCGCCGACCACGAGCGCCGCTACATGGCCGGTTTCCTGTCGGCGCTCGACGGCGCGGCGTTCGCCCTGGAAGGGCCGGGGTCCGCTCACGACGGTCCGGCGTCCGCGGGTACGGTCGTGCCGGTCCTGCCGGACCACGCCCCCGTCGATCCCGCCCACGCCCTGTGGATCAACGGGGTGCTGGCCGGGATGTTCTCCCGGACCCTTGCGCCGCCACCCGGGCGAGCGAGCGGCGATCCGGCGTCGCCGACACGCGACATCGTCGTCCTGTGGGCCTCCCAGACCGGGAACGCCGAGGAGTTCGCCGTCGCCAGCGCCGACAGGCTGACCGGCGCGGGGCGCACCCCCCGGCTGATCAGCATGGCCGACTGCGCCCCGGACAGCATCCCCCGTGGCGCGGACCTGCTCGTCATCTCCAGCACCTTCGGCGACGGCGAGGCCCCCGACAACGGTGTCGGTTTCTGGGAAGCCCTCATCGGGTCCGGCGCGCCCCGGCTCGACGGCGTACGCTACGCCGTACTCGCCTTCGGCGACTCCAGCTACGACGACTTCTGCGGCCACGGCCGGCGGCTCGACCAGCGCCTTGAGGAGTTGGGCGCTCAGCGCCTGGCACCTCGGGTGGACTGCGAGCCCGACGACCATTCGCGGGCCCTCGGCTGGCTTGAGCGGCTGCTCACCGCCCTCACCGAACCTTCCGTCCCGTCCTCGACGACACCTTCCGCTTCGTCCCCGGCGAGTTCGGAGCCCGAGCCCACGCGCGCGGGGCCGGGAACGACGCTCTCACCTTCCGATCCGGCCCTCTCGGGCCACGGATCGACACCTCCGGGACTTGATCCGTCTCCCTCAGCCTCCGGCCCGATGCCGGATTCCGGTCCGATGTCGGGCTCTGGTCCGATGTCAGGTCCCGGACGCACGTCAGGTCCTGGTCCGGTGTCAGCCCCCGGCTCGACGTCGTCCGGGCCTGAGCCGACGCCCCCGCGCCTCGGGATGACGCCCGCGAAGCCGGGGGCGGTGCCCTTGGGCACCGAGTCGCCGACGGGGTCCGGGAGGGCCGCGCCGTTCGGCGCGCCCCTGGCCGGTAACCGGCTGCTCAGCCTGCCGGGGTCGGCCAAGGAGGTGCGGCAGTTCACCTTCGACACCGGTGGCGAGCTGACCTACCAGGCCGGTGACGCGCTCGGGGTGCTGCCGGTCAACGGCGCCGACCTGGTCGCGGAATGGCTCGCCGTGACCGGTCTCGACCCCACCGACACCGTCGACATTCCCGACGTCGGCCCCCTCCCGTTCGGTGAGGCCCTGCGGAGCCGGCTGGAGATCACCAGGATCACCCCCGGCCTGCTCAGGTTCGTCGCCGACCGTACCCGCGACCGCGACCTCACCAGGTTTCTGCGCTCGGGCAACGGGGGCGAGCTGGCGAAGTGGACGTGGGGCCGCCAGGCCGTCGACGTGGTCGGCGAGCTTTCCGTCCGGGCCACCGCCCAGGAGTGGGCGGATGTACTCAAACGCCTGAAGCCGCGCCTGTACTCCATCTCCTCCAGCCCGCTCGTCGACCCCCACCGGGTGCGCCTGACGGTCTCGGTCGTCCGGTTCGAGAACCCGCGGGGTACGGAGCGCAGAGGGGTGTGCTCGTCCTTCCTCGCGGACGGTCCGGAGCACACTTCGGTGCCCGTCTTCGTCCAGCGCACCAGGCACTTCCGCCCTCCCGCGGATCCGGCCGCGTCGATGATAATGATCGGCCCGGGTACGGGCGTCGCGCCCTTTCTCGGTTTCCTGGACGAGCGCCGGGCGCTGGGGCACTCCGGCCGCAACTGGCTCTTCTTCGGCGAGCAGCGCCGCTCCACCGACTTCTACTACCGCGACGAACTCGACGCGTCGTACCGCGACGGGCTGCTCACCCGGCTGGATCTCGCCTTCTCCCGCGACCAGCGCGCCAAGCTCTACGTCCAGGACCGCATGCGCGAGCACGGCGGCCGACTCTGGTCCTGGCTTCAGGACGGCGCTCACCTGTACGTCTGCGGCGACGCCAGCCGGATGGCCAAGGACGTCGACCGGACCCTGCGCGAGATCGCCGTCACCCACGGCGGCCTCGGCGACGACGAGGCCGCCCTCTACGTCAAACAGCTCGCCGCGAGCAGACGCTACGTACGCGACGTGTACTGACCCCTCGCCGCCCTCGTGTTCGCGAGGGCCGATACCCGGACCAGTGGGGCGCGAGGGCCGATGCCCGGACCACCGGGGGAAGCGCGACATCCGAGATGCGCGCCGACCGGTGCGGATCGACCGGTCGGCGCCTCGTCGGTATGAGCACGCCGATGTCGTGGACGGCGGGCTCGGGTTCGAAGCGGGCGAGAAACCACGTTCGTTCCCGCCCGGAACCCGGAGGAGGACGGGAAGACGTCCCCCTATTCGGTCATTCCGCCTCTCCCGCGCTCATCGCCTCGCGCAGGCTGCGCGGACGCATGTCGGTCCAGACCTGCTCGATGTGGGCCAGGCACTCGTCCTTGGTGCCGGTGAAGCCCGCGTCGTGCCAGCCGTCCGGATTGTCGCGGCCCGAGGGCCAGATGGAGTACTGCTCCTCGTCGTTGAGGACGACCTTGGTGTCGGGAAGGGTTTCGGTCACTGCTGCTCACTCCTGCGGGGGAGGCGGGGGATCGTGGACTGGGTGGACTGGTTCGCGGCCGGGGTGGTCTCCGCCGCCGGCGTGGTGGCACGGGCCTGCTCGATCAGCGAGGTGACCCCGGCCACCGTGGGCTCCTCGAAGAGGCTGCGCATCGGCAGCCGCACCCCCAGCTCCTTGCGGATGAGGGCGATGAGCTGCACGGCGATCAGCGAGTTGCCGCCGAGCTCGAAGAAGTCGTCGTCGACGCCGATGCGCTCGCCGCCGAGCACCTCGCTCCACAGCCGGGCGATGGCGGCCTCGACGTCACCGCGCGGCGCCACGTAGTCGTCGGTCGCCGCGCCGGTACGGGGACGGTCCGACACGGCGGCCGGGTCCAGCTCCGTCTCGACCGTCTCCTGGGTGACCGACCCGACACCGGCCAGGTAGGCGGCCACCGGGGTCGCGGCGATCACCACCTGCGCGCCGAGCGGGGTGGTGAGCAGCCGGTGGAACGCCTCGGCGCCCTCGGCGGGACGGATGCCGACCGCGTCGGGGCCTCCGGCGGCCGTCGTGACCTGGCCGCCGGAGTCGGGGGCGGTGACAGCGCCGGCGACGGTGCCGGAGACGGTACCGGCCCGCTGGGCTCCGGCGTCGGCCGTCACCCCGGCCACCACGGCGTCGGTGTTGATGCGGCGCAGCACGTAGTCGGAGATCTCGGTGACGATCGTGCCTTCGGAGTCGATGAGCGTCACGTCGACCGCGAGCACCTCGTCGGTGCCGCTGTCGCGGAAGCGCATGTGGCTCCAGAACCTGCCGGGCAGCCGGTCCCTGACGGTGATGCGGCCGTAGCCGAGCGGCAGGTAGTGGCCGACGACGTCGACCCAGGTGAAGGAGGTGGCGCTGTCGAGCAGTGCCGGGTGCAGGCCCCAGCCCTCCAGGTCCTCGGACAGCTCCTCGGGCAGATCGAACAGTCCCAGGGCCTCGTTCTGGCCGATGTACCACTTCTGCATGTGACCCCAGTGGGGGCCGAGCGTGAGCAGCCCGGACAGCGGCACCCCGCCCTGCTCGTCGGACGCGAGGGTGCAGCGGTCGACGATCGCCGCCACGTCGGCGTGCCCGGTGGACCCGGCGTCGACCTTGGCCGCGGTGCCGCGCGCGTGGGTGCGCTGTTCGCCGCCGATGACGCTGCGCACCTGGAAGTCCGCGCCGTCCGTCTCGGTGCTGAACGTCACGCGTATCTCGGCGGAGGCACCGTCGGCCACCGAGAGCGGTTCGACGAACACCACGTCGCGCAACTCGATGGCGCCGGTGCCGGGCAGCACCACCTCTCCGGCGCAGCGGGCCAGCTCCAGGTGACCGGTGCCGGGCAGCACCGGCACCCCGGAGATGCGGTGCCCGTCGAGCGCCCAGTGGGTGTCGGGGGAGAGGCTGCCCCCGGCCCAGCCGAGACCTTCGCCGTCGGCCTCGTGCCAGGCGGACAGCACCGGGTGGTCCACGGCCCTGATCCGGTCGCCGCGCTGCAGCGCCACGAACCCGGCGGGTGCGGCGACCTCGGCCGCCATGCCGACCTCAAGCCACTTGCCCCAGTTGGCGGAGACGACCGTGGCCGCGCCCCAGCCGTGCTCGCCCCTGGCGTGCGCGTCGAGGAAGTTGTTGGCCGCGCAGTAGTCGACCTGGCCGAATCCGCCCGCGACCGCGGTGATCGACGAGCAGAGCACGACGGCCTCCAGGTCGAGGCCACCGAAGGCCTCGCGCAGCGCGAGCGTGCCGACCACCTTGGGCGCGAGCACCTCCTCCGCGGCGGCCCGCTCCTTGATCTCGGCCATGCCGCCGCCGGGCAGTCCCGCGGCGTGCACGATCACGTCCACCCGGCCGAACCCGGCGATCGTCTCCTCCCTCACCCTGCGCATGTCGGCGGGGGAGGTGACGTCGGCGGCGAGCACCAGGACCTCGGCCCCCGCCTCCTCCATCCTGCGGATCGCGGCGATCGCCCGGCCCGCGCGGCCGGTCTCGTGCGCGTCCCACTCAGCCCTGTCGGGCAGACCGGTCCTGGACAGCAGGACCAGCCGTACCCGGGCCCGCGCGGCGAGGTCCTCGGCGAGCGAGACGCCGATGCCGCCCAGGCCGCCGGTGATCAGGTAGACCTGTCCGTCCCGAGGGCTCGACTGCCCGCCGACCGCCTCGGCCGTCTCCGGTGAGGACGTCCCGGCCGCGGGCACCTCCAGCTGCTCGTAGTGCTGCAGCCAGCGGCGGCCGCCCCTGATGCTCACGGTGGGCAGCAGTCCCGCCTCGTCCGGTTCCGGCCTCCTGCCCAGTTCCGCGGCGGCGTGCCTGATCCAGTCGCGTCCCTCGACGTCGACGTGGCGCACCCGCAGCCACGGCGTCTCCAGCGGCACCACCCGGGGGAACCCGGCGAGGGTCGCGTGCTCGGGGCGGAGCAGGTCGCCGCCGGTGACGTCCTGCGCCCCCGAGGTGAGCAGGGTCAGCTCCACCCCGCCGGTGGAGTCGGCCGGCTGGGCCGAGGTCAGCGCCTGCACCAGCGCGAGCACACTGAAGAAGCCGCGGTCCTGAGCCCGCCAGGTCCCCTCGGTGCCGGCGGCCGGCTCGTCGCCGACGGTCCACGCGTGGACCACCCGCCCCGGCACCTCGCCCACGGCCGCCAGCAGCGCGTCGTAGTCGGCGCGCTCGGAGGGACGGACGGTGTAGACGCCGTCGGGGCGCTCCGCGGAGAACCCGTCGCCCGGCCGCACCTCGACCACCTCGGCCCCCGTCGCGCGCAGCGCGTCCACCAGCCCGGCCGAGCCGTCGTCGGCGAAGACCAGGGTGCGGGTGACCGGCGACAAAGGCGCCGGCCTCGGCGGGACCTGCCGCCACACCGGCACGCTGAACCAGCGGTCCAGCGGCAGGTCCTCCTCGACCTGCGCGTGGTTGGCCACGCCGCCGACGAACGCCCCGTGCGGGTCGGGGTCGATCCAGGCGCGCCGGCGCTCCCAGGGGTAGGTCGGCAGCGAGACCCGGTGCCCCTCCTCGCCGAAAGCCTCCAGCGCGACACCGTTCACCCACAGGGTGCCGTACGCGGCCGACAGCACGCCCACGTCGCCACCGGCGTCCTTGGGGCCGGGCAGGGAGGGCAGCGGCGCGACCGCGCCCGGCGGGGTCTGCGCCCTGGCGAGCCCCGCCAGCTGCTTGCCGGGGCCGCACTCGATCATGATCCAGTCGCCCTCGGCGAGCAGAGCCGTCACGCAGTCGCCGAACAGCACCGGCTCGCGCATGTGCCGGGCCCAGTACGACGGGTCCGTCGCCTCGGCCGCGGTGATCCAGGTGCCGGTCACGTTCGACAGGAACGGCAGGCTCGGCGCCGACCGCTCGACACCGGCGACCAGCGCGCGGAACTCACCCAGGATCGGGTCCATCATCGAGGAGTGGAAGGCGTGCGAGGTACGCAGCTCCATCCGGCCGATGCCCTCCTCCTCCAGCATGTCCGCCAGCTCGGCGATCGAGGCACCGGGACCGGCGACCACACACGTCCCGGGGCCGTTGACGGTCGCCACCGACACGTCGTCGGGCAGCAGCGGCCCGATCTCATCCGGCGCGAGCTGCACGGCGAGCATCGCTCCGGCGGGCAAGCTCTGCACCAGGCGTCCCCTCGCGGCCACCAGCCGCAACGCGTCCGGCAGGCTGAAGACCCCGGCCACGGTCGCCGCGACGTACTCGCCGATGCTGTGGCCGATCATCCCGGCGGGCTCGACACCCAGCGAGCGCCAGAGCGCTGCCAGGGCGTACTCCACGGTGAACAGCGCGGGCTGGGTCAGCGCCGTCTGCCGCAGCCGCTCGCCCGCCTCCTCGCCGGTGGCGAAGATCAGCTCGCGCAGGTCCTCGCCCAGCACGGGCCGCAGGATCTCGGCGCACTCGTCGACCGCGTCCCTGAAGACCTCCTCGGTGCGGTACAGCTCGGCGCCCATGCCCGCGTACTGCGATCCCTGCCCCGAGAACAGGAACGCCATGCTCGGGGTGCGCCGGGAGGCGGCACCGGAGATCGTCCGCTTGGGGTCGCGGAGCGCGGCGATCGCGTCGGCGACGTCGGAGGCGACCACCGCGCTCCTGCGCGACAGTTCCCTGCGCCCCACCCGCAGGGTGTGGGCGACGTCGGCCAGGTCGATGCCGGGGTGGGCCTCCAGGTGCGCGGCGAGGCGCTCGGCGGCGGCGGCGAGCGCGGTGTCGGTCCTGCCCGACAGCCGCAGCAGGTGCGCCGGGCGGGGGTCGCGCTCCTCGCGTGCCGGTGCCGGAGCCTCCTCCAGCACGATGTGCGCGTTGGTGCCGCCGATGCCGAACGAGCTGACGCCCGCGCGCCGGGGGAAGCCGTTGCGCTCCCACTTGGTGGGCGTCCCCGTCACGTAGAACGGGCTCCGGGGGAAGTCGATCTTCGGATTGGGGCTCTCGTAGTGCAGCGTGGGCGGGATCAGACCGTTCTCCAGGGCGAGCACCGCCTTGATGATGCTCGCGATGCCCGCCGACTGGCCCAGGTGTCCGATGTTGCTCTTGACCGAGCCGATGCCGCACCACTGGGTGTCGTCGGTGTCCTGGCCGAACACGCTGCTCAGCGCCGCGACCTCGATCGGGTCGCCCAGCGCGGTGCCCGTGCCGTGCGCCTCGACGTAGGTGACCGTGCGCGGGTCGACCCCGCCCACCCCGAGCGCCTGGGCGATCACCGCGGCCTGGCCGTCCATGCTGGGCGCGGAGAACCCGACCTTGCCCGCGCCGTCGTTGTTGATCGCGTTGCCCAGGATGACGGCCCGGACGTTGTCGCCGTCCTCGATCGCCTCGGACAGCCGCTTCAGCACGATCACACCGCCGCCGCTGCCCCAGATCGTGCCGGCCGCCTTGGCGTCGAAGGCCCGGCAGTGGCCGTCGGGGGAGACGATGCCGTCCTCGTCGTACACATATCCCTGGCCCTGCGGCAGGTCGAGCATCGCGCTGCCCGCCAGGGCCATGTCGCACTCGCCGTTGCGCAGGGCCTCGGCGGCGACGTGGATCGCGACCAGCGAGGTCGAGCACGCGGTGTGCAGGGTGTAGCTCGGGCCGCGCAGGTCCAGTTTGTACGACGACAGCGTGGCGCAGTAGTCGACGTGGTTGCCGACCATGACGGCGAGCCAGCCCGCGTTCGCGTGGGCCTGCGCGTTGCTCCTGATATTGATCCACTGGTAGAAGTCCGAGCCGGAACCGGCGTAGACGCCGATCTCGCCCGGATACCTGAACGGGTCGTAGCCCGCGTCCTCCAAGGCCGTGTGCGACAGTTCGAGGAAGAGCCGGTGCTGCGGGTCCCGGATCTCCGCCTCCCTGATCGACATGCCGAAGAACGCGGCGTCGAACCCCTGGTGGTCGTCGAGCATCATCGCGGCCGGTACGAAGTCGGGGTCGTCGAGAACGTGGTCGGGCACGCCGAGCGCGCGCTGTTCCTCGCGGGTGAAGTGCGTCAGCGACTCGACGCCGTCGGCGAGGTTGCGCCAGAACTGCCTGGCGTCCCCGGCTCCGGGCACCCGGCACGAAAGGCCGATGATCGCGATCGGTTCGACGGTGGGCTCCTCGGCCATGCGGGGGTCCCTTTCTTCCTTGCCGGCCGCGGTCGGCTCCGGCGCGGGGGGTTGGACGGGCATCAACTCGGTCTCCGGCGGGGTGGCCGGTTCGGTCACCGGCTCGACGGTCTGCCGGGGCGCCGGTCGGGTCAGCGGGTGGGTTCGTGGATCGGTTCGCGGTGCGGGACGTCGTGCGGCCGTCGGTCGGGGCGCCGCCCCGGTCGCGGGAGGGGGTGGGGGATGGGGGCCGGTCCGGCCGCGAAGGGCCGGAGGGGGCGGACGTCGGTTCGGGGTCGGATGCGGGGGAATCGTGCGGTTGTCAGCTCGGCTTCCTTGAGCGGTCCTTGAGGCGGTCTCGCCGCACGGCGAGCCGCCGTGCGGCGCGGTCGAGGCCGGCGGTGGGGCCTCCACCGTCGAGGTGCGCCGCGAGGGCGCGGATGGTCGGGTGGCGGAACAGGTCCACGATCGGGATCTCCCTGCCGAGGGCCCTGCCCAGGCGGGCCTGGACGGCGGCGATCGCGAGCGAGTGGCCGCCGATCTCGAAGAAGTTGTCGGCCGCCCCCACCCGAGGCACGCCGAGCACGGCCCGCCACACCTCGGCCACGGCCCGCTCGGTCGGGCCGGACACCTCCCCGCCGGCCTCGCCTCCCGGCCGGGACACGGGGCGGCGCAGCGCGGCGCGGTCGACCTTGCCGTTGGGGGTGAGCGGGAGCGCGGGAACCACGAACACCTCGGCGGGCACCGCGTGCTCGGGCAGCACCGCGCGCAGGTGGTCGAGCAATCTCGGCGGGGCCGGACCCGGCCTGCGCGGCACCGCGTAGGCGTGCAGCACCGTCTCGCGCCGCTCGTCCCGGTCGGCCACCGCGACGGCGGCGCGGACCTCGGGGTGGGCCGACAGCGCCGCCTCCACCTCGCCCAGCTCCACCCGGAAGCCGCGGATCTTCACCTGGTCGTCGCGCCGTCCGGCGATCGTCACCGTCCCGTCGGGGTTGAGGCGGCCGAGGTCGCCGGTGGCGAAGGCGTCACCGGTGAAGCGGAGCCGGGTGAGTTCGGCGTCGAGATAGCCGTTCGCCAGGTTGGTGCTGCGCACGACCACCTCGCCCAGCTCACCCACCCCGGCCCGGCCGCCGTGCTCGGCGGTCACGACCAGCTCGCTGCCCTCGATGCCGCGTCCGGCGGGGACGGGTTCGGCGCTCTCGCGCACCCCGGAGGGGATCTCGTACCAGGCGTGGGCCTGCGGGGTCTCGGTGGTGCCGTAGAAGGCCACCAGCCGGGCGGCGGGGACGAGACGGCGCAGCCGCGCGGCGTCGGCGTGGGTGAGCCGGTCGCCGCCGGTCGCCACCAGCCGCACCCCGGGCAGCATCGCGCCGGTCCCGCAGAGCATCCTGGCCAGCTGCGGGGTCAGGTGCACCACGGTGACGCGGTGTTCGCGCAGCCACGCGACCAGCCGGACGGGGTCACGGAGCAGTTCCCCCTCCGGCACGCACAGCCGGGCGCCGGTGGCGAGCGGCACGAACACGTCGCGCAGCGCGGGGTCGTGCGCCAGGCCCGACAGCAGGGCGAAGCGATCGGCGGGGGTCACCGCGAAGGTCGCCGCGTACCAGGCGACGAAGTGGGCGAGCGGTCCCTCACCGGTCACCACCGGCTTGGGATCGCCGGTGGTCCCCGAGGTGAGCGAGAGGTAGCCCCGCTCGGGGTGCGGCGCGGTTTCCGGCGGCGAGGTCTGCGGGAGCGCGATCTCCGGCAGACCCGCCAGAGGGGGCGCGCCCGGACAGCGCACTGTCGCCACGGCGCCGGCGGCGGCGGCCTGGCGGGCCAGCACCGGAGCCGGGTGCGCCGGGTCGAGGATCACCCAGCGGGCCCCGGTGGCCAGCACCCCCAGCAGCAGCCCGGGAAGCTCGGGGACCCGCGCGGCGAGCACCGCGACCGCCTGGCCGGGTTCCACCCCGGCCGCGCGCAGCGCCGCGGTCGTACGGTGGCGCAGCGCGGTGAGCTCCGCGTGTCCCAGGATCCGCCCCGCTCCCTCCACCACGACGTCGCCGTGCAGGGTGTCCAGCGGCCCGGGACCGTCCCAGACCGGCAGCGCGGCGGCCGGTTTCCCCGGGGTGAGCCGGGCCTCGCGTGTCGCCTGTCCCGGGTCGGCGAGCAGGTCGCCCAGCAGGTGCGCGTAACCGGCCAGCAGGGCGTCCATCCTGGCGGCGGAGAACAGGTCGGGGTTGTAGACGAGCTGCAGGGCGTATCCGTCGCCGCGCTCGCTGACGTACATCGTCAGGTCGAACAGCGCGCCCGGCAGCCCGGCGGGCAGCGGCTCGGTCACGCACCCGGGCAGGTCCAGCTTGGCCTCGGCGAAGTTGTACATGTTGAACAGCACCTGCGTCACCGGGTTGCGTCCCAGGTCGCGCGGGACGCGCAGCGCCTCCACGACGCGCTCCAGCGGTACGTCGCCGTGGGAGACGACCTCGGCGAGCTCGTCGCGGCAGCGTCTCACGTGCTCCTCGAACGAGACCTCGGGGTCCTGACGCAGCCGTAGCGGCAGCATCCGCACGCACATGCCGATCAGCGACTCGAACGCGACGTGCCCCCGGTCGGCGTACGGGGTGCCGACGAGCAGGTCCCGCTGCCCGGACAGCCTGGAGAGCAGCTGCGCGAAAGCGGCGAGCAGCACCGGGTACGGGGTGACCCCCAGCCGGACCGCGAGCCTCCTGACGCGGTCTCCGGTCTCGTTGTCAATCTCCGCTGTCCGGAGCGCTCCAAAAAAAGTCTGGACGGGAGGGCGCGGGGTGTCCCTGGGCAGGTCGAGCACCATCGGGGCGTCCTTCAGGTGCTCACGCCACCAGTCGACCCCGTCGCCGTCCGACCGCTCCCTCGCCCAGCGCGCGTAGTCGGCGAAGGACGCGCCCGCCGGCCCTCGGAGGTCACCGCGGTAGGCGGCGCTCAGGTCCCGGTAGAAGACGTCCTGGGACCAGCCGTCGAAGACGATGTGATGCGCGGTCACCGCGAGCACGTGGTCGTCCTCGGCCAGCCGGATCAGCCTGGCCCGCAGCAGCGGGTCGCGCGCCAGGTCGAACCGCGTCCGCGCCTCCGTTTCCAGAACCGTCTCCAGGGCTTTTTCCAGAGCCGTCTTCGGCGCGGCCCCCGGAGCCGTCTTCGGCGTGGTCTCCGGAACCGCCTCCGGCGCGGTCTCCGAAGCCGGTTTCGAGGTGTTTTTCTGAGTCGTCTCGGGATGGGCGAGCGCCGAGAGGTCGTCGAGCGGGAGCGGCACCCCGCCTGGCGGGACGACCGACACGTGGGGCACGCCGTCACGGGAGGTGATCCGCCAGCGCAGCGTCTCGTGCCTCGCCACCACCGACTCCAGGGCGCTGCGCAGCGCGCCGTGGTCCAGCGGGCCGCGTACGCGCTCGGCCATCGCGATGTTGTGGGCGGGGGTGTCGGGGGCGAGCCGCTCCACGAACCACATGCGTCGTTGCGCGGGCGACAGCGTGGGGGGCGCGGGGATCGCCGAGCTCGCCGAAGTCTTCGCCGGCGGGGTCTCTCCCGCCGGCTCCCGCGAGGGGGCGTTCTCGACGCCGGACAAGAGGGTGTTCTCGACGTCGGAGAAGGGGGCGTTCTCGACGCCGGACGAGAGGGCGCCGTAGGTGCGGGCCGTGTAGACGTCCTCGACCGAGACGTCCCTGCCGAGTTCCGCCCTGATGGCCGACACCAGGCGCATCGCCCGCAACGAGTGCCCGCCGCGCTCGAAGAAGTCGTCGTCGGGGCCGGGGGGAGGCGCGTCGAGCACCCGCGCCCAGATCCCCGCCAGCCCCGAGAGCCCGGCCGCGCCGCCGGTCGTACCCCCGGCAGTGTCCCCAGCAGTGTCCCCAGCCGCGTCCCCAGTCGTGTCCCCGTCCCCGTCCCCGCCCCGGTCGCCGGTCGTGTTCCGGGAGGCGCCCGGGGATTCCCCGGCGAGGTCGCGCAGGGCGGCGAGGTCGACCTTGCCCGAGGAGTTCAGCGGCAGGACGGGTACGTGCACCACGCGGGTGGGCAGCATGTAGATCGGCAGCCGTCCCGCGCAGTGCACCCGCAGGGCCGCGAGCCCGGGAGCGTCCAGTGGCGCGACGTAGGCGACCAGCTCGCCGGGGGCGTCGACCACCGCCTGCGTCACCTCGGGGTGCGCCCGCACCACCGACTCGACCTCGCCGATCTCGACCCGCTGTCCCTGGATCTTCACCTGCCGGTCCAGCCGTCCCATGAAGGCGATCCGGCCGTCCTCCTGCCAGGCGACGTGGTCGCCGGTGCGGTAGAGCCGCGCGCCGGGCGCGGACTCGAAGGGGTCGGGTACGAACCTCTCGGCCGTCATGCCGGGCAGGCCCAGGTAGCCGCGGCTCACCTGAGGCCCGCCGATGTACAGCTCGCCGGGGACGCCGACGGGACACTCGCGCATGTCCTCGTCCAGGACGTGCGCCCGGCAGCCGCGCAGGGGGTACCCGATCGGCAGCGAACGCTCCCAGGTCCCCGACAGCTCGGTGCCGACCACGCAGACGGTCGTCTCCGTGGGGCCGTACCAGTTGTGGAAACGGGTGTGCGCCGACCAGCG
This sequence comes from Streptosporangium sp. NPDC006930, assembly GCF_040635605.1. Lineage (NCBI taxonomy): Bacteria > Bacillati > Actinomycetota > Actinomycetes > Streptosporangiales > Streptosporangiaceae > Streptosporangium > Streptosporangium sp. NPDC006930. The sequence goes on along the minus strand of NZ_JBEYID010000005.1, from coordinate 161,436 downwards.
GGCCACCTGCTCGGGGCCCGGCGGCTCTCCGGCCGTGATCAGGTCGCGCAGGTGCGGCAGCCGGGCCGGGTCGACCAGCGGCAGCAGCGCGGGCGGGATGAACCCCCAGGTGACGTCGTGCGCCTCCAGGAACCGTTGCAGCCGGGCCGGGTCGGTCCTGTCCTCGTCCGGCACCAGCTGCACGCAGCCGCCCACGGTGAGCGGCGCGAGCATGTCGAGCACCGAGACGTCGAAGCCGAGCGCGGAGAACGCGATCGACCGGCATGTGTCGTCCAGGCCGAAGTGGGCCGTCGCGGCGGAGGCGAACGCGACCGCGGAGGCGTGGCTCACCACCACGCCCTTGGGCCGTCCGGTCGATCCGGACGTGTACAGGACGTAGGCGGCGTTCCCCGGCAGCGCCGGGCCGCCGACGCTCTCGCCGCCACCTCCCGGACCCGTTACGGCCGGGGGCCCTGAGGTGATTGCGGAAGTAATTTCGGACACGGCCGCGGCGCCCGTCTCCGGCTCGACCAGGGGGCGCCCGCATCCGTCCAGCATCGCGCGGCCGTGGTCGTCGGCCACGACGACCGCGATGCCCGCGTCGTCGAGGACCTCGTCGAGTCGCCGGCGTGGATGCGCGGGGTCGAGGGGGACGTACGCGCCGCCCGCCATCATGATGCCGAGGGCGGCGACGGTCATCAGCGGTGTGCGCCTGGCGCAGAGCCCGACCCGATCCTCAGGGCCCACCCCGAGGGCACGTAACCGCAGCGCGAGCGTGGTGGCGGCGTCGACCAGGTCGCGGTAGGTGAGGTCGGCGTCCCACTGGCGGATCGCCGGCGCGGAGGGCGTCCGCGCCGCCTGGGCGGCGATCAGGTCGCACAGCAGCGCGTCCGGGGCGAGGTGGGGTGGCCCGGTCGTCCAGGCGACGGGGGCGGGAGCCGGTGAGGTGAATGACGGACCGTGCAAAGAGGCGGACGACGAGTCCCCCCGCATCGCTTCGAGCATCCACCCCCCATAGCCCCAAACAGGGTTTTTGCCCTGCCAAGTATTCACGAGCAATAAGCCAGGTCATTCCTATTATTGGTGTCATCGGACAGTCAAGGATTGAAAGTTAAACGTGTGGCGTAATGCCGGTTTCGGCCGTACGGGAAGATCTTCGATCGTCGTGACGCTCCGGGATCGCCGCAGTTCGTGGCGATCCGGTGAACGGAAGGTGACTTACCGCTTCCGTGCGTCGTGAAGCGTCTCACTCCGTGGACACCGGCCGTGGCCGGAGGCTACCAAGAGCAAGTGTCCTAAATACCTATTTCGGTCCTAGTTCACCGCACCGTCATTTTGGTCGTACCCCTCGGCGATCCGCTCGGCCTCCTCGTCCGTGAGCCGGTCGATCTCGGTGGCCAGGCACTCCTCGACCACCAGCGCGAGCCCGCGGACCGAGCGCGTGGTGAACAGGGCGTTGAGCGGCAGGTCGACGCCCACCGTCGAGCAGATCCTGGCGACGACCTTGGTACCGAGCAGCGAGTGCCCGCCGACGTCGAAGAAGTCGTCGTCGATCCCGATGCCGCTCCTGCCCAGCACCTCGCACCAGATCTCGTGCACCAGCTCCTCGCTCGCCGTGACCGGTCTCGTGGGTGCCGCCGGGACCTCCTCGGAGACGGGGGAGGGCAGCGAGGCGCGGTCGAGCTTGCCGTTGGGCAGCTTCGGGAAATCCCGTACCGGCACGAAGAGGCTCGGCACCATCGTGGCGGGCAGCCGCGTCGCCAGGAACGCCCTGAGCTCCCCGGCCGTCGCCTCCGCACTCCCCCCGGCGTCCGCGGGCGTGCCCGCGCTCGTCTCGGCGTCCGCGCCCATGTCCAGGTACGCGACCAGCGCCCGGCCGCCGGGGGCGTCGTCCCTGACCGCGGCGACCGCCCGGCGCACCCCCGGGTAGGCCGTCAGCGCCGCCTCCACCTCGCCCAGCTCGATCCGCACCCCCCGCACCTTCACCTGGTCGTCCGCGCGTCCAAGGAACTCCAGGGTGCCGTCGGGCAGCCGCCGTACGAGGTCACCCGTCCGGTAGAGACGCCCGCCCCGGCCGAACGGGTCGGGGACGAACCGCTCGGCGGTCAGCCCCGGCCGCCCCCGGTAGCCGCGGGCGACCCCGTCGCCGCCCAGGAACAGCTCCCCCACGACACCGGAGGGCACCGGCTCCATCGCCTCGTCCAGCACGTACGCGGTGGTGCCCGCGACCGGCATGCCGATCGACATCGACTCCGCGCCCTTGGGCACCCGGTGCGCGAACGACCAGATCGTCGTCTCCGTCGGCCCGTAGAGGTTCCACAGCTCGTCGGCGACCCGGTGGATCCGCCCGGCGAGCGACACCGGGAGCGGCTCCCCGCCGCTGAACACGCGAGGCAGCCCCGTGGGCAGCCGTTCCAGGATCTCCTCCAGCACCGACGGCGGCGCCTGCACCGTCGTCACCCCCGCCTCCGTCACCAGCTCGCCCAGCCGGCCCGTGCCGTACGGGGGAGCGAGGACCACCGCACCGCCCGCCGTGAGCGGACCGAAGATCTCCAGCGCCGCGATGTCGAACGACAGCGAGGTGAGCAGCAGCATCCGCTCCCGCTCGGTGAACCCCAGGGCGGTGACCAGGTTCACCACCCCGCGATGCGGCACCACCACCCCCTTGGGCACCCCCGTCGACCCCGAGGTGTAGATCACGTAGGCGGGCGAGTCCGGGGAGACGGGGTCGGGGACGAACTCGGACGTTCCGCCTGAGGGCATCGCGTCGAGCAGGATCGCCGGGGGATGGTTGGACGGCAGCCGCTCCACCAGCGTCGCGCGGGTCAGCAGCAGACGGGTCCCCGAGTCGGCCAGCATGAGCCCCAGCCGCTCCTTCGGATACTCCGGGTCCAGCGGCACGTAGCAGCCGCCGGTCTTCAGCACCGCGAGCAGCGCCACGATCAGCTCGGCGCTCCTCGGCAGGCACACCGCGACCGGGCTCTCCGCCCCCACCCCGCGCTCGCGCAGCCGCCGGGCCAGCGCGTTCGCCCGCTCCTCAAGCCGCCCGTAGGTGAGCGTCCCCTCCGAGGAGACGACCGCGGGGGCGTCCGGCGTCAGCCGCGCCCGCTCGGTGATCAGCTCGTGCAGGCAGCGCTGCGGGTAGGAGGCCTCGGGGCCGTGCCAGGAGGACAGCAGCCGGGCGCGCTCCGCCCCGTCCAGCAGCGGCAGCCGGGAGATCGGCAGCCCCGGGTCCTCGACGGCCGCGCCGAGCAACGTCAGGTACGCCGACACCAGGCGGCGGATCGTGTCCTCGTCGAACAGGTCCGTGCTGTACTCGACCCAGCCCTCCAGCCTGCCGTCCGGATTGTGGAGCTCCATGGTGAGATCGGCCTTGGAGGTGCCGTTGCCGTACCGGCCGCGCCCGTCCACCGCGATCTGGTTGAACCCCACCTGGAACAGCGGCGTCCTGCCGGGGTCGCGGGGCGGGCTCACCGCCTCCACGAGCTTCGCGAACGGCACGTTCTGGTGGTCGAACGCCTCGAGCACGGTCGTGCGGACCCGGTCCAGCGCCTCGTCGAACGCGGGGTCGCCGCCCAGGTCGGTACGGAGCGGCAGCGTGTTGACGAACATGCCGATCAGCGCGTCCAGCTCAGGCAGCTCCCGCCCGGCGACGGGGGAGCCCACCACGACGTCACCGCGCCCGCTCCAGCGCGCCAGCAGCACCGAGAACGCGGTGAGCAGCACCGTGAACGGCGTGGTGTTCCGCCCTCTCGCCAGCGCGCCCACCCGCTCGGTGAGCTCCTCCGGCACCGCGAAGTCCAGCACCGAGCCGGTGTATCTCATCTCCGCGGGGCGCGGCCGGTCGGACGGCAACTCCAGCGGTACGCTGCCGCGCAGCCGCTCCCGCCAGTAGGCCAGGTCGTCGTCCAGCTCGCCGCCGCCCAGCCGGTCGCGCTGCCAGACCGCGTAGTCGGCGTACTGGATCGCCAGCTCGGGCAGCTTGGGGTCGCGGTCCTCGCGCAGCGCCTGGTAGACCTCCACCAGCTCCCGCCACAGGATGGTCGACGACCAGGCGTCGAAGATCGTGTGGTGCAGGACGAGCAGCAGCCGACACTCCTCGCCGCCCATCGTCACCAGCCGCACCCGCCAGAGCGGGGCCTCGTCCAGCCGGAACGGCGCGCGCGCCTCCGCCGCCGCGACCCGCTCGAACTCCTCGGCCGCCTCCCGTGGGGGCAATCCGGAAAGGTCGGTCCTGGCCACCGAGACCGGCACCCGGTCCGCGATCGTCTGCACGACCTGCTCGTCGCGCAGCTCGAACGACGTCCGCATCGACTCGTGCCTGTTCGCGAGCACCGTCAGAGCCCGCTCCAGGAGATCGGGGTCCACCGGCCGCAGGTCGGTCGCCTCCAGGCGGACGGGGATGTTGTACACGGCCAGGTCCGGCAGGAGCTCGTGCAGGAACCAGATCCGCTCCTGGGCGAACGAGGCGGGAAAGACGTCTGTCACACCTTCTCCTTGAGACACTCACGAAGCTGTTCCGCGATCACGGGCAGGGCGGCGGTCTCGCCCAGGGTGGCCAGCCAGTGCCACTGTTCCAGGGCGTGGCAGAGCCGGTAGAACGCGAGGCGCTCCGGCCAGTCGTCGGGTAGGTCGCCGTACCCCTCAAGCAGGTACCGCCGCCGCTCCGCGTCACCCCTGACCGCGAAGTAGTCGGTCCGCGCCAGGTCCATCAGCGGATCGCCGCCCAGCGCGTTCTCCATGTCGATGACCCCCGTCATCCGTAGCGGGCTACCGGGGCCTTCGGTCTCGGCGACCATGACGTTGCGCTCGTGGAAGTCGTTGTGGCACAGCACGGGCGCGTCGCAGCGCGCCAGCAGGTGGCGGTCGCGCCGGACGTGGGCGCTCAGCTCCGCGTGCAGCTCGGGATCCCCGCCGAACTCGACGAACTGCGCGAGCCTCAGGTCCAGCTGCCCGCCCACGTACGCCTCGTTGGAGCTCTCCTGCGGCCCGTCGATCGGCCCGAACCTCTGCACCCGCACCCCGTGCACCGCCCGCAGCGTCCGGCCCATCTCCCGGTACAGGCCCGCGACCTCCTCGGCGGAGAGCCCGCCGGAGACCTCCGACAGCGGGCGGCCCGGCACTTTCGTCATCACCGCGTACGCGTGCGGCAGGTCGCGTCGCGAGACGTCCCAGTGGACCATCTCGGGACAGGAGGCGCCGCTGCCGCGCAGCAGCTCGTAGACGTGCACCTCCTTGTGCAGCCGGGCCGTCAGCACATTCGGGTAGATCTTCACGATGAGGTCGCGGTCGGCGCACCTGACCTCGTACACCGCGCTGATCTCCCCGCCGGTCCGCAGCACGACCTCCCTCACCTCCGCGTCCGGGTACGGGGTGCGCAGCAGCACCTGTGCGCGTTCCGGCGACAGCGGCATCGTGATCGCCTTGGCGAACGCGGGGGCGGTCCAGGCCACGCTCACCCGGTTGCCCGCCCGCTCCCGCAGGATCTGGGCGCCGACCAGGTCGTCCGCCGGGGCGTCCGGCATCTCGTCGTCGAACGTCGACAGCACCCGCGTACGCATCGAGATCAGCACGTGCACCGCGATGCCCAGACCCAGCACGATGTACATGAGCGCCACGCCACGGCCGGGCCCGACGCCGATCACCGAGCCGACCGTCGGAGCGAGCGCGCCGCCGGGCACCAGCAGCGGGTTGAGCAGCCGCTCGCCCAGCGGTGCGACCACCGCCATGCCGATCGGCAGCGTCGACCACGACACCATCTGGTTGAGCGACTGCACGCGGCCGTGGAAACGCTGGGGCACCTTCGTGTGGATGATCGTCAGGAAGGTGCCGTTCACGATGGACAGACAGCCCCACAGGCCGAACGCCCCGATGCCCACCACCCACGCCGAGGGCCGCAACCCGGTGATCACCGCGAAGACCGAGAGCCCCAGCGTCGCCAGCATCACCCCGCGCATCCGCCGACGCTTCGGCCCGCCCCACAGCGCGATCACCATGCCGCCCAGCGCCCCGCCCAGGCCGCCGACGAAGGAGATCTGCCCGGCGACGGTCAGCGTCGAGAACGACAGCACCAGCGGGGTTATCGAGAGCAGCAGCGCCGCGAGCATCACGTTGAGCGAGGCGAAGTAGATCATCGCCGCCCGCAGGTGGCGGTTGCCGATCGACATCCGCAACCCCTGCGCGATCTCCTTCGAGAGCGGTTCCCTGGGCGAGTGCGCCATCGTGTCGGGGAAGCGGATCAGCAGCAGGGCGCCCAGCACGAGGAAGAAGCTCGCCACGTCGACGACGAGGATGCCGCCCAGGCCGATGCTGGAGAGCAGCGCGACGGCCAGCAGCGGCGCCGCGAACTGCGCGGTGCCGATCACCATCTGCACCACCCCGGCCGCGTGCCCCATGTACTCCTTGGGGACGAGCTGGGGGAGCGCGGTGGTGAAGCCGAGCCGCTGGAAGATCAGCGCGATCGAGAGGCACGCGGTGAGCGGGTAGATGTGCCAGATCTCCAGCGTGCCCGTCCAGAACAGGGCGCCCAGGACGAGCTGGGTGCCCCCGGCCATGCAGTTGCCGAGGATCATCATCGAGCGACGGCTCGACCGGTCCACGATCGCCCCCGCGAGCGGCGCGATCACCACCCCCGGCATGATCGACAACGCCACGAACAGGGCGAAGTCCACCAGTGACCCGGTGGTCAGGTAGATCCACACCGGGATCGCGAAGTCGGTGACCGCGGTGCCCACCATCGACACCAGCTGGAACCCCGCGACCACCATGAACCGCCGCAGACTCGGCGGCGGCGCCTTCATCCGCGTTCCGGCCCGCGCCGTGGTCCCGTCCGTTCTCTCCCGCGCGGCCGGTTTCTCTCGAGCGGCCGGTCTCTTCCGCGCGGCCGCTCTCTCCCGTGCGGCGGGTCGCTCGGGAGCGGATGCCTCCTTGGGAGCGGTGGTCTCCTCCTCCGCAGCGGACGCTTTCTCGGGCGCGGTGGCCTCCTCCTCCGGGGCGGGGGAGAGGACGGAGACCTCCTCGACCCACCAGCCGGCCCCGGGACCCCGCGAGGGCCGGTCGAGCGTGCCGGCCGCGCCGTACCCCATCGCGATGTGGGTGTTGGTGAGGATCTCCGACAGCTCCGCAGCACGATATTTCAGGAAATAGTGGCCTGCCTCGTCCAGGATCACGAGCGCCGTGGTGTCACTCAGGAAGTGCCACTCCCGATAACGCTCCTGGTAGTAGTCGGTCGTCGGGTCCTGCTCGCCCACCACCGAGATCACCGGTGCCCGCAGCCGCTCCACCCGCTCGGCCAGCACCCGCGTGAAGATCTCCTCCGCGATGAGGGTGTCACGCCGCTGGTTGCGCACCATGAAGCGGATCTGCTCGTCGTCGAGCCCCGAGATGTCGGTGCCCATCGACCTCATCCGGTTCTCGTACACCCGGTCGCCGCGCAACCGGTCGTAGCGCGTCAACCGCGCCAGCGGCCCCGCGATCCTGCCCCTGGGCCTGGCGAACGGGAAGATCGCCCCGATGTACACCGCCTCCAGCGCGCGGCCCCGCTCCTCCAGCCGCCGCGCCACCTCCACCACGAGCGCGCCGCCGATGCCGCAGTGCCCGTACAGGGCGAGGGGACCCTCGATGTTCTCCAGGATCTCGGTCACGCACAGGTCCGCGACCTCGTCGATCGGCCGGGTCTCCTCGTCGGGCAACCCGGGGTCGTGACCGGGGAAGGCGAGCGCGTGCAGCGAGCACCCGTCGGGAAGCGCGTCGGCGAGCGGCTGGAAGATCAGCGGACTGCCTCCGCCGTACGGTATGCACACGTACGTCATCAGCGCGGGTCCCGGCCTGGTCAGCTCGTACAGCAGGCTGCGCGGCCCCGCGGGGCCCGCGGGCCGCTCCACCAGGGCCGCCAGCTCGCGCACCGTCGGATGCTTGAACAGGTCCATCACCCCGACCGCGCGCCCACCGACCACCGGCAGCGCCTTGCGCATCCGCGCCACCGCCTGGATCGCGACGAGCGAGTGACCGCCCAGTTCGAAGAAGTCACCGTCGGCGCCGACCGACTCCACTTCGAGCAGTTCACGCCAGATGTCGGCGATCGCCCGCTCCACCGGCGTCCGCGGCTCGGCACCCGGTCCCGCCGCCTCGGCACCCCGGCGCTCCGGCGCGGGCAGCGCTCCGCGATCCAGCTTGCCGTTCGGGCTCAGCGGCAGCGCGTCCAGCACCACGAACGCCGAAGGCACCATGTGCTCGGGCAGCGTCACCTTCAACGCCCGCCGCAGCTCCGCCCCGTCCAGCCCGGTCCCATCCGGGGCCGTCCCGCCCCGCGCCGTCCCGCTCGTCGCTGTCCCGTTCGGCGCTGTTCCGCTCGTCGCCGTCCCGTCTGCCGCCGCCCCGTTCGGCCCCGTCCCCGCCGGACCGTCCCCGGCCGTGCCCGCCGTCACGACGGCGGGCACCACGTACGCGACCAGCCGCCTGTCGCCCGGCGCGCCGTCCTCCCGCACCGTCACCACCGCCTCGCGTACCCCGGCGAGCCCGCGCAGCACCGTCTCGATCTCGCCCAGCTCGATCCGCTGCCCGCGGATCTTCACCTGGTGGTCGATCCGCCCCAGGAACTCGATCGCGCCGTCGCGGCGGAGCCGCACGAGGTCACCCGTCCGGTACAGGCGTGCCCCCGCCGTCCCGAACGGGTCGGGCACGAACCGCTCAGCCGTCAGGCCGGGCCGGGCGTGATAGCCCATCGCCACCTGCGTCCCGCCGATGTGCAGCTCACCGGGAACCCCGAAGGGCACCGGCCGCAGGTGGCGGTCCAGCACGTACAGCGAGGTGTTCTGCACCGGGTGCCCGATCGGCACCGTCGCGTCACCCGGGCGGCACCGCCACAGGCTCACGTCGATCGCCGCCTCCGTCGGCCCGTACAGGTTGTACAGCCCCGTCCCCGGCAGCCGCGCGAAGAAGCGTTCGGCCACGTGCGCCGTCAGCTCCTCGCCGCTGCACACCACCCTGCGTAGCGACCCGCACGCCTCGACTCCCTCCTCCTCCAGGAACGCCGCCAGCATCGAGGGGACGAAATGCGCCGTCGTCACCCCACGGTCCACGATCAGGTCCCGCAGGTACGCCGCGTCCCTGTGCCCGCCGGGACGGGCCAGCACCAGCCGCGCGCCCGTCACCAGCGGCCAGAAGAACTCCCACACCGACACGTCGAAACCCGCCGGGGTCTTCTGCACCACCGCGTCGTCGCCGGTCAGCCCGTAGACGCTCTGCATCCAGCCCAGCCGGTTGCGGATGCCCCCGTGCGTGTTGGGCACCCCCTTGGGTCGTCCCGTCGACCCCGAGGTGTAGATCATGTACGCCGCGTCGGCCGACGTCGCCGACGGCTCCACGGGCGTGTCCGGCTCGTCCAGCGGATCGTCCAGGACGACCGTCGTCATCCCGCCGTCCCGGGGCATCCTCGCGGCCTCCGCATCCGCGAGGGTGTCCACCGAGCCGACGGGAAGCGCGCCTCCCGGATCCTCGGGGAGCACGTCGAGCACCGCCCGTTGCGCGAGCAGCACCGGCACCGCCGCGTCGGCCAGCATGAACGCCAGCCGCTCCGGCGGATACTCCGGATCCAGCGGCACGTACGCCCCCCCGGCCTTCACCACCCCCAGCAGCGCCACCACCAGCTCGACCGACCGCTCCGCGCACACCGCCACCAGCGAGCCGGGCCCCACCCCCAGCCCGCGCAGCCGGTGCGCGAGCCGGTTGGCCCGCCCCTCCAGCTGCGCGTACGTCAGGCGTTCGTCCTCGAACTCCAGCGCCACCGTCCCCGGCGTCCTGGCCACCTGCGCCTCGAACATCCCGCCCAGCGTCGCCCCGTCCGGGTACGGCTCCCCGGGACCCGCCGCGCACGCCAGCACCCGGTCCCGCTCCTCGGCGGGAAGGACGTTCAGCTCCGAGATCCGCGCCGCCGGAGTGGCCACCACCGCTCCCAGCAGTGCCTCCAGCTGCGCGGCCATCCCCTCGATCGTGGCCGCGTCGAACAGGTCGCGGTTGTAGACGAAGAGCCCGCCCATCCCGTCCGGCTGCTCGCTCAGGAACAGCTCCAGGTCGAAACGCGTCGCTCTCGCCTCGAAGTCGAACGGCTCCACCGACAACCCCGGCCAGCGCGTCCCCTCCCTGCGCCCGTAACTCTGCAGCGCGAACACCGCCTGGAACACCGGCGACCTGCTCACGTCCCGCTCGATGCCCAGCTCCCCGACCAACTGCTCGAACGGCAGCTCCTGGTGCTCGTACGCCTCCGTCGTGGTCCGCCTGACCCTCTCGAGCAACTCCAGGAACCCCGGGTCGCCCGACAGGTCCGCGCGCATCGCGAGCACGTTCACGAACATGCCGATCACGCTCTCCAGCTCCCGCCGGGGGCGCCCGCCCACCGGGGAACCGATCGCGAAGTCGTCCTGGCGCGCGTACCGGCCGAGCAGCACCTGGTAGGCCGCGAGCAGAACCATGTACAGGGTCGCGCCGGACTCCCGTGCCAGCCGCGTCAGCCCCTCCATCAGTTCCGGTCGCAGCGTGAAACCGTGCGAGGCCCCCGCGAACGTCTGCTCGCCACGCCGCCGCCCGTCCAGGGGAAGCTCCAGCGGCACCACCCCGGCGAGCCGCGAGCGCCAGTAGGCCAGGGCGGCCTCGGAGACCGGCCGTTCCCGCTGCCACAGCGCGTAGTCGCCGTACTGCAACGGCGGCTCGGGAAGCTCCGTCCCCGCGTAGCTGGCCCCCAGCTCCTCGGCGAGGATGTCGGTGGACCAGCCGTCACCGCAGATGTGGTGCAGCGCCACCAGCAGCACGTGATTCTCGGCGCCCGCGGTGTCCTCCGCGGTCCCGCCTTCTCTCGTCTCCCCGGCTTTCGCCGCGTCCGGGGGGTCGGCGTTCCCGCCGCCCACCCGTACCAGCAGCGTCCGCAGCAGCGGCCCCCGCGCCAGGTCGAACGGCAGCGCGGCCGCGTCGCTCACCAGCCGTATCGCGGACCGTTCGCCGTCGGCCTCGGCCCTCTCCAGCGGGACCTCGACCCGCTCCTCCACCACCGCGGTCGGGCGCCCGTCCTCGTCGGGGGGAAAACGCGTCCGCAGGCTCTCGTGCCTGGCGACCACCGCCGCGATCGCCCGCTCCAGCGCCGCGACGTCCAGCGGCCCCGTCAACCGCAACGTCATCGGGATCGTGTACGCGGCGGTGCCGGGGGCGAACTGGTCCATGAACCACAGCCGCTCCTGCCCGAAGGACAGCGGCGCCCCTCGCCCCGGGGGGCGGCGGGGGATCGTGAACACCGGATCCGGTGCGCGACGGCGCAGCCGTTTCTCCAGTAGTGCTCGCTTGGCGTCGGAAAGCTGGGTGCTGCTCAGGGATTGGCCAGGCGAGGGCGTCAACGTGGCTCACTTTCGGGGGGTGGGGCTGAGACGGGCTCCGCGGCCGGGGAGCGCGTCGGATCTCTTCAGACCGCTTACCTTTCCTCATGATTAATGACATTCATACATATCTGTCTGACCGAGTCGAGATCAACAACACACACGACTCATCTGCGAGTCTCGGTCTCCTCGTACTCCCATGTCCGCAACATGATCGATCGTCCCTTTTCCTCCGTGGGGACCGGCGGCGCGTCGGTGAGGCGGTACCCAGCCGCACGGGCCACCGCCACGCTCGCCGCGTTGGCGTCCTCGATCTCCAGCAGCAGCCGTGAGACACGCACCGTCTTCCTGGCGAACTCCGTCATCACCCGTACCGCCTCCGAGGCGAGCCCTCGCCCCCGGTAGGCGGCCCCCAGGCTGTAACCGATCTCCGCGACGTCGAGGCCGAGCCCGCTCATCATCAGCAGCACCTCGCCCGCCGGCTCGCCCCCGTCCACGGTGATCGCCAGCTGCATCCGCTCCCCGGAGGCCCGCCGCCGCCTGGCCCGTTCCAGATAGGCGCGTGCCGCCTCGAGGTCGAACGGAGAGGCGAGCGGCGTCCAGTACGCCACCTGCGGTTCGTCGAACAGCTTCACCATCGCTGCCAGGTCGCCGTCCTCCCACTCCCGCAGCACCACCCCGTGCCCGCTGAGCCTCACCCGCTCCGGAAGGCGCACCCCCCCGGCACCGAGCCCGGCACCGAGTTCACCCCGCTCCGCCCGGCCGTTCCCCGCAGCTTCCACGTCGCCACCTCCCGTTACGCCGTCTCACGCGACTTGCGAGCAACCTACTCCGCTCGTGGAGCTCCCATTCGTGGGTGGGGAGCGGAAGTCACCGGTACGCCGTCTCCTGCCGGTCCGGTGAGGACGCCTCGGGCCTCGGGTCGCCGGTCCATGAGGTGGGGCCAACGGTTTTCGCGGGGGCGGGAGCACCGGCTCGCCCAGAGGAGGCTCAGGGGTTTTCGCGGGAGGTGGGCGGGGTCGCCGCCCCAGGCGCCATCGGCGGTTTTCGAGCGACTCGACGCCCACCGGAGAACTCCTCCGCGAGCTGACCATCGACCCCATCCGCGACTACCAGCCCCAGAACAGGCGGAAACCCCTGAACCCGTAGGTTCAGGGGTTTCCGATGTCCTGAGACATCACATGGTGCCCCGAGTGGGATTCGAACCCACACTGAATGGATTTTGAGTCCATCGACTCTGCCGATTGGTCTATCGGGGCATTTTTCCGTTTTGTCTGGATCTCGCGTACCAGTGAAGAGCTTACCTAGAAGTAGATCACTCTCGGGCACCGGCGTGGTCTCAATCTAGCGGACGTCGGTACTCTCTTGCTCGTGAGTACGCAGCGGCGAGTGGTGATCGCGGAAGACGAGGCGTTGATCCGCCTCGACCTCAAGGAGATGCTGGAGGAGGAGGGGTATGCGGTCGTCGCGGAGGCCGGAGACGGGGAGTCCGCGGTCAAGCTGGCGATGGAGCAGCGGCCCGATCTGGTGATCCTGGATGTGAAGATGCCCATCCTGGACGGGATCTCGGCGGCCGAGCAGATCGTGTCGCAGCGGATCGCGCCGTGTCTCATCCTCACGGCCTTCTCCCAGCGTGACCTGGTCGAGCGGGCCAGGGACGCCGGGGCGATGGCGTACCTGGTGAAGCCGTTCACCAAGTCGGACCTGGTTCCGGCGATCGAGATGGCGGTGAGCAGGCATCAGGAGATCACCGCGCTGGAGCGGGAGGTCGGGACGCTCTCGGAGCGGCTGGAGACGCGCAAGCTGGTGGAGCGGGCCAAGGGGCTGCTGATGGAGCGCCACAGGTGGAGTGAGCCGCAGGCGTTCCGGTGGATCCAGAAGGCGTCGATGGATCGCAGGCTGAGCATGCGACAGGTGGCGCAGATCGTGGTGACCGACGGGACGGAGCCCGAGGCGCGGGCCCCTGAGGCCTGATCGGGCGTTTTGACCCTTTTTGGGGCAGTGGTCCACCGGGTGGCCGCAGGACGCGCCTCAGGGGCGGCGGGGGGCTTCCGGGCGGTCGGGACGACACCCTGCGGAAGCCGCGAGGTCGCCAGTGACCACGGCTTTTGTGTCTGATAGCCGAAAAGGATCGGTGTAATAACGAAGCGGTAACGGTGGGCCGTCCTGTATCGACCCGTGACATCCGCTAGTTGTACTAACCGACACAACCCCTGGCCACCCGCCAGGGAAGGGTATCTGTGAACTCGGTCCTGACGAGGGACCGGGCGAAAGGAAGGCAACCTTGCGGCTTAAGACTGCACGCCTCGGTGGAGTGCTTGCCGCCGGTGTGGCGCTCACCCTCGGTCTCGCTGCCTGTGGCAGCGGTGGTACGGAGGCCACGCCGGCTGAGGGTGGCTCCAGTGCTGCCGCCCCCAGTACCGTCAAGATTGGCTTCATGGGAGACCTGACCGGCGCCAACGCCGGCATCGTCATTCCCCCCAGGAACGGTGCGAAGCTCGCCATTGACGAGTACAACAAGACCAACCCGGCTGTGAAGATCGAGCTGGTTGAATATGACAGCCAGGCGGACCCGTCGAAGGCGGTCGCCCTGGCCCAGCAGGCCATCAAGACCGACAAGATCGTCGCGATGATCGGCCCCGCGTTCTCCGGTGAGTCCGCCCAGGTGGCTCCGGTGCTGGAGGAGGCGCAGCTGCCGAGCGTCTCGGCCTCCGCCACCAACGCCGCGCTGTCGACGAACGGCTGGAAGTTCTGGCACCGCGTGCTGCCGAGCGACAGCGTCCAGGGCCCCGGCATCGGCGCCTTCATCGCGACCGGCATCGGCGCGAAGAAGGTCTTCGTGATCGACGACAAGTCCGAGTACGGCAAGCCGCTCGCCGACGCCGTCAAGGCCGAGCTCGAGGCCAAGGGCGTGAAGCCCGAGACCGACTCGCTCGACCCGGCCGAGAGCGACTTCTCCTCCGTGGTGAACAAGGTCGCGGCGTCCAAGCCGGAAGCGATCTTCTTCGGCGGTTACTACGCCGCGGGCGGCAACCTGCTCAAGCAGCTCCGTGACAAGGGCGTGACCGCGAAGTTCCTCTCCGGTGACGGTTCGCTGGACAAGGGCCTGATCGACGGCGCCGGTGCCGACAACGCCGAGGGCGCCCTGGTGGGCTGCCCCTGCTACATCGCCACCCCGGACGTCACCGACGAGAAGGTGAAGGGCTTCGCCGACGCCTACAAGGCCGCCTACAGCGCCGACCCGGCCATCTACGCGGCCGAGGGCTACGACGCCGCGACGGTCTTCGTCGAGGCGATCAAGGCAGGCAGCGTCACTCCTGACAAGATCAACGAGTTCATCGCCACGGTGGACTTCGCGGGTGTCTCGAAGCAGGTCAAGTTCGAGGCCAACGGTGAGGTCTCGGCGAAGGACATCTACATCTACCAGGTCAAGGACGGTGCCATCGGCCTGCTGGGCAAGGCCAACGAGGCCAAGCTGGGCTAGTCGAGCGCTGAAGGATATTTAGGTAGCCGACGCGCGGGGAGCGGGAACGCCGCGAATGCGTTCCCGCTCCTCTCGCGCCTCCAGAGAATCCGCGGGATTCCGCTGAATCCACGAGATTCCGCAGAGTCCACGGGATTCCGCCGAATCCACGAGATTCCGCTGGAGGCGGTGTGCTACCCGGACGTGCAGGCGACCCCCGCTAGAAGTGGTAAACCCTAGTGCTCAATGACTTCATCAATCTGTTCTGGCCGGCGACGATCGACGGCCTGTCCTTCGGATCGATCTATGCCCTGATCGCGCTCGGCTACACGATGGTGTACGGCGTGCTGCGGCTGATCAACTTTGCGCATTCCGAAGTCTTCATGATCGGGACCTTCGGTGCGATGCTCGTACCGTTCGTGTTCGGCATCAACTCCCCCCTCACGGGCATCGCGCTGGTCGGCCTCGTCGTCGCGATGATCCTGGCCGGCATGATCGCCTCGGCGACCGTCGCGGTGGGGCTGGAGCGCATCGCCTACCGGCCGCTGCGCAAGCGCGGCGCCTCCCGGCTGGCGGCGCTGATCTCGGCGATCGGCGCCTCGATCTTCCTGCAGGAGCTGTTCGCGCTCCTGGTGATCCCGAACGTCTTCAACCGTCCCGAGCAGGGCAGGATCCAGATGGCCCTGCCCCGCATCATGGAGCGGACCGAGCTTTTCTCGATCTTCGGCCACACGGTCCGGGTCGACCAGGTCTTCGTCATCGTCGCCGCCATCGGCATGATGATCGCGCTGGACGCCCTGGTGAACCGGACGAAGGTCGGCCGGGGTATCCGCGCCACCGCGCAGAACCCCGAGGCGGCCGTCCTGATGGGTGTCGACATCAACAGGATCGTGCGGATGACCTTCCTCGTCGGTGGCAGCATGGCCGGTGTGGCGGGAGCGCTCTACCTGATCTCATACGAGAACACGCACTACTACGTCGGATTCCTCTTCGGTATCAAGGCGTTCACCGCGGCGGTCCTGGGCGGTATCGGTAACCTGCGGGGCGCTCTGGTCGGCGGAATCACGCTCGGGCTGGTGGAGAACTACGGAGCCATCTTCTTCGGCTCCGACTGGAAACACGTGATCTCCTTCACCATCCTCATCTTGGTCCTGATGTTCCGCCCCACCGGCATCCTCGGTGAATCACTCCAGCAGGCGCGCGCATGAACCAGAAGAATCCCCTGGCAGGCTTCCGTTCGGGTCTCGGCCGCTTCGGCGACGTCATGCACGATCGCTGGCAGACCACTCCTGGCTGGCAGCGTTGGATCCTCTATGTGCTCCTGATCGTCGCGGCGCTGCTGCTGCCCTCGGAGAGCCTCGCCCCCTTCATGTCGCCCTACACCGACTGGGCGAGCATCCTGTTCTTCCCGATCGGGACGTACGTGGTCCTGGCGATCGGCCTGAACGTGGTGGTCGGCCAGGCGGGCCTGCTCGACCTGGGCTTCGTCGCGTTCTACGCGGTCGGCGGCTACGCGATGGCGCTGCTCGGCACCAGACTGGGCTGGAACTTCTGGCTCATCATGCTGGTCGGCATCGGGATCTGCGCCCTGTCGGGCCTCACCCTGGGCGCTCCGACGCTGCGGTTGCGCGGTGACTATCTGGCGATCGTCACGCTGGGCTTCGGTGAGATCATTCGCATCACCGCCCGCAACACCGACGAGATCGGCGGTCCGAACGGCATCCGCGGCATCCCGCACCCGCCGAGCGTCGAGGACTTCCACTTCCTCGGCTTCAACTTCTCCGAGGTGTTCGGGGTCGATCCATTCAAGTACGGCGTGCTGGACCCGCGGCCCTATTACTACCTGCTGGTCGCGCTCGCCGTCGTTGTGATCATCCTGGTGAAGCGCTGGGAGAAGAGCCGGGTCGGGCGTGCCTGGGCGGCGATCCGCGAGGACGAGGACGCGGCCGAGGTCATGGGCGTGCCGACGTTCCGCTTCAAGATGCTCGCCTTCGCCATCGGTGCCTCCATCGGTGGCCTGATGGGCGTGCTGTGGGCGGCGAAGGCCATCTCGATCAACCCGAACGACTTCCAGTTCCTGCTGTCGGCGACGATCCTGGCCGCGGTGGTCATGGGCGGCGCGGGCAACCTGCCGGGTGTCATGCTGGGAGCCTTCGTGGTGGCGTGGCTGCCCGAGCGGTTCCGCGGCCTGCAGGAATACCGCATGCTGATCTTCGGTGCGGTGCTCGTGGCGCTGATGATCTTCCGTCCGGAGGGTCTGCTGCCATCGCGCCAACGCAAGGCGGAGCTGAAAGAGGGGTCAGGCGGGATGGGTACGCTCGGAGCCGAGGTTCCCGGGCCCGAGTCGCACGGCGAGGAGGTGGCTTCCAAGTGAGCGCCGAAGTGGATCCGGCCGAGGTGAATCCGGAAGGTAAGAACCTCGAGGCGGTCCAGGTGGAACGCGCTGGTCGCGCCATGCTGGAGTTGAGGGGCCTCGTCATGCGGTTCGGCGGTGTCACGGCACTGCGCGAGGTGAACCTCACCGTCAACGAGGGAGAGATCTTCGCTCTCATCGGCCCGAACGGCGCGGGAAAGACCACGGTGTTCAACGTGGTGACCGGCGTCTACCAGCCGACCGAGGGCGAGGTCCGCTTTCTGGACGAGAAGATCAGCGGCATCAAGCGGTTCAAGATCACCAAGCGGGGCATCGCCCGCACGTTCCAGAACATCCGGCTGTTCCACAACATGACGGCGATCGAGAACGTGATGGTGGGCGCGGACGCGCACCACAAGTCGGGCATGGTCAGCGTGGCGCTGGGGCTTCCCTGGCACCGCAGGGCCGAGAAGGACGGGCGCAAGCTCGCGATGGAGCTGCTCGACTTCGTCGGCATCTCGCACCGCGCCAACGAGCACGCCAAGAACCTGCCCTACGGTGACCAGCGCCGTCTGGAGATCGCCCGCGCGCTCGCGACCAACCCGAAGCTGCTGCTGCTCGACGAGCCCGCCGCCGGTATGAACCCGGCGGAGAAGGTGGCGCTGCAGCAGCTGATCCGGGACATCCGCGACGCGGGCCGGACGATCCTGATCATCGAGCACGACATGAGCCTCATCATGGGCATCAGTGACCGCATCGCGGTGCTGGACTTCGGCCAGAAGATCGCCGATGGTCTGCCGGACGAGGTGCGGACCGACCCCCGGGTCGTCGAGGCGTATTTGGGAGCTCCCGCCGATGCTTCTTGAGGTCAAGGACATCCGTGTCCACTACGGCAAGATCGAGGCGCTCAAGGGCATCTCGGTCGAGGTGAACGAGGGCGAGATCGTCACGCTCATCGGGGCGAACGGGGCGGGCAAGACCACGACCCTGAAGACGATCTCGGGCCTGCGCGGCCTGACGTCGGGGAGCATCCTCTTCGACGGCCAGGACATCAGCAAGATGCCCGGCCACAAGCGGGTCATCGCGGGACTGGGGCAGTCGCCCGAAGGCCGGGGAGTGTTCCCCGGCATGACGGTGCACGACAACCTGCTCATGGGCGCCTACACCCGCTCCGGCGACTTCAGCGCCGACCTGGCCGAGGTCTACGAGCTGTTCCCCCGCCTGGCCGAGCGCAGAAACCAGATGGGCGGCACAATGTCCGGTGGCGAGCAGCAGATGCTCGCCATCGGCCGCGCGCTGATGGCCAAGCCCAAGGTGCTGCTGCTCGACGAGCCGTCGATGGGCCTGGCACCGCTGCTGGTGCAGCAGATCTTCGAGATCATCGAGGAGATCAACCGCCGGGGCACCACGGTGCTGCTGGTGGAGCAGAACGCACAGCAGGCGCTGAAGCTGGCCCACCGCGCCTACGTCCTGGAGACCGGGAAGGTGGTCAAGAGCGCGCCCGCGGACGAGCTGCTCAACGACCCCGCCGTGCAGGCCGCCTATCTGGGCGGCGGCGCGGAGATCGACCTGGAGGCGGAGGCAAAGGCACAGGCCGCTCCGGCGGCCTCGGCTCCGGCTCCCGCTCCGAAGGAGAGCCCCGCTCCGAAGGAGAGCAGGGAAGAGTCGCCCTGAGGCCGTGATTCCACGGCCCGCACGGGTCTGAGGGCACCTGACGGGTCCGTCGCGCGCTCCGCGCGGCGGGCCCGTCCGTGCGAGTACGGCGAGGAGCACCCGGTACGGGAGGCTCCCCTGCCCAAGAGGAGCCCGCAGGAAGAGCGTCAGGGCACCTCGGACGTCGAAGACCCCTCACGGGCCCCGGGACCGCTCCGCGCGGCGCCGGGGTGGTGGGGGAGACCTGGGCCGGCTTCAGGGCAGCGGCACCTGCACGCCGTCGGTGCTGCCGGTCACGCCGAGAGGCGGGTCGCCGAACAGCCGGATCGCGGAGACCTTCGCCTCCTTGGGGATGTCGTACCAGAGGTCCAGCTCGATCCTGACCTGGGCGCCGAGCGGGAGCTCGTCGGGCTGCCGCTTGATGGCCTGCGCGAACTTGTCGACCGTGTAGGTGGCGCCGTCGGCGGCGACGAGCTTCTGCCGCTTGGCGTCGAAGCGGGCGTTGGTGCGGCCGGGGTTCTCCACGAGGATCCGCACGACCACGTACTGCCCCTTCGCCTGCCACTCGGCGTGGCTGCCGAAGAAGCCGCTCAGGCCCTTCTGCAGGCCGATCACCTGGAAGCGGGTGTCACCGTCGTTGACCGGCGCGGCTTTGACGGGACTCTCACCCGGCCGCACCGGGCGCGGCGGGAGCTCGTAGGTCGGGGTGGGCGTGGCCCGGGGGGAGGCGGGGCTCGCCTGGGGCGCTCCCGAGCAGCCGGACAGGAGGAAGGCGGCGAGGGCGGCACCGGCGAGCGGCTTCAGGGGATCACGCACATCCGGCAAGGTAGTCGAGGTAGATCCTCTGGTTCAACGGCTCCCCGGATGACGGTTGACGATCAGGCAAGTGCCGACGTCTCGATCCGCGTGGGGGCAGGGTATTGAACAGAGCCCCCTGACCGCGGTTGTTGTCCGAATTGTGTCGTAGTGGTGATCTGCATGGTTATGCAGGTGATGAAGCATGACCTGCACTGAGGTATCCATACAAGAAGCGACATTGACCGTAAGGAGGCCTTCGTGGGCCTGAGTTTTGTTTCCCGTCGTGCGATGGCGGTGGGCGCCATGGTCGTCGCCGGTGCGCTCGGCCTTTCGGCCTGCGGGGGTGGCGCGTCCACCACCGCCAGCCCAAGCGATGGTGCCTCGGCAAGTGCTCCCGCGGCCGCGGAGGGTCCCAAGCTCGTCACTCCCGGCAAGCTGACCACCTGCACCAACCTTCCGTACGAGCCCTTCCAGTTCAAGGAGGGCGACAAGGTCGTCGGCTTCGACGTCGACATCGTCGACCTCGCCGCCAAGAAGCTCGGCCTGACGCAGGAGATCGTCGACATCGACTTCGCCGTCATCAAGAGCGGTGCGGCGATGGCCACCAACAAGTGTGACGTCGCCGCCGCCGGTATGACGATCACCGATGAGCGCAAGGCCAACATCGACTTCTCCGTGCCCTACTTCGACGCCACGCAGGCTCTGCTGGCCAAGAAGGGGACCGGCGTCACGACCCTCGACGACGTGAAGGCGAAGAGCCTCAAGCTCGGCGCCCAGGCCTCGACCACGGGCCTCGACTACGTCAAGGGGAAGGGCTTCGACCCCAAGGAGTTCGCCGACTCTCCCAAGGAACTGCTCGGCCTGCAGTCCGGCCAGGTCGACGTGATCGTCCAGGACCTCCCGGTCGTCCTGACCTGGCTGAAGAAGCCCGAGATCGCCGACAAGTTCGAGCTGGTCGCCAGCCTCGACACCGGCGAGCAGTACGGCGTCGGCCTGAAGAAGGGCGCCGACCCGATCGTGCTCAAGGCGATCAACGACTCGATCACCGAGGCCAAGGCCGACGGCACCTACGAGCAGATCTTCGTCAAGTGGTTCGGTAAGAAGCCCGGCGAGCTCGGCTAATCGATGACCGACCAGCCAAAGACGACTGAGCCCGCTCCTGCCGGGGGCGCCCCCGGCAGGAGCGGGCTCAGTCCCCGCAAGAGGCAGCAGATCAGCAGGGCCGTCCAGTACGTCGTACTGGTGGCCGTGGCGGTCTTCCTCGCCCTGCGCATCGAGTGGGGCAAGCTCGGTGAGAACTTCACCAAGCTCGACGTCGCCGAGAAGACGCTTCCCGACCTGTTCACGGTCGCGCTGAAGAACACGATCATCTACTCGGTCGGCGGTTTCGTCTTCGCCTTCCTGCTCGGCCTGGTGCTCGCGCTGATGCGGCTGTCGTCGGTGCGTCCCTACCGGTGGATCGCGGTCGCCTACATCGAGATCTTCCGCGGCCTGCCCGCGCTGCTGATCTTCCTGCTCATCCTGTTCCTGCCGCTCGCCATCACCGGCCTGGAGATCCCCGGCGGCACGTACGGCCAGGGCATCCTGGGCCTGACGATCGTCGGCTCGGCCTACATGGCCGAGACACTCCGCGCCGGACTCCAGGCGGTACCCAAGGGGCAGATGGAGGCGGCGCGCTCGCTGGGCATGTCGCACACGCGGGCCATGGTCTCCATCGTCATCCCGCAGGCCGTTCGCATCGTCATCCCGCCGACGACCAACCAGTTCGTGTCCCTGCTCAAGGACTCCTCGCTGGTGTTGTTCCTCGGCGTCTCCGGCGACTACGTCGAGCTCACCAAGTTCGGCAACGACACGGCCTCGACCTATGCCAACGCCACGCCCATCCTGGTCGTAGGCGTGACGTATCTACTGGTCACCATCCCGCTGGGCTACCTCGCGTCCCGGCTGGAGAGGCGACAGGCGAGGGGACGGTGACAGTGAGCTCAGCGAATCCGGAAACCCCGGAGGCCCCGGCGAACCACGCGGTCGAGATCCGTGACCTGCACAAGTACTTCGGCAAGAACGAAGTCCTGCGGGGCATCGACTTCGCCGTCGACCCCGGCCAGGTGGTCTGCGTGATCGGCCCCTCCGGCTCCGGCAAGTCCACGCTGCTGCGCTGCGTGAACCTCCTGGAGCAGCCCACGTCGGGCAAGGTCTTCGTCCACGGCGTGGAGCTGACCGACCGCGACGTCGACATCGACGCCGCCCGCCGGGGCGTCGGCATGGTCTTCCAGCAGTTCAACCTGTTCCCGCACATGACCGTCCTGCAGAACGTGATGATCTCGCAGCGCCGGGTGCTGAAGCGGGGCAAGGCGGAGGCCGAGCGGATCGCGAGGGAGAACCTGGAGAAGGTCGGCATCGGCGAGAAGTGCGACGCCTTCCCCGCCCAGCTCTCCGGCGGGCAGCAGCAGCGCGTGGCCATCGCGAGGGCACTCGCGATGAGCCCGGCGCTGATGCTCTTCGACGAGCCCACCTCGGCGCTCGACCCCGAGCTCGTCGGAGACGTGCTCACGGTCATGCGCAAGCTCGCCGAGGAGGGGATGACCATGCTCGTGGTCACCCACGAGATGGCGTTCGCGCGCGACGTGGCCGACCGGGTCGTGTTCATGGACGGCGGCGTGATCGTGGAGGACGGCAGTCCCGAGCAGGTGATCGGCGCGCCCCAGCACGAGCGTACGAAGACCTTCCTGCGCCGCGTGCTCGACCCGACGCACACCGACATCTGACGCGCGTCGGCGGCCAAGCCCGCCCCCGTACGGCCCGCGCCCGCCCGGCGCGGGC
Source organism: Streptosporangium sp. NPDC006930 (assembly GCF_040635605.1). NCBI lineage: Bacteria > Bacillati > Actinomycetota > Actinomycetes > Streptosporangiales > Streptosporangiaceae > Streptosporangium > Streptosporangium sp. NPDC006930. The sequence continues at coordinate 139,010 of NZ_JBEYID010000005.1, read as the reverse complement.
CGCACGGCAGGCCCGCGAACCCCAGGGCGTGTGGACCCGGCGAGCCCGGGGGAGGCCTTTGGCGCCATACGGAGCTTCCCCGACCCCGTACGTTTTCTACTCGGCCTCCCCACGGGCATCACCGTCACCCACCGTAGCGGACCGGTTGCGCGAGGAAGGCAAAAAGGCGGTCGGAATATGATCGAGGACGAGATGTGATCAGGCGATCGGCGGACGTGATCGGGCGCGATTCGGACGCCTCAGGCGTCGCGGAGCATGCACGTGAGGCGTGAGGTGCACACCCTGCGGCCCTGCTCGTCGAGGATCTCGACGTCGTAGGTGGCGAGCGTACGGCCGCCGTGGATCCGGGTGGCGACCCCGGTGACCAGCCCTGACGTGGCCGCGCGGTGGTGGGTGGCGTTGATCTCGATACCCATCGCGACCCGCCCGGGACCCGCGTGGAGGGTCGCTCCCGTCGACCCCAGGGTCTCCGCCAGCACGCACGAGGCGCCGCCGTGCAGCAGGCCGAAGGGTTGGATGTTGCCCTCGACCGGCATCGTGCCCACCACCCGCTCGGCATCGGCCTCGGTGATGACGATGCCCATCAGCTCCACCAGCGTGTTCTTGTACGAGGCGCCGAGCGCCTCCTCGATCCGCCGAGCGGCTTCCTCGGGGTCTGTCACGGTCAAAGGGAAGTCTCCTGTCGTGCGAGGCCAGGTTTTCTGTCGCACCAGGAGACTAGGCTTTCTTTGTGCCGAAGAGCGAAGCGACCCCCACTCGACCGTGTCTCCTGCTGCTGGATGGGCATTCACTGGCCTATCGGGCGTTCTATGCCCTGCCGGAGGAGAATTTCTCCACCAGCACGGGCCAGACGACCAACGCGGTCTACGGTTTCACCTCGATGCTGGTCAACGTGCTCCGCGACGAGCGGCCGACCCACATGGCGGTCTGCTTCGATCGCTCGGAGCCGACGTTCCGGCACGAGGAGTACGCCGACTACAAGGCGAACCGCAGCGCGAGCCCCGACAGTTTCCGCAGCCAGATGAGCCTGATCCACGAGGTGCTCGACGCGATGGGCGTGCCGCACCTGTCGCTCGCCGGCTACGAGGCCGACGACCTGATCGCCACCCTCGCCACCCGCGCCGCCGAGCAGGGCATGAACGTGCTCGTCGTCACCGGCGACCGCGACGCGCTGCAGCTCGTCGACGAGCGGATCACCGTGCTGATGACCCGCGTCGGCATCAGCAACATGACCCGCTTCACCCCCGAGGCGGTGCTGGAGAAGTACGAGCTCACCCCGGCTCAATATCCCGACTTCGCGGCCATCCGCGGCGACTCCAGCGACAACCTGAAGAACATCCCCGGTGTGGGCGAGAAGACCGCGGCGAAGTGGATCCGCGAGTTCGGCTCGCTGGAGGAGCTGGTCAACCGCGTCGACGAGGTCAAGGGCAAGGTCGGCGACAAGCTCCGCGACCACCTCGACCAGGTGCTGATGAACCGGCGCCTCACCCAGCTGATCCGCGACGTGCCGCTGGAGCACGAGGTCACGAGCCTGCAGATCGGCACGACCGACCGCGACGAGATCAACAAGATCCTCGACACGCTGGAGTTCCGCGGCGAGATCCGCGACCGGCTGTTCAAGACGATCGGCTCGCCCGAGGCCGAGGCGGAGGAGGGCTTCGAGGTCGAGGTCGTCACCCTGGGCCCCGACGAGGTGGCCCCGTGGCTGCGCGCGCTGCCCGAGGGCCGCGCCGGCCTCGCCTTCAAGGGCACCTACGGCAGCGGCACCGGCCGTGTCGACAGCATCGCCATCGCGGCGGCCGGAGCGGGAGCCGGCGCGGGGGAGGGGAAGGCGGCCCCGGGCGGCTCCGGCGCCGCGTTCATCGACCCGACCACACTGACCGAGGCCGACGAGGCGGCTCTGCGCGAGTGGCTCGCCGACGCCTCGAAGCCCAAGGCCGTGCACGACGCCAAGGGCCCGATGCTCGCGCTGTGGGCGCAGGGCATGGAGCTGCGCGGCCTCACCTGCGACACCGCGCTCGCGGCCTACCTGGCGATGCCGGGGCAGCGCTCGTTCCCGCTGGAAGACCTCGTGCGGGTCTACCTGCGACGCGAGCTGCGCGGTGAGACCGACAACGGCGGCCAGGCGAGCCTCTTCGACGACCAGGACGACGACGGCGCCCACGACCTCGCCCTGCGGGCGCTCGCGGTCGGCGAGCTCGCCGACGCGCTGGAGACGTTCCTGGAGCCGTTGGGCGGCACCCACCTCATGCGCGACGTGGAGCTGCCGCTCGTCACCGTGCTCGCCGAGCTGGAGCGGGTCGGCATCGCCGCCGACAGGGAGCAGCTCAGCGGCCTGGAGGCCGAGTTCGGCGCCGCGGTCAAGCAGGCGGTCGAGGCGGCGCACGCGTCCGTGGGCGGCGAGCAGTTCAACCTGGGCTCGCCCAAGCAGCTCCAGGAGATCCTGTTCGTCAAGCTCAACCTGCCCAAGACGAAGAAGACCAAGACGGGTTACACCACCGACGCCTCCGCGCTGGCCTGGCTCGCCGCCCAGACCGAGCACGAGCTGCCGACGATCATGCTGCGCCACCGCGACCAGGCCAAGCTGAAGGTCACCGTCGAGGGCCTGATCAAGGAGATCGCCGACGACGGCCGCATCCACACCACGTTCAACCAGATCGTGGCCGTCACCGGCCGGCTCAGCTCGGAGAAGCCCAACCTGCAGAACATCCCGATCCGCACCGCCGAGGGCCGCCGCATCCGGCAGGGCTTCGTGGTCGGCAAGGGCTTCGAGACTTTGCTCACCGCCGACTACAGCCAGATCGAGCTGCGCGTGATGGCCCACCTGTCCGGTGACGAGGCGCTCATCGCCTCCTTCGAGTCCGGGCACGACTTCCACATGGCCACCGCGGCGAGGGTCTTCGACGTCGAGCCGGAGAAGGTCACCGGGGAGATGCGGGCCAAGATCAAGGCGATGAACTACGGCCTCGCCTACGGCCTGTCCGACTTCGGGCTCTCGGAGCAGCTCAACATCCCGGTCTCCGAGGCGCGGGCGCTCAAGGAGGAATACTTCGAGGAGTTCGGCGGCGTCCGCGACTTCCTCAACGCGATCGTCGCGCAGGCCAGGAACGACGGCTACACCGAGACCATCCTCGGCCGCCGCCGCTATCTGCCCGACCTCAACAGCGACAACCGCCAGCGCCGCGAGATCGCCGAGCGGATGGCGCTCAACGCGCCCATTCAGGGGTCGGCCGCCGACATCATCAAGGTCGCGATGCTCAACGTGCAGGGCGCGTTGAAGGAGGCGGCCCTCGGCTCCCGGATGCTGCTGCAGGTCCACGACGAGCTCGTGTTCGAAGTGGCCCCGGGCGAGCTGGAGACCCTGCGGGAGCTGGTCACCGACCGGATGAACGCCGCATACTCCCTGCGCGTCCCGCTCGCCGTCTCGGTGGGCGTCGGCCGCACCTGGGAGGACGCCGGCCACTGACGGGTCCCCGGGGCGGCTCCGGAGGACGGCCGGCGGGCACTGACGGCCTCTGGGGGGCGCCCGACTCCTGAGGACGGTCGGCGCCGTCCCAACCGGCTCTCGGCCGCATCTGGGAGGCGCCGGGCGCCGACGGTGCCCGGGGCCCGTCCGCCGGACACCGCCCAACCGGCTCTCGGCCGCGCCTGTGGAGACTTCGGGCGCCGACGGCCCATTCGGCGGGCACCATCCCACAGGCTCTCTCACAAACTTGTGAGGACGTCGACCACCGGGAGCCTCACCGGTCCCACCTGGGAGGACGCCTGGTCCTGGCGATCATCTCCCGGATGGGGAGAGACCGTTTCCGCCCCGTCGGGCCCCACCGATCGGCCGGGCCTGTCCGAAGCCTGTTCTAAGGTGGTGATCCAAGCCGGAAAGCTCGACGGGCACGGGAGTTCAGTGCGGAGTACGACCCCCCTGACGAAGATCATCATGCTGGCCAACGTGCTGGTCATCGCGGTGGCGCTGACAGGGCTCCTGGTCCTCCCGTCCGCCTCGGCGCCGCCCGGCGCCCCCCGGCAGGGGGTGGCGAGCGGTTCGCCCCCGACCTCCTCCGCGTCCCCCTCGCCGACACCCGACCTGCCCTCGGCCGAACTGCCGCCGCCGATCACCGCCTCGGCGGAGTTCGCGCGGCAGGTGAAGGCGAACGAGGCCGGTGTGGTCCCGATCCTGATGTACCACCGGATCACCCGCAAGCGGCTGGCGTCGATCGACCGCACCCCCGCCCAGGTGCGCAAGGAGCTGGAGAGGCTCGCCAGGGACGGCTACGTGCCGGTCACCGCACGCGAGTTCGCCACCGGCAGGATGGACATCCCGGCGGGCAGGTATCCGGTCGTGCTCACCTTCGACGACGGCCATCCCAGCCACTTCGCCCTTGAGGCGGACGGCACCCCGGTCAAGGACACCGCGGTCGGCATCATCTACCAGGTCGCCGTGAAGTATCCCGGCTTCCGGCCCGTCGCCACCTTCTGGGTCAACCAACAGCCGTTCGGCCTGCGCGAGCAGAAAGATCAGGAACGGGCCGTGCGATGGCTGGTCTCGCGGGGCTTCGAGGTGGCGAACCACACCTGGGGCCACCCCCACCTGCCGAGCCTGCCCAAGAAGAAGATCGCCGAGCAGCTCGCCAGGGTCGAGCGGCTGCTGAAGAGACTCGGCGTGCCCCCCTCGGAGACGCTGGCGCTGCCGTTCGGCGCGATGCCCCGCAAAAGATCTACCGTGCAGTCGGGAAAATGGCACGGCGTTTCCTATCGGTTCAAGGGCGTCTTCCTGGCCGGCGCCGAGCCGTCGGTCTCGCCGTTCGTCAAGGGCTACGACTGGCGCGCGATCCAGCGGATCCAGAGCAACGGCAAAAAGGGGGAGTGCCGCAAGTGGTGTTCGGACCACTGGCTCGGGTGGTTGAACAAGCATCCCGGCGAGCGTTACACGGCCGACGGCGACCCCGAACGCATCTCCATCCCGGACAGGCTTCGAGGTAGTATCAGGGCGGACCAGAGGAAGAAGATCAACGCTTATTAAGCGAGATCGTTATCCTTCCGGCACGTGGGCGCGTAGAGTCGTTGGATTGACCATACCCGTCTGGTCTCATATGCTGATCGCTGCGTTGTGGGCTCGCGCGTGTCTCGGACGGAGTGGGCTCGCGCTCGATCACGCCGATACTTTTCTTCGGCTGACGGTAAGAAGCCTGCCGCGCGTTCGCCACATCGACATCTGTCCGCGTTCGGAGCAACTCCACACATGACGAGCAGCACTGAGGCCACCTCGAGCACCCCGCAGGTAGCGGTCAACGACATCGGCTCCGAGGAAGAGTTCCTCGCAGCGATCGACCTGACCATCAAGTACTTCAACGACGGCGACATCGTCGAGGGCACCGTCGTCAAGGTCGATCGAGACGAAGTTTTGCTCGACATCGGCTACAAGACCGAGGGTGTCATCCCCTCGCGAGAGCTCTCGATCAAGCACGATGTCGACCCGGCGGATGTCGTCGAGGTTGGCGAGCACGTCGAGGCCCTTGTTCTCCAGAAGGAAGACAAGGAAGGCCGCCTGATCCTGTCCAAGAAGCGCGCTCAGTACGAGCGGGCCTGGGGCACGATCGAGAAGATCAAGGACGAGGACGGCATCGTCACCGGCACGGTCATCGAGGTCGTCAAGGGTGGTCTCATCCTCGACATCGGCCTGCGTGGCTTCCTGCCGGCGTCCCTGGTCGAGATGCGGCGCGTCCGCGACCTCCAGCCGTACGTGGGCCGCGAGCTCGAAGCGAAGATCATAGAGCTCGACAAGAACCGCAACAACGTGGTTCTCTCCCGCCGTGCCTGGCTTGAGCAGACCCAGTCCGAGGTTCGCCAGACGTTCCTCAACACCCTGCAGAAGGGTCAGGTCCGCAAGGGCGTCGTCTCCTCGATCGTCAACTTCGGTGCGTTCGTCGACCTCGGCGGCGTCGACGGTCTGGTCCACGTCTCCGAGCTCTCCTGGAAGCACATCGACCACCCCTCCGAGGTCGTCGAGGTCGGCCAGGAGGTCACCGTCGAGGTGCTCGACGTCGACATGGAGCGCGAGCGCGTCTCCCTGTCGCTCAAGGCGACGCAGGAAGACCCCTGGCAGCAGTTCGCCCGCACCCACCAGATCGGTCAGGTCGTTCCGGGTCGCGTCACCAAGCTGGTGCCGTTCGGTGCGTTCGTCCGCGTCGAGGAGGGCATCGAGGGCCTGGTCCACATCTCCGAGCTGGCCGAGCGCCACGTCGAGATTCCCGAGCAGGTCGTTCAGGTCGGCGACGAGATCTTCGTGAAGATCATCGACATCGACCTTGAGCGCCGCCGGATCTCGCTCTCGCTCAAGCAGGCGAACGAGGGTGCGATCGGCGCCGACGTCGAGTTCGACCCCACGCTGTACGGCATGGCGGCGACCTACGACGACTCGGGCAACTACATCTACCCCGAGGGCTTCGACTCCGAGACCGGCGAGTGGCTCGAAGGCTTCGACAAGCAGCGCGAGGAGTGGGAGCGGCAGTACGCCGAGGCTCAGACCCGCTTCGAGGCTCACAAGAAGCAGGTCGAGGAGGCCCGCAAGGCCGAGGCCGAGGCGGGCGAGGCGGCCCCCACGTCCTACTCCGGCGAGACCCCGGCTCCGGGTTCCACCGGCTCCTCCTCCAGCGGCAGCAGCGGCTCCTCCGCTCCGGCGGCAGGTGCCCTCGCCTCCGACGAGGCTCTCGCGGCCCTGCGCGAGAAGCTCGCGGGCGGCCAGAGCTGACCCGGTGCCGACGGCGCTGACAACGCGGTAGAAGATCGAAGAAAGGGCCCCGCTCCGGCGGGGCCCTTTCCACGTTCCCGGAGCGCTTCCCCTGCCGGGATCTCTCGCCCGGCCGCTAGGGTGGCGCCGTGACCGTGATCGAGTGGGCGGAACCCGAGGACGCGGGCGAGATCCTGACCGTGCAGCGCGCCGCCTACGTGAGCGAGGCCCAGCTCTACGGCGACCCGTTCATCGCGCCGCTCGTGGAGTCGATCGCCCAGGTCCGCAAGGCGGTCGAGACGGCGACCGTGCTCGTCGCCCGCGACGGAGCGCGAATCGTGGGCGCGGTCCGCGGCCGGATGTCCGGCACGACCTGCCTGGTCGGCCGTCTGGTGGTCGCCCCCGACCGGCAGGGCGAGGGCATCGGCGGAGCCCTGCTGGCAGCCCTGCACGAGGAGGCCGCCACGGCGCTCGCCTTCGACCTGTTCACCGGCCATCTGTCGGAGGGCAACCTGCGTCTCTACCGTCGCCACGGCTACCGCGAGACGCGCAGGGAACGGATGACCGACCACCTCACCCTGGTGCACATGCGCAGGGAGCTCTGAGGGCACCCAGGGGCGCCCCGGTACGCCGCTCGGTCTCCCGGAGCGTCCTGTGCTTGAAGGGGCGGCAGGCGTGACCTCCGACGCCAAGAGGGGCGATTCCGGTCTCCTACCCGGGGACCGCCTCGCAGAAGGGATGCGCGGCGGTGGGACTCAGCGATGACGACCGCTTTGCAGGAAGGGCGCGGTGGCGGGGCCGACCGCCCCGTAGGAAGTGGGGAAGGAGAAACGGCGACCCTCGCCCGGCGACCCGATGTGAAGACCTCGTCGCCGACCGCACCGGAGCACGGCCGGTACGGCGTATGCTGCGGATCATGTTGATGGTGGGGCTTACCGGTGGCATCGGATCTGGCAAGAGCGAGGTCTCCCGGAGGCTGGGCGCCCGTGGTGCCGTGATCATCGACGCCGACAAGATCGCCAGAGAGGTGGTCGAGCCGGGAACCCCCGGGCTGGCGCGCGTGACCGGAGTCTTCGGCACGGGCATCCTGCGCGAGGACGGCTCACTCGATCGGGAGAAGCTCGGCTCGATCGTCTTCTCCGACTCCGAGAAACTCGCCTCGCTCAACGCCATCGTCCACCCCCTCGTCGGCGCGCGGGTCGCCGAGCTGCAGGAGCAGACTGCCCCCGGCAGCATCGTGATCTACGACGTGCCGCTGCTGGCGGAGAACAAGCTCGCCCCCATGTACGAGGTGGTGATCGTCGTCGACGCCTCCGACGAGGTGCGCGTGGCCCGGCTGGTCGAGCTGCGCGGCATGAGCGAGCAGGACGCGAGGGCGAGGCTCGCGGCCCAGGCGACCCGCGAGGAGCGGCTGGAGATCGCCGACATCGTGGTGCCGAACGAGGGGACCCTGGAGGAGTTGGAGGCCCGGATGGACGGCCTCTGGTCCGACCTGACGGCCCGCGCCGCCGACTGAGCCCGGTCCTCCTCCTGGAGCGATCCGCCCAGGTGAGGCGTGCGATCATTTCCGATGTGCTGCGACAACTGCACCTCCTGGACTGGATCCGGCTCGCGCTGCTGGGCCTCGGACTCCTGTTCGTCGCGACCGGCCTGCTTCCCCTGCTGGAGGCCGAGAGCCAGATGGAGCGGATCGCGCCCATCCTGCTCTTCCTCGCCGCGGTGGTCGTTCTCGCCGACCTCGTCAAGGAGGCCGGGCTCTTCGACGTGATCGCGACCCGGCTGGCGATGCTGGGCGGCGGTGGGTACGCCGTCCTCTTCCTGCTCTGCACGACCTTCGCGTCGCTGGTCACCATTTTCCTGAACCTGGACACCACCGCGGTACTGCTGACGCCCGTGATGCTCGCCCTCGCGGCCAGGACCGGGATCGCCGCGCTGCCGCTGGCCATGACGACCCTGTGGCTGGCCAACACCGCCAGCCTGCTGCTGCCGGTCTCGAACCTGACGAACCTCCTGGTCCTGGGACGGGTGGAGATGTCCACCCGCGAGTTCGCGGGAAGGCTCTGGATCCCCCAGCTCGTCGCGATCGCGATCACCATGATCTTCCTGTGGGCCTTCTTCTGGCGCCGAGGCCGGCGCGGCGCCGATCGCTACACCCCGCCGATCCCCGAGCCCGTCGCGGATCGGGTGCTGTTCGGAATCGCGGCCGGGGTCTGCGTACTGTTCGTCGCCGCGATCCTCCTGGAACTGCCGATCCAGTTCGCCGCCCTGGCTGGGGCGGCCCTGATGGTCGCCGCCTTCGCCTGGCGGGACCGTGCCAAGCTCACCTTCGCCCTGTTCCCCTGGCAGCTGCTCGTCTTCGTATTGGGCCTGTTCCTGGTGGTGCCCACGCTGAGTCGGCACGGCCTGGCCTCGGTGATGGGCACCCTGATCGGGACCCACGCGGGTGATGGAGCCTATGGAGTGGCGGCCGTCGGCGCGGTGCTGTCCAACCTGATCAACAACCTGCCCGCCTACACCGCCGTGGAGCAGGTCATCCCCGTCGGCGACCGGGAAACGCTGTTCGCCCTGCTCATCGGCACCAACGTCGGCGCGGTGATCACCCCGTGGGCCTCCCTCGCCACCCTGCTCTGGTTCGAGTGGTGCCGCCGCAGGGGAGTGCGGGTGCCGATACGCACCTTCGTGCTGGCGGGGACCGCACTGGTCGTGGTGGCCGTCCCGGCCACCGTGGCGGCCCTGCTGCTCACCGCCTGAAAGGCGTACGGCTTGCCGACGCCGCCTGAGGAGGAAAAAGGTTCCTTGAACGTATTTCATCCCGATTCGCGGGCTTGGAGAACGCAGATGGCTTTGATGAGCTGACCTGCGCGAAGGGGACAACAGCGTAGTTTCCGTAGGATGCGCCAGGTCTTCAGCACCGCATTGGTCCGCTCGCCGGGGCCGCAGAACTTGGCGTGGGCGAAGTTGGCCGCCTTCTGCGAGGCGGGCTTCTTCCTCCCTTCGTACGGCACCAGCACCCGCCGACCAGCGCCGATGTAGGCCTTATCGGCAAGGGTGATCAGTCCGGCGCTCTCCAGACGCCGGATGATGCCCCAGATCCGCGCCCCCGTCAGGTCGTGCACGAACCCTGGAAGGGAGCCCGACGTCCACAACGGCGTACCGTCCGGAGCGGCGACGATTTGGACGTTCATGCCGTGATGGTGGTGTTTTCCGGAGTAGTACGGTCGGTCGGCGGCGACCCGCTCGATCGGGATGAGCGTGCCGTCCAAAACGACGAAGGCGTATCCGGTGCGCTTGGCCGTGCGCAGCGCCTGGTCCAAAGTGGGCGAACGTCGCGCGAGCAACGTCTCCCCCTTGCGCAGGTGGACTCCGACCAGCAGTGCCTGCTGTCCGGGGTTGAGCCGGCGCCAGGTCGAACCGTTGTTACCAGCGACAGTAGCCGTCAACCTGGAGATGCTCCTGCGATCGAGGAGAGCGTCGTGACGATTTGGGCTGACCGACTCGACGCTGTCGATCTCATCAAATGTCGTCGGGCAGGAGCCGGAAGCATTCGTGGCCGGTGAGCGGGCGGATCGCGCGGAAGTGTTCACGATCAAGAGTGAAGAGGGCGTCGGTCCGGAACTCGGCTGCCAGAGCCACGTTCATCGCGTCGGTCAGGCCGATGTTCATCGTCCGGTAGCGAGTCATGAGCGCGCCGGCGGTGCGCAGATGCGGTGACACCTCGGGTACTTCGTATCGTTTCACGTCGATTCTGCCCATGATGTGGTCGAGGACTGCGAAAGCGGCATGCTGGCCGATCCTGCTCGTGATCAGATAGTCGAGCTCGGCCAGGACAAGTGGAGAGATGACCAGATGGCCCACCTGTGCGCGGGCTTTGACGCAGGCGACGTGCTCGGCGTCCTGGCGGTTGAAGGTCGCCAGCAGAGCGGAGGTGTCAGCGATGGCCACAGGCACGTTCACCGGCCGAAACCCTCGGCAAGGAAAGCGTCGGTGCGTGCTGACAGATCGGCAGGCCCGTCGAACAGGGGAAGATCGTCCTCGCCCATGGGGTCGGTGGGGAACGGGAATGGTGGCTCGGCCTGGTGGGCGGGTACCAGGGTGGCGATGTGGCGGCCGTTCTTGGTGACGGCGACCGTCTCTCCGTGCTCGGCGGCGGCGAGGATCCGGGCGGACTGCTGGTTGAACTCGCGGGCTGTGGCTTCCATGTTCCCATGGTACTACTTATGTACTACATTGGAGTGAGTCTGCGGATGCATTGATTTCCGCTGCCTGGAGGGCGTACGCACGTCTGATCGCTGAAAATGATCGAGGGTGCGATTCTCGGCCAAGAGCGTTGCTCCGGATCGAACTGTCGAGAGCGGTCTCGCCGGTCAGTCGAACCGGCCCGCCCTCACCGCATTGAGGAAGTTTTGCCACTCGCCTGAGGTCCTGAGGTGAAGGAGAGGGTTGGGTCTGCGGGATTTTTGCTGTCGTGGACGGCGACGACCTCGGGGAGGTTTCCGGCGATTTCGACGCAGCTTTCACCGCTCTCGCCGCTGAGGGAACTCTTCTCCCAGGCAGCCTCGGAGAAATGGGGCTCGATCGGCTCTGTGCGACCCCTTGCCCACCTCGATGTATGCCACGTGGAGCTTGAGTTTCTCGACATGGAAGCTGGGTGAATGCGAGCTTTGCCGTGAACAATCATGGTTTCTGATTAGTCGGTCAATCCGCCCATGCGGCCATCCCCATGAAAGGCAGTTTCGCGGGGTTTATTCAACGATGTTAGGCCTCTCAACATAAGCGTATTCATTGAGATAGCGATTTGTGGTTCTTCAACGCCATGACCTGCATTCTCGTTGTTGGACGGGGTCGCCCGTCGGCGCCTCGCGATGAAAGTTTCACCCCGCCGGCCGTATCCACGCATGAACCCCACGCCCTTGCTTGACAGCCCGGCTTTCCCGCGCCTACCGTAACGCGCAATCCGACGCGCTGAAATGCTAGCGTTAACAATCACCGACCTTACTTTGGAGATATAGCCAGGACCGTGATCGGCCGGTGTGCCGATTTGCCGATGGCGCGTGCCGAATCATGATGTCGGTGCTGCTTTCTCCGATGATTGCCGCCGTGTGCGAGAAACGTGCGGCAAAGGTTCGACGGCCGATTTGGTCCGCCGGGCTGAACCCCCCCACCACAGGCCGGCAACGGCCTGCGCGCAGACCCTGGTGTGCCGTCATCGGCACCTCGGTGCCTGGTCCGAGAGGAAGGAGTGAGGGTTTCCAGCCATGTCGTCGAGACCAAATCCAGAGAAGGCAACGTGATCTCACGAACTCAGTCCATTTTCGCCGCTGCCGGTATCGCGGTGCTCCTCGTCCTGGTCCAGGTTCACGCGGCGCTGAGCCACAGCGCCGGCACCACCTCGTCCGGCGGCCTGGCCGCGATGGCCCCGACCGCCGGGTGCGGCAAGGCGCCGACCCTGCGCAGCGGCACCTACTCGATCCAGAACAACGGCAAGAACCGCTCCTACATCCTGCGGATTCCCGACGGCTACGACAACAACCGCCCCTACCGGCTGATTTTCGGGTTCCACTGGCTGAACGGCACCGCGACCGACGTGGCGACCGGGCAGACCGTCCAGCGCGACGTATGGGCCTACTACGGGTTGCAGAGGCTGGCCGACAACAGCGCCATCTTCGTCGCACCCCAGGGGCTCAACAACGGATGGGCCAACTCCGGTGGCGAGGATGTCACCTTGGTCGACAACATCCTTCGGCAACTCGAAGCCGATCTGTGCGTCGACACCTCCCAGCGTTTCGCGCTGGGATTCAGCTACGGCGGGGCGATGTCCTACTCGCTGGCGTGTTCCCGTCCCACCGTCTTCCGCGCCGTCGCGGTGCAGTCCGGCGGGCAGCTCAGCGGCTGTAGCGGCGGCACCCAGCCCATCGCCTACCTCGGAATCCACGGGATCAGGGACTCGGTCCTCGGCGTCGGCAGCGGCCGGTCTCTGCGGGACACGTTCGTCCGCAACAACGGATGCACCGCGCAGAACCCTCCCGAGCCCAGCCAGGGCAGTCTGACGCACCGCGTCACCACCTACTCCGGGTGCCGGGCGGGTTATCCGGTCGCCTGGGCCGCCTTCGACGAAGGCCACATCGCCGCCCCGCAGGACGGCGCCCCCGGTGACAGCGGCTCCAGGACATGGGTGCCGGCAGAGGTGTGGAAGTTCTTCACGCAGTTCTCCTCCACCGCCACTCCCTCACCAAGTCCGTCGCCGAGCGCCACCCCAAGCCCGTCACCAAGCCCCACACCTGGGATAGGGGCCTGCCGGGTGGCGTACACGATGAACAGCTGGAACAACGGTTTCACCACCGCCATCAGCATCACCAACACCGGCTCGACGGCGTTGAACGGCTGGTCCCTGAGCTTCACCCTGCCCTCGGGCCAGGCCATCACCAGCGGCTGGAACGCTACCTACAGTCCCACCACCGGCACCGTGAACGCGACCAATGTCGGCTACAACGCCGCCCTGGCCCCCGGGGCCAGCCTTGAGATCGGCTTCCAGGCCACCCACAGCGGCAACACTTCCAAACCCAGCTCCTTCACCCTCAACGGCAATACCTGCACCACCGCCTGACCCGGTCACCAGCGGCGAGGGGATGGGAGCCAACGCCCCATCCCCTCGCCAGGGCACCGTGGCAGGCCGGGGTGACCGTTCGTCGCGACGACGCATGGCCTCGCCTTCTGACTGGGCGAGGGAACCCCGTACCACGTGGAACAGTCCGCCCTCCCGGTCGCCGGGCGGCCCGCAGGCGAGCAGCGGAACCTCGGCCACCGCCGTAGCGAGTCCTCGGCCGGGGTTCCGCGATGACGCTTTCTTCCTGCGGAACGCCATGTCTCGAGATTGGAATGATCGATGCGACACCTCACTTCCCTCCGCCTGCGGTTAAAGCCGTCGGCAGCCGTCGCAGCCGCGCTGTTGATGGTCGGTGCCGGTGTGGCCGGTACGCACATCGCGTCGGCGTCGGCGTCGGCGTCGGCGGCCGGATGCCGGGTCAGTTACACGGTCACCAGCCAGTGGCAGGGCGGCTTCGGCGCGAGTGTGAACGTCGACAACCTCGGGGACCCGATCAGCGGCTGGAGGTTGACCTGGTCGTTCCCCGCAGGGCAGACCATCACCCAGCTGTGGAACGGCACCGTCGTCCAGTCCGGGGCGCAGGTCACGGTGACGAACGCCCCCTACAACGGCAGCATCCCCAGTGGAGGCAGCACGAGCTTCGGTTTCAACGGAAGCTGGAACGGCTCCAACCCGGTGCCGTCCAGTTTCGCCTTGAACGGCGTGACCTGCACCGGCGTCATCGCCTCGCCCACCCCGACGCCCACTCCCTCTCCGACACCGACCCCCACTCCAACCCCCACGCCGACGCCGACTCCCACGCCGACCCCGACTCCCGACCCTTCCAACCGGCCGCTCATCGAGAACAACTTCCCGGTCACGCGGGAGGGGGCGTACGGCACCAACCGCTACACCGTGTACAGACCGACGAATCCGGCGGCCCTCGGGCGCGCCATGCCCGTGCTGCTCTTCGGTAACGGGGCGTGCGCCCACACCAACGGGAGCGAGGTCGTCCGAGCGCTGACGTTCATCGCGGCCCGCGGAATCGTCGTGGTGAACACCGCGTCGGTCGACAACTCGCCGAACGGGGTGGCGAGCGGTTCTCCGATACCGTCGCTGCTGACCGACGGTATCGGCTGGGCCGAACGGGAGAACGCCCGCACCGGCTCACCGCTCTACCAGCGCCTCGACCTGTCCAGGGTCGCCACGGCCGGCCACTCCTGTGGAGGACTGGAAGCGCTGATCGCCGCTCAGGACCAGCGGGTCAAGAGTGTCGTCTCACTGGACAGCGGACTCTTCGCGGACGGCTCGTTCGGATATCCGCGTTCGGAACTGTCCAAGCTGCACACCCCGGCGATGTTCATGCACGGCGGTCCCTCCGACATCGCCTACGACAACAGCCGGGCCAACTACGACCTCACACGGGTCCCTTCCGTGCTGGCCGAGCATCCGCAAGCCGGTCACGTCGGGTTCATCACCGGCGCGCAGATGAACGAGGGCATGACCGCGGTGGTCCAGTTCCTGGACATGACCCTCAACGACAACGCCACGGCACGCGCCTACATCCTCAGCCCGTCGGGACTGGCGGCGAGGGCCCCCTGGACGGTTCGCAACAAGAACTTCTGACCCGCTTACCCGCACCGCCGACCGCTGATCCCAAGGGAGCGAGAGCGAGAATTCGGCCCCGGCCGCCGATGGACACGGCGACCGGGGCCGAGACGCCGTACACATGGACGCTCCGCGACCTTCCGCATCGTCAGTCCAGTCATGGAGGCAGGCATGAGCTCGCACGCGTTACCCCCCTCCCGAACCCGCGGACGTTTCCGTGGCCTGCGACGCGCGTTGCTGGCCACAGCGGTCGGAATCCTCGGCATGGTCTCCGCGCAGACGATGCCGCTCCCGGCCGACGCGGCCGCGTCCACGCTGGCCGCTGCGGCCCAGCAGAGCGGTCGCTACTTCGGCACCGCGATCAGTGCGGGCAAGCTCGGTGACTCGGCGTACACCACGATCGCGAACCGTGAGTTCGACATGATCACCGCCGAGAACGAGATGAAGATCGACGCCACCGAGCCGAGGCGGGGCCAGTTCACCTTCACCAGTGGCGACCGCATCTACGACTGGGCGGTGCAGAACGGCAAGCGGGTGCGCGGGCACACCCTGCTCTGGCACCCCGGCCAGCCGACCTGGATGCAGTCGCTCTCGGGCAGCAGCCTTCGTCAGGCGATGATCGACCACATCAACGGTGTGATGAACCACTACAGGGGCAAGATCTACGCCTGGGATGTGGTGAACGAGGCCTTCGCCGACGGTAACTCCGGTGGGCGGCGTGACTCCAACTTCCAGCGCACCGGCAACGACTGGATCGAGGTCGCCTTCCGCACCGCGCGGGCCGCGGACCCGGCCGCCAAGCTCTGCTACAACGACTACAACATCGACAACTGGAGCTGGGCCAAGACCCAGGCCGTCTACAACATGGTCCGCGACTTCAAGGCGCGCGGCGTGCCGATCGACTGCGTGGGCCTGCAGTCGCACTTCAACAGCGGCAGCCCGTACAACAGCAACTACCGCACCACCATCTCCAGCTTCGCCGCCCTCGGCGTGGACGTACAGATCACCGAGCTGGACATCCAAGGTGCCCCCGCTCAGACCTACGCCAACGTGGTCAACGACTGCCTGGCCGTGGCGCGCTGCACTGGCATCACCGTGTGGGGCGTCCGCGACCAGGACTCCTGGCGTTCGAGCGACACTCCGCTGCTCTTCAGCGGCAGTGACAAGAAACCCGCCTACAACGCCGTCCTGGACGCACTCAACGCCGCCGATCCGAACCCCACCCCCACAGCGACTCCCACACTGACTCCAAAATCCACACCGACTCCCCGGGCCGGCCAGTGCTCGGCGACGATGCGGACGAACGACACCTGGCCGGGTGGCTTCCAGTCGACGGTGACGGTCAGCGCGGGCAGCGCGCCGATCAACGGGTGGACCGTGCGGTGGACCTGGCCAGGCGGGCAGACCGTCAGCAGCCTGTGGAACGGCCGGCACACCGCGTCCGGCTCCAGCGTGACCGTCCGCAACGCCGCCTACAACGGCTCCGTCGCGGCGGGTGCCTCGACCACCTTCGGCTTCATCGCCCACGGCACGGCGGCCACCCCGCCGATCACCTGCGAGGGCCTGACGGGATGAACCCCGGCTCGGCGGCGAGAGCACCCCTCCGCCGGAGACGAAGCCGTTTCAACGGTCACGGGCCGTACCCGGTGAACAATGAAACGGTTCAATCGAATCGCGAAGGATGACATTCTTTGGGAGCTTGATGTAGTTATGGGCTATATGCGCCGGAGGTAGGTTCATCGGATCGCCCCCGCCCATTAGTCGTGAGCATCAACGCAGGCCGTCAGTAGATACGCATAAGCGGCGAACTGGTTGGTAACGGGCTACAGTGTGCGAGTCGCGTTCTGTATCGACGGCCGCGTCGATACAGGCATATCTTCGAGGAGCATCAATGGCCGATTCCATCAACCGAGTAAGTGCTCAGGCGGCCGATGCCAATGCGCCCGGCGCGCGAATCGACCCGACGATCCCTCACCCGGCACGCGTATATGACTATCTCCTGGGCGGCAAAGACCACTTCGCCGCCGACCGCGAGGTGGGGGAGCAGCTCGCCAAGCTTTCACCTGGCACGCGAGAGGGGGTACGCGCCCATCGGGCGTTTCTCGGCCGAGCCGTACGTTATCTCGCCGAAAACGCTAAAATGGCCCAATTTCTAGACATCGGCACCGGCATCCCCACGCAGGGGAACACCCACGAGATCGCTCAGCAGGTCAATCCAGCAGCTCGCGTGGCGTACGTGGACAACGATCCCATCGTCCTGGCGCATGGACGTGCCCTGCTGGCGAGCAGCGAAGAAGGCATGACCACGGTGATCGAGGCGGACCTGCGGGATCCGGATCGGATCCTGTCGCATCCGGAGATCACCGAAGTCATCGACTTCACCCGGCCGGTGGCGCTCATCATGGCCGGTGTCCTGCACTTCATCACCGAGGAAGAAAAACCCTACGAGCTGGTCGAGCGATACAAGGCGGCCATCCCCTCGGGTAGCCAGATGCTGGTGTCGCACATCACACTCGACTTCGCACCGAAGGTGCCCAAAGAGGAATTCACCAAGCCCTATGACAAGAGTACGGCGCCCATGGTTCCCCGAACTCACGCGCAGGTGACGGAATTCTTCCGGAGCTGGACGATGGTGCCTCCCGGGCTCGTCGAAGTGGTCACCTGGCGGCCGGACGAGGACGAATACCAGGAACCGATTCCCGGCGGCGGCCACGCGTGGGCCTACGGTGGCCTGGCCGTAAAGCCGTAGGACTTCGCGAGCGGTCACGTCGAATGACCGCCCGCACATCGACCCACGCCGCCATCTGTCAGCCGTCGTCCCGAGGGGATGCCGTCGTGATGGCGGAAACCTCGAAAACCCAGAGAGTCCAGGAAGTCGGTTACGAGACCTTGGCGGAAGGAGCCGTCCAGGTCTTGCAGGACCCGGGGTTGGCGGTGGAGTAGCCCCGCTTGGTCCAGTGGACGAGATTGGCGCCCTTGCCGAAGTAACCGGGCTTGCCCTTGGGGTCGGCCTCGGCCTTGGCGAGGTCCAGCAGGCGGCGGGCGTCCTTGGCGGGGTAACCGAGGGCGGACCACACACTCCTCGCGGTCACTCCGCCCAGGCACTGCGCCTGGAGGCTGTAACGGCGGAGCTGCTCCTGGATCTCGTCGTCGCCGTCGGCGTGCAGGGCGTTGTAGCCCTCCCTGATATCGACCAGGCTCTGCACGTACTCACCGTAGACAGAGCTCAGCTCCGCGAGGATCGGGAGATCGTCGGATGCCTTGATCCAGTCAGGGCGAATATGCACGGAGAAGCCGACCCCGAAGCAGGTGACGGCCTCCGACTTGGCCGGGTCCATCTTGGCCCCGAAACAGTAGCGCTCGGACTTCGCCGACAAAGGGGCTCCGGTCATGTCCAGCATGGGCGGCACGAACGAGAAGTGGGCCTCCTTCAGGTAGGGGCTCCAGGTGTCGTTCATGCAGGTGACGAGCGCTTTGACGTGCCTCTTCACCGAGGCGAGGCTCTTGCCCTTGGCAGGTTTCCTCGCGCAGCTCGCGGCGGGGAGCTTACCGGCGGAGTAAAGGGGGTTGCCGGTCAGGAGCGGGGCGTCCTCGACCGGATATGCGAAGGCGGTGGCCGTACCGGGGAAAAACAGAATGAAGGCGACGGCCATCGCCATGATCACGCGAATTTTCATAGTCACTGACATTAGGGCATATGACAGCACTTGATTAGCTAATTTACGGCTTATCGAGGTGGGCCGGACAATGCCTTACACCTGGCTTCCCTGTGACGGTCGGACCCGGCGCGACACTCCCGGACGTCACTCGCTACGGCGTGAAACAAGCCTTCTCGCTGTACGACGACTGGCTCGACGACCCCGAGCGCCAAGCTCTCATGCTCGGCGCCCAGCGTCGCCCGGAGGCGGTTCCCTTGTCGGTGGCCACCTGCTCACCCTCGCCCGCAAGGCCGCTTGATCAGGGGCGATGGCGCGGACCTCACCGAGGATGGCTCAGCCGACGACGCGGAACCGGATGCTCGTCGCGTGCGGCACGTGGGTCAGCTCGATACGCTCCAGCCTGACGTTGGTCCCGCCCGGGCGGTCGAACAGCCGGACACCGTCGCCCAGCAGGACGGGCGCGACGAACACGAGGATCTCGTCGAGCATCCCCGCCTCAAGGCACTGCCGGGCGATGTCGGCGCCGAGGATGTTGACGTACTTCTCACCCGCGGCGGCCTTGGCCGCGGTGACGCCGCTGTCGAAGTCACCGACGAAGGTGATCCCCGGCACCGGCGTGTCCGGGATGTGGTGGGTGAGCACGAACTGCGGTCCGCTCCATCCTCCGCCGAACGCCTTGCCCTCGCTGTCCGTGCCCTTGTGAGGGTCGTCGCCGCCGAAGGTGCGGTTCCCGATGAGAAGCGCGCCGATCTCGCCGATGAGCCTGTCGGCCGTCGGGTTGGGGCCGAGGTGCTCGGTCAGCCAGGACATGTCACCGCCAGGACCGGCGATGAAGCCGTCCAGCGACATGGTGACCGAATACAGCGTCTTGCCCATGAGGTGCCTCCGTCAGGATCGGTTTTGGGTGACCTGTCCTGAGACGGGGGATCGCGCGAAAACTCATCGGTGTTCTGGAGAGAGCGTCGTGGGCAGGGCGAACGTCGCGAACAGGCCGGGGTCGTGGAAGGCGACGATCTCCGCGATCCGGTCGTCCTCGATCCGCAGCACGGAGATCCCGAAAGCGCGGTGGGCGGGCTCGCCGGGGCCTCGTACGTAGGCCGCCACGGCCGGTTGCCGGTTGGCCCGGACGGGGAGCATCCGGAACCGGCCCACGTATTCGGGCGAGCCTGCGTCCCAGCTCGCCGCCAGTGCCGCCACGACCGCGTCACGACCCCTGAACCACGTGGGCCACGGCGGCATCTCCGTCCTTACGTCCTCGGCGAGCAGGTCGGCGATCGCGGTGAGGTCGGCGCGCTCCATCGAGTCCATGTAGCGGCGCAGCACCGCCCGCTCCCGCTCGGTGGGTTCGGCCGACGGCGCCCAGTCCAGGCGGCGTTCCGGCAGGTGCTCCTTGAGCGTCGCCCTGGCCCGCTGCAGCGCGCTGTTCACCGAGGCCACGCTGCCCTCCAGTAGCGCCGCGACCCGCTTGGCGGGCCAGCCGAGCACGTCGCGCAGGATCAGCGCCGCCCGCTGCCGGGGCGGCAGGTGCTGGAGCGCGGCGAGGAACGCCAGCTCGATCGTCTCCCTGGTGACGGCCACGGAGTCCGGCTCGGCCTCGCCGGGCGCGACCGGCTCCCAGAGCCGGTCGGGGTAGGGCTGCAGCCACGCGATGTCGGCCGGGGGCGAGAGCGCGGCGCTCGGATCCGACGGCCCGGCCAGGTGGCGGGGGAGGACCCGGTGGGCCCGGCCGTCGAGGGTGTCGAGGCACGCGTTCGTCGCGATCCGGTACAGCCAGGTCCGAAGCGTCGAGCGCCCCTCGAAACCGCCGAGGCCCTTCCAGGCGCGCAGGAACGTCTCCTGCACCAGGTCCTCCGCCTCGTCGAACGAGCCCAGCATCCGGTAGCAGTGCACGCGCAGCTCACCCCGGTGACGCTCGACGAGCGCGGTGAACGCGGACTCGTCGCCCGCCCGTGCGGCGGCCACCGTCTCGTCGCCGTCACCCGCGCCCACCCGGCCGCCCTTCGTCCCCGTCCCGGCCGTCGGCCGGTCTTTGGCGGGAACCCTACGCCAGGTGGGACGACGTCGCGGCTCGGCGCTTCCCGCGCACGGTACGAAGTGCCCCCACGCGTTCCGTACGAACACACGAAACGGGTGTGCCCCGGCGGACCGGGGCACACCCGCACGTGCGCGAGGGAGGCTAGAACCAGCCGCGCCGCTGGGCCATGGCCTGCAGGCCGGCGCGCAGCGACTGCTCGACCTGGCCGGGGTGGTCGTTGTAGTGGACGGTGAAGCGGCTGTAGGTGTCGTGGCTGGAGGACAGGAAGCCGCCGCGCTTGTCGGCCTCCAGGATGACGTCCATCGACTGGGGGCCGGAGATGAAGGTGAGCTCAAGCTCGTTGAAGTGACGGTGGTACTCGCCGCCGGCGTAGTACTCGATCTCCTGGAAGAACGGCATCCGCGAGCCGTGCAGGGTGCCCCGCTCCAGGTCGGCCTTCTTGAAGCGGAAGCCCATCCGGTCCAGCGCGCCGAGCAGGTGGTCCTGGGCGGGCAGCGGGTTGACGAACAGCGGGTCGAGGTCGCCCTTGTCGAGCGCGCCGGCGAGGGCGAGCTCGGTGGAGACGCCGAGCTTCATACCGTGCAGCGGGTGGCCGCCGACGGCGCTGATCGGGGTCTCCCAGGGGACCTGGATCTGGAAGGGGGCCGACTGCGGGGCGCCCGCGGCGAGGTGGAACGGCCCGGTGATCTGCTGGCGCAGGAAGCTGTACGTCGACTTGTACTCGTTGTCGCCGCTCTCGACCTCGACCACGGCGGTGAAGTCGATGAAGATGCCCTCCACCTTGTAGTCGGAGCCGCCTCCGCGGAAGTTGACCTGCCCGCGCAGGACCTCGCCGGGCCGCACGTGCGAGTTCTGCAGCACGGTGTCGACCTCGACACCGGCGCCGAACGCGGCCATCAGCTTACGGAACACCATCTGTACTCCTGGGGTCTGGAGAATTTCTCATCAGGGGATTTGACTCTGTGGCTTGGTCTGGCCGTTGCCGTTGCTCAGCTCGGGCAGGATCTGGGCCAGAAGCATGGTGGACAGCACGGAGGGGTCGCCGGAGGCGCCGGAGGTGCGGACGACGACGGGACGCGGGGCGCTGTCGGCGAGCTTGGCGCCCACGTCGAGCCTGCGGCGGGCCAGCTCGTACTGGAGCACCGCGCGGTTGTCGCGGTAGGAGTCGGCGAGCCTGCGCAGCCCCTTCGCCTCGTTCTCGGCGGAGGTGAGCTCGGCCCGGCCCTTCGCCTCGATCTCCCAGCGCACCCGCTGCGCCT
Source organism: Streptosporangium sp. NPDC006930 (assembly GCF_040635605.1). Lineage (NCBI taxonomy): Bacteria > Bacillati > Actinomycetota > Actinomycetes > Streptosporangiales > Streptosporangiaceae > Streptosporangium > Streptosporangium sp. NPDC006930. The sequence goes on along the minus strand of NZ_JBEYID010000005.1, from coordinate 117,142 downwards.
CGGTCTCGTGCTCCTCCAGCATGCGGGCGACGTCCTTACGCGCGGTGTTGGCGGCTGCTCTGACCTCGACGATACGCGCGTCCCGCGTCTTTTTGGAACGTTCGATCTCCATCAGGAGGGTGTCGATCCTGCGCTTGCGGGTGAGCTCCCACTCGCGCTCGAAGGCCGACAGCTCCTTGGCGACCTTCTCGCGGGTGGCGAGGTGCTGCTGGTACTGGTCGGGCAGCTGCACGTCGGGGATGTTGGCGCCGGTGATGCGCACGCCGTACCGGCCGAGCTGGCGGGTGAGGAGCTCCTGCATGTCGCCGACGTCGGAGCCGCGCAGGTCGTAGGCGCGCTCGGTGTTCACCCGGCGGCTGCGCTGGCGGATGGCGTCCTGTACGGCGCTGCTGAGCACCAGGTCGAAGTTGCCGGCGCCGATCGTACGGACGAAGGCCACCGGGTCGACGATGCGGAACTTCAGGAAGAACTCGATCGACTTGAGCGGGACGTTCTCCGCCGTCGGGCAGGCCACGATCGGCGCGGAGTAGGGGATCTCGGTGGAGGTGTCGACCACCGCGTCCACCCGGTCCCACGGCAGCCACAGGTAGTGGCGCCCGGGGGGCAGCGTGCCGACGATGGCGCCCCACCGGCTGCGCACGCCCGTGGTGCCCTCCTCGATCTCGATGATCGCCCGGCGCCACAGCCACACCAGCGCCACGATCAGTGAGAACACCGCTCCGATCGCGGCCAGGAAGGAGAGCGCCCCTCCGGCGAACGCCGCCGTACCGGCGAGGTACAGGGAGAAGAAGAGGAGTGTCACCCAGGCGAAGCCGCGGCGGTCCTTGGGGATCACCACGGGGACCAGCTGGCCGGACTCTCCGCCGCGCAGCAGCTGGCGGATCTCCGACCAGGAGGCGAGGGATTCCTTGATCTTGGAGAACTCTCTGCCGCTCATCAGACCTCTTCTTCCTGCGCGACGCGTCCCGCGACGGGGACGGGGATGGGGACGGTGGTGTCGGCGGGCGGGTTGAGAAGGGAGCTGATCTCCGCCCCGCGCCTCTCGACGCGGTCGCCGATCTCGGTCATCCGTGCCCTGATCGCGGCCATGTCCGCCTGGGAGAACAGCTGGGCCTCGGGGTTGCCGACCAGCTGCCTGGCGAGGGTGAGCAGGTCGATGTCGACGGTGTCGCCGACCTGCACCAGGCGGGGCAGGTGCGAGGCGACGGACTCCAGCTTGTCGAGCAGGTCCTGCTGGAAGCGGTAGTCGAGGATCTCCGGCGCCTCGGCGGCGCTCAGCGAGCGGATGTCCAGCGCCTGGGCCTCCAGCAGTGCCGCGTTCGCCTTCGCGGTGGACTCCGCCTCCACCAGCCGCTGGCCGCCCTGGGCCTTGGCCTGGTGGGAGGCGCGCTCCAGCGCGGTGTCGATCCTGGCCTGGTGCCCGGCGATCTCGGCGTGGATGGCCGACAGCTGCTCCTGCAGCCCGGCGAGCTCCCTGATCAGGTCGCCCTCGTTCTGCTCCTTGCGCAGCTGCAGCTCGTACTCGTAGGTGTACGCCTCCTTCGCGACCCTGATCATCTCGGGAGCGGCGAGGTCCATCCGGTACTCCTGGCTGGAGGGCTCGGCGTGCGTGATGTTGACGTCGGTGAGCCGCACGGCGGGCAGGAACTGATGGTTGAGGCTGTCCAGCATGCCCATGGTGCTCTCGCCCACCAGGTCGTAGATCTCCTCGGCGCGCTGGGCGTAGATGAGGGAGCGGGTGACCTCGCTGATGGCGTTCTGCAGCTTGGCCTGAAAACCGCTCACCGAGCCGAGCACGAAGATGAACTCGGCGGGGTTCTCGATCCGGAACTGCAGGAACAGGTCGACGCTCGCCTTGACTCCCTGCTGGGTGGGAGCCTCGCGGATGGGGGCGTTGAAGGGATACTCGCGGGTGGTGTTGACGATGTAGCTGACCCGCTTCCACGGGTTGAACAGCGTCACCCGGCCGGGTTCGGCGATGGTCACGAGCTTGCCGAACTTCGTGATCAGTGCCTTGCACCCTTCGGGCACCATGACCACGCTCCTGCGCCACCACAGGAACGCCGCGGCCAGCACCAGCACGGCCCAGTAGTGCGGGCCGAACAGCACGCGGAAACCGTCGGGCAGCCCGGTGGCGACGAGCCCGACCAGGCCGAGCCCGGCCAGTACGACGAGCGGGACGACCACCCTGGCGGTGGTGCTCTTGGGGATGACCACGGGGGAGATGACGTGGACCGGCTCCCCGGCCGGGCCCCTGCCGCTGAAGCTCTGGTTGACGATCTCCCCGGCCTCGTTGAGGGCGGCGCTGCGGGCCTCGATGATCGTGCCCATGGAGGAACCCTGATCACGGGCGGCCATGAAGTCGGAGGGGTTGAGCGCGAAGCCCTTGTCGCCGACGGACTCGGTGCCTCTGGCCTGCCTCTGTCCGGTGACCTGCTCGGCCACCTGCCCGGCGTACTGCCCCGCGGACTGGCCGGCGTACTGCCCCACGGCCTGTCCGACCACCTGGCGCACGTCGCCTCCCTGTCCTATGGCTTGCGCCGCGGCTCTCGCGTACTGCATGGCTTCTCTTGGGCGGGACATCACACCTCCAGGTTCGGGATACGTCGAGAGCTCGATATATCACGCTTTGTGATCGTTGGCACGCGGGACAGTAAAGGGGACCCCACTTGCGGATCGCTTGCCACGCGGTTGACACCTGCCCACTCGTACGTGGACCTGTGAAGAAGAATTGTCGGTCACGCCACCTACAGTGGGACAGGTGAGGCCGGTAACAGATTTGCAGCGCAAGGTGGCACCCTTCGAGGTCGTCACCGACATGACCCCTTCGGGCGACCAGCCCGCCGCGATCGCCGAGCTTGAACGGCGCGTCACGGCCGGCGACAGGGACAACGTCCTGCTGGGCGCCACGGGCACGGGCAAGACCGCCACGGTCGCCTGGCTGATCGAGCGCCTCCAGCGGCCCACCCTGGTCATCCAGCCCAACAAGACGCTCGCCGCCCAGTTCGCCAACGAGCTGCGCGAGATGATGCCCAACAACGCGGTCGAATACTTCGTCTCCTACTACGACTACTACCAGCCCGAGGCATACGTCCCGCAGAGCGACACCTACATCGAGAAGGACTCCTCGATCAACGAGGAGGTCGAGCGGCTGCGCCACTCGGCGACCAACTCGCTGCTGACCCGCCGCGACACGATCGTGGTGGCCTCCGTCTCCTGTATCTACGGCCTCGGCACCCCGCAGGAGTACGTCGACCGCATGGTGAGGCTCAGGGTCGGCCAGGAGATCGACCGCGACACCCTGCTGCGCCGCCTGGTCGACATGCAGTACACCCGCAACGACGTGGCCTTCACCCGGGGCACCTTCCGGGTGCGCGGCGACACCGTCGAGATCATTCCCAAGTACGAGGAGCTCGCCGTCCGGATCGAGATGTTCGGCGACGAGATCGAGAAGCTCGCGACCATGCATCCGCTCACCGGCGAGGTGATCACCGAGGACACCGAGCTCTACATCTTCCCCGCCTCCCACTACGTCGCGGGCGCCGAGCGGATGGAGAGCGCGATCCGGGGCATCGAGGCCGAGCTCGCCGAGACCCTGGAGACGATGGAGCGCCAGGGCAAGCTCCTGGAGGCCCAGCGGCTGCGCATGCGCACCACCTACGACCTGGAGATGATGCGCCAGATCGGCACCTGCTCCGGCATCGAGAACTACTCGCGCCACATGGACGGGCGCACCCCGGGCAGCGCGCCCAACACCCTGCTCGACTACTTCCCCGAAGACTTCATGCTGGTCCTGGACGAGTCCCACCAGACCGTCCCGCAGATCGGCGCGATGTACGAGGGAGACGCCTCCCGTAAGCGCACGCTCGTCGACCACGGCTTCCGCCTGCCCTCCGCGATGGACAACCGCCCGCTGAAGTGGGAGGAGTTCCTGGAGCGGATCGGCCAGACGGTCTACCTGTCGGCCACCCCAGGCTCCTATGAGCTGGGCCGTTCCAAGGGTGACGTGGTCGAGCAGGTCATCCGGCCGACCGGGCTGATCGACCCCGAGGTGATCGTGAAGCCGACCAAGTCGCAGATCGACGACCTGGTCCACGAGATCCGCACCCGTACGGAGAAGGACGAGCGGGTCCTGGTCACCACGCTGACCAAGAAGATGTCGGAAGACCTCACCGACTACCTGCTGGAGCTCGGCATCCGGGTCCGCTACCTGCACAGCGAGGTCGACACCCTGCGCCGCATCGAGCTGCTGCGCGAGCTGCGGATGGGCGAGTTCGACGTGCTGGTCGGCATCAACCTGCTCCGCGAGGGCCTCGACCTGCCCGAGGTCTCGCTGGTGGCCATCCTCGACGCCGACAAGGAGGGCTTCCTGCGTTCGGAGACCTCCCTGATCCAGACCATCGGCCGCGCGGCCAGAAACGTCTCCGGCCAGGTGCACATGTACGCCGACCGGGTCACCCCCTCCATGGAGCGGGCGATCGACGAGACCAACCGCCGCAGGGCCAAGCAGATCGCCTACAACGAGGCCAACGGCATCGACCCGCAGCCGCTCCGCAAGAAGATCGCCGACATCCTCGACTCGCTCAACCGCGAGGACGCCGACACCGCCCAGCTCCTCGGCGGTAGCGGCCGTCAGCAGTCGCGTGGCAAGGCCCCCGTCCCGGGGTTCGCGATCAAGCAGGCGGGCCAGCACGCCAGGGCGATCGCCGGAGAGATGCCCAGGGCTCAGCTGGAGGCGCTGATGGAGTCGCTCACCGAGCAGATGCACCAGGCCGCCACCGACCTGCAGTTCGAGGTCGCCGCCCGGCTCCGCGACGAGATCAAGGAGCTCAAACGCGAGGTGCGGGACATGCGCGAGGCGGGGGTCTCCTGATTCACGAGCCTCCCGAGCCGATGAACCTTCCGAGGTCGAGATCGATATCGACGTCGAAGCCGATGTCCGTCTTCAACCGCCCCCGGTGAATGCCCGTGGGGACGTAGGCCTTGACGGAGGGTTCCAGCTCGAAGGTGTAGACGACGGGTTTGTCGTCCTCCTGCTCCACGCGCCAGAGGTGCCTGATCCCGGCGCCGGAGTATTTGATCGGCTTGGTGGTGCGGTCTCGCTCCAGCGACTCGGGGGAGACCACCTCGACCACCAGGTGCACGTCCTCAGGCTTGAACGAGGTCGTTCTCAGGCTGGTCAGGGCGGAGCTCGCCACCACCATGATGTCGGGCTCGGGTCGCTGTCTCATCCCCAGAGTCACGGTCATCTCACGGACGACGGCGAGATCGTTAGGTGGTGTGAGCTCTCTTTCGAGAAGTCTGAGCATGAGCATGTGAAAAGTGGTCTGCGGAGACATCATGATGAGCGACCCGTCGATCAGTTCGACATGCCGGGGCGCACCGGGGGGGAGATGATCGAGCATGTCGGCGGTCCACCCGCCTGCCGGCCCCGGGTAGAACCACTCGGGGAAAACGGCTGTCATCAGAGAACCTCCTTCGGCGACACCCGGAAACATTACCTGACGGAGTCATCCTGACACTCACCGTGTATGGCGTGTGGGTGTTCGAGATGCGGTGACCATAAGGGGACGCCGACGGTTTTCGCCGATGGCCTGCCCGGCTGTGGTCCCTTCACGAAGGGACCACAGCGAGGGGATCAGCGGGAGTCGTCGGGGCGGGCGCGGTTGACCATCGTGCGGTTGTAGAGCTCGTCGATCTGTTCCAGGGGGTCGGGGGCGCGGCGGCGCGCCTCGATCTCCAGGTCGGTGCGGCCCTGGATCGCGTCGATGCTCCCGGCCGAGTGCGCCATCTGGTCGTTGCGCAGGTCGGCCCTGATCCTGGCGCAGGAGGTGGTCAGCTTGGCGTGGTGCTCGCGCAGGCGGTCCAGCGCCGTGTGGTCGATGTAGGGCGAGACCCGGCGCTCCTGGGCGTAGTGGGCGAGCTGGGCGTCGAGCTGCTCGGCGTGCACCTCGATCTCGGCCACGAGGTGGGGCAGGTCGCCCAGGCCCCAGCCGTCGCGCAGCGCGTGGTCGACGGCCTGGCGGGTGAGGGAGACCTCGCGCCGCAGGTCGAGGCGCATCCGCTCGGTCTCCGCGGCGTCGCCGGTGCCCATCGCCGCCACGTGGTCGGCGACCCTGGTGGAGACGCTCCTGGCCTTCTTTGTGGCCTTCTTGCCGATCTTGACCAGCAGGTAGATCCCGGCCGCTCCCAGGAGAAGGAAGAACAGCAGGATCACCATCAGGACGATGAGGAAATCGCCGATCGGAGCCACCTCCCTGCGGGGACTGGACGGGATGTTTCGAGCATAGCCCGCGCCGCGATCCTCGCGCGGGCGTAGAGCCGCGTGGAGCCGGTCGGCGCGGTAAGGGGGGCCACGCACCCGGCGGAGGGCGTGGAACCGACCGTGAGGGGTGCCACGGCATCGCGTGTGGTGAGGGACACGGCGCCGACCGTGACGGGTGCCACGGCACCGTCTGTGCCGAGGGGGGCGGCGTGATGTCCGGTGTGGCCCGTGACGCGGACGCGCGGACGCGCTCTCATCGTGGGCTCGGGACGGCCGTTCGCCGCCGTCGTCGTATCCTGCGGGTCGCCCACCAGGCGAACAGCGCCAGTCCCGCCACCATCACGATGACCAGGACCGGCAGGAAGATCGCAACCAGGGCGATGCCCAGTGATCCGGCGTCCTCGACCGTGCTGGCCACGGGTGCGCCCACCCCGGCCGTGGTGGTGTTCACCACGGGCCTGGTGACCGCCTTCATGGTGTGTACGGTCAGGGCGATCGCGATCCCCAGGACCCAGCTGAGCCAGGGGTTGTGGCTCATCCAGGTGGAGCCGTCCAGCCGGGCCGCGGCCTCGGTGGCGCTGAAGACCACGCCGCCCGAGGCGGGGCGGACGACGGTCTGGATCATGTCGTTGACGCTGTCGACCACCGGGACCTTGTCGAGCACGAACTCCGCCAGGAGCAGCACGCCGATGATCCCGAGCACCCAGCCGTTGGACAGCCAGGCGAACTCCTGCGGCAGCCGTACCTGGTCGGTGAAGTTGGCGAGCAGGCCGACCACCAGCAGCGGGATGTAGGCGTTGAGCCCGGCCGCTGTGGAGAGTCCAAGGCCCGTCAGTGCCGCGAGCATCGCACCTCCGTAGTGTCTCTCTCCCTCTTCAACGGTTACCGGCCGTCGATCGATCCCGACCCGTCCCCTCCCGGGGTATCACTCCGGTCTCGGTGTCGATGCCCTCCGCTGGCCCCGAGACCCCGAGGGCCATGCCCTCCATGCCCTCCGTGACCCTCGTGACCCTCGTGACCTCTACAGTCCTCGCCGTTTCCATGGCGTCCACTGTTTCCGCGTTCTCCACGGCGTCCAGGTGGGGCGGTAGCCACCCCTGGCCGGGTACGTAGTGGCGCACCACCTTGGCGGGGATGCCCGCGATCACGCTGTGGTCGGGGAACTCCCCGCGCACCACCGCCCCGCCCGCCACCACGCACTGCCTGCCGATCCGGGTGCCGGGCAGGATGATCGCGCCGGTGCCCAGCCACGATCCCGACCCGATGGAAACCGGGTTGTTGCGCGGCCACTGGCGGCCGATCGGTGCCTCCGGATCGTCGTAGACGTGGTTCTGGTCGGTGATGTAGACGTACGGGCCGGTGAAGACGTCGTCGCCGATGTCGATCGACTGGTGGCCCACGATGTGCGTGCCCCTGCCGATGGAGCAGCTTCCGCCGATCCGTACGATCGAGTCCGGACCCAGGTCCACCCCGGGGCCCATCCCCGCAGAGATGGAGACCCGCTCGCCGATCAGGGTGTGGTCGCCGATCTCGATCCAGGCCTCGCCGAAGATGGCTCCGGGCGGGAACGACAGGCAGGCGCCCTCGCCGAGGCGCCTGAAGCGGTATCCGGCGGGGCTGACGGGAGTGATGGTGCCGGCCGCGCGAACCGCCGCCCAGAGCCGGTGCACGAGGCTGCCCATGGCCCGCCTTACCACACCATGAAGTGACATAACGGATCAAATTACCGCTTGGTTGGGTTTGAGAAAAATGCGGGTGGGGGGTTGTTAGGGCAGTTCGCCTGCACCGTTTGATATTCTGAGAGCCCGTGGACCTGTAGGCCATTCACAAGGGTGAGCCGACGATCTGTAACGACCACGGGAGCCTTCTTGCGCAGCGCCGCACACACCAAGCATCTGTTCGTCACCGGCGGCGTCGCCTCCAGTCTCGGGAAGGGACTGACGGCCTCCAGCCTCGGGCGCCTTCTCAAGCTGCGCGGCCTGCGGGTCACCATGCAGAAACTCGACCCCTACCTCAACGTCGACCCCGGCACCATGAACCCGTTCCAGCACGGTGAGGTGTTCGTCACCGACGACGGCGCGGAGACCGACCTCGACGTCGGTCACTACGAGCGCTTCCTCGACACCGAGCTGCACGGCTCGGCCAACGTGACCACCGGCCAGGTCTACTCCAACGTCATCGCCAAGGAGCGCCGCGGCGAGTATCTCGGTGACACCGTGCAGGTCATCCCGCACATCACCAACGAGATCAAAGACCGCATCCGGTCGATGGCCGGGCCTGAGGTGGACGTGGTCATCACCGAGGTCGGCGGCACCGTGGGCGACATCGAGTCGCTGCCCTTCCTGGAGGCCGTCCGCCAGGTCCGCCACGAGGTCGGCCGTGACAACGTGTTCTTCCTCCACGTCTCGCTGCTGCCGTACATCGGGCCGAGCGGCGAGCTGAAGACCAAGCCGACCCAGCACTCGGTCGCCGCGCTGCGCAGCATCGGTATCCAGCCCGACGCGATCGTGTGTCGTTCCGACCGGCCGATCACCAACTCGCTCAAGCGCAAGATCAGCCTGATGTGCGACGTGGACGAGGACGCGGTCGTCTCCGCCATCGACGCCGCCAGCATCTACGACATCCCCAAGGTCCTGCACTCCGAAGGCCTGGACGCCTACGTGGTGCGCCGTCTGGGCCTGCCCTTCAGGGACGTCGACTGGAAGGAGTGGGAGCAGCTCCTGCGCCGGGTGCACCGCCCGGCCAACGAGGTCACGATCGCGCTCGTCGGCAAGTACATCGACCTGCCCGACGCCTACCTGTCGGTCACCGAGGCGCTGCGCGCGGGCGGCTTCGCCAACGACGCACGCGTCAACATCCGCTGGGTGAAGAGCGACGACTGCGAGACCCCCGAGGGTGCGGCCCGCGAGCTCGACGGCGTCGACGGAGTCCTGGTCCCCGGCGGCTTCGGCGTACGCGGGATCGAGGGCAAGGTCGGCGCGATCCGGCACGTCAGGGAGAACAAGATCCCGCTGCTCGGCATCTGCCTCGGCATGCAGTGCATGGTCATCGAGGCCGCCCGCAACCTCGCGGGCATCGAGGACGCGGGAAGCACCGAGTTCGACACGGAGACCACCCACCCGGTCATCTCCACCATGGCCGACCAGGAGGACGTCGTCTCCGGCGAGCGCGACATGGGCGGCACCATGAGGCTGGGTCTCTACCCGGCCAGGCTGGGGGAGGACACGCTCGCCCGCCGGCTGTACGGCATGGCGAAGGTGGACGAGCGCCACCGCCACCGCTACGAGGTCAACAACTCCTATCGCGAGCAGTTGGAGAAGGCCGGCATGGTCTTCTCCGGCCTCTCGCCCGACGGCCGCCTGGTGGAGTACGCCGAGCTGCCCGCCGGCACCCATCCCTTCTTCATCGGCACCCAGGCGCACCCGGAGTTCCGTTCCCGGCCGACCCGGGCGCACCCGCTGTTCAAGGGCCTGATCGGTGCCGCCCTCACGTACGCCGACGTCCGCGGCACCGTCGCCAAGGCGGGGCGGGGAAAGTGAGCGGCTCGCGAGCGGGTGCGGGGAAGGACCGCAAGGCCCAGGAGGCTCACGAGGTCGACAGGAGACAGGACATCTCGACGGCTCAGGAAGTTGGGGAGGGGCGGGACGATCTGGAGATCGTGGACGCCTCCGAGGAATGGAAGGTCGTCTCCTCCACCGAGCACTTCCGTGCCCGCGTCATCACCGGGGTCACCGACGCGGTCGTGATGCCGGACGGCGAGGTCGTCAATCGCGACTACGTCCTCCACCCGGGCTCCGTGGCCGTCGTGGCCCTCGACGACAGGGATCGGGTCCTGCTGATCCGCCAGTACCGCCACCCCGCACGGCGGCTGCTGTGGGAGCTGCCCGCGGGGCTGCGCGACGTCGAGGGCGAGCCCCTGCGGGTCGGGGCGGCCCGTGAACTCGCCGAGGAGGCGGGCTACCGGGCGGACACCTGGCACACGCTGGTCGACACCTTCGTCTCGCCCGGAATGAGCGACGAGCGCACCCGGATCTTCCTCGCCAGGGACGTCAGCCCTATTCCCGAGGGGGAGCTCGACTTCGTCCACCGGCATGAGGAGGCCGACATGCCGGTGGTGTGGATTCCCCTGTCCGACGCGGTTCGGCGTGCCATGGCGGGAATGATCCACAATTCCCAAGCCGTGACCGGTATTCTCGCCGCATACGCCGCTTCGGCGGATGGATTCGCCTCACTGCGGCCCGCCGACGCACCGGAGGCATGACAGGAGGACACCCTGAGCGAGACGGAGGCCGTCCTCTCCAGTTACCTCGCCCACCTGGCCGTGGAGCGGGGCCTGGCCGCCAACACCCTGGCCTCCTACCGCCGTGACCTCCTGCGATATGTGGAACATCTCAAGCGGCGCGGCCACGTCACCTTCGGCCAGATCGCCGAGGGTGACGTCGCCGCCTTCGTGGCGGCGCTCAGGGAAGGCGACGGCGAGCACCAGGCCCTCGTCGCCGCCTCGGCGGCGCGGGCCGTCTCCGCGGTGCGCGGCCTGCACCGCTTCGCGCTGAGCCAGGGCGTCTGCCGGCACGACCCGGCCCACGAGGTGCGCTCGCCACGCCAGCTCAGGCGGCTTCCCAAGGCGATCAGCGTCCGCGACGTCGAGCGCCTGATCGCCGCCTCGGGACCGGACGGAGCCCCGCTCACACTGCGTAACCGGGCACTGCTCGAACTGTTGTACGGCACCGGCGCGCGCATCTCCGAGGCCGTGGGGCTCGCCGTCGACGACGTCGAGCTGGGTGCCGAGGCCCGGCGGGTGTGCCTGCGCGGCAAGGGCGGACGCACCCGCCTGGTGCCGCTGGGAGGCTTCGCGGAGGAGGCGCTGCGCGCCTACCTCACCCGCGCGCGGCCCCGTATCGCCTCACACGGCCGGGGTACCTCGGGGCTCTTCCTCAACGCCAGGGGCGGACGGCTCACCCGCCAGGGCGCCTGGGAGGTCCTTCAGGGTGCCGCCGAGCGTGGCGGGCTCGAAGGAGTGTCGCCACATATGTTGCGACATTCGTTCGCAACTCACCTCCTTGACGGGGGTGTGGACGTTAGGGTGGTTCAGGAACTACTCGGCCACGCCTCGGTGACCACCACCCAGGTGTACACACAGGTCACGGTCGACAAGCTCCGCGAGGTCTATGCCGGGGCGCATTCGCGCACGCGGGATTGACCTTGCTTATGTCCGGGCGTGCCGCCTTGCCGCATACGTGTTGACGCCATAGTGTCCGTCCGGACGGTCCGGTTAGAGGCCGTCAGGGAGGTTCGACTGGTGACTGTGACCGCCGACGGTTCTATCCGGGGAGCGACCCCGGCAAACCCCGAGAATCCCTGGGGCGACACCAAGACCGCCGGGACCCCTCGCAGTGGGGGAGTCCTCGGCCCGACCGGACGTCCCCGACCGGTCTTCCCCGATCCGCCCCCGCGCACGGTGCACGGGCCGGCGAGGGTCGTCGCCATGGTCAACCAGAAGGGCGGCGTCGGCAAGACGACCACCACCATCAACCTGGGCGCCGCGCTGGCGGAGGCCGGGCTCAAGGTCCTGCTGGTCGACTTCGACCCGCAGGGCGCCCTCTCTGTCGGCCTCGGGATCAACCCCCTCCAGCTCGACCTGACGGTCTACAACCTCCTCATGGAGCGGCAGATCACCGCCAGGGACGTGCTGCTGGAGACCGGCGTCGAGGGCATGGACCTGCTGCCCAGCAACATCGACCTGTCGGCCGCCGAGGTCCAGCTCGTCACGGAGGTCGCCCGTGAGCAGGTGCTCGGCCGGGTGATCAAACCCCTCCTGCCCGAGTACGACGTGTGCCTGATCGACTGCCAGCCCTCGCTGGGACTGCTCACGATCAACGCGCTCGCCTGCGCGCACGGCGTCATGGTGCCGCTGGAGTGCGAGTTCTTCGCGTTGCGCGGTGTCGCGCTGCTCATGGACACCATCATCAAGGTCCAGGAGCGCATCAACGACGAGCTGGTCATCGAGGGCCTGCTCGCCACCATGTACGACGCGCGCACCCTGCACGGCCGCGAGGTGCTGGCCCGGGTCGTCGAGGCGTTCGACGACAAGGTCTACCACACGGTGATCAACCGGACGGTTCGCTTCCCCGACGCCACCGTGGCCGGTGAGCCCATCACCAGTTTCGACTCCTCCTCGCTCGGCGCCAGCGCGTACCGCGAGCTCGCGAGGGAAGTCCTGGCCAGGTGGGCCGCGCTGGAGCAGTGATCTCGCCTCCGGGTGCGGGACAATGCAGGGATGACCGAGCCGCCGAAGACCGACGATGGCACCTTCAAGGTGCATCTGGAGGTCTTCGAGGGCCCCTTCGACCTCCTGCTCGGCCTGATCTCCAAGCACAAGCTGGACATCACCGAGGTCTCGCTCAGCCAGGTCACCGACGAGTTCATCTCCTACATCCGGGCGAGGGGTCCGGAGTGGGATCTGGACCAGACGAGTCACTTCCTGCTCGTCGCGGCGACCCTGCTCGATCTCAAGGCCGCGAGGCTGCTGCCCTCGGGTGAGGTCGACGACGAGGAGGACCTCGCCCTCCTGGAGGCCCGTGACCTGCTGTTCGCCCGCCTTCTGCAGTACCGGGCCTACAAGGAGGTCGTGAAGGTCTTCTCGGGCCGGATGGCCGAGGAGGCGCTGCGCTTCCCCCGTACGGTGCCGATGGAGGCCGAGTTCGCGAGCCTGCTGCCGGAGTTGATCCTCGGCATCGGCCCCGACCGCCTCGCGGAGATCGCCCAGCGGGCCTTCACCCCCAAGGCGCCCCCGTCGGTCTCGGTGGCCCACATCTACCAACCGCTCGCCAATGTCCGCGAGCAGGCGGTTATCCTTGTCGAGCGGCTGCGGCGGTTGCGCCGGGCGACTTTCCGGGCCCTCACCTCCGACTGCGCCGGCACCTTCGAGGTCGTCGCGCGTTTCCTGGCCGTCCTGGAGCTCTACCGGGAGGCCGCCGTCTCCTTCGAGCAGGTGGAGCCTCTCGGGGAGTTGCACGTGACCTGGACCGGCAGTGACGACGGCGACGTCGCCGTGGCCGACGACTACGACGAGACCCTGAACAGCCCGAAGGAAGAGCCCGCCGATGACTGACCTGGCACCCGAGGCCGGTCCGCGTGCCGAGGCCGGACCGTACGCCGACCCCGAAGCGCGAGCCGAGCCCGGTTCACGCACTGAGGCCGGACCGTTCGGCGAGGCCGGTTCGCGTGCCGAGGTCGGCCCGAGTGCCGAGCCGGACCTGCGCGCCGGGCTGGAGGCCATCCTGCTGGTGGTCGACGAGCCCGTCGCGGAGGTGACTCTCGCCCAGGTTCTGGAGCGGCCCGTCCACGAGATCAGCCGGGCGATTCGTGAGCTTTCGGCGGAATATACCGCTTCCGGGCGGGGTTTTGACCTGAGAGAGGTCGCGGGCGGCTGGCGGTTCTACACGCGGGCCGAGTGCGCACCGCTCGTGGAGCGGTTCGTCCGCGACGGCCAGCAGACGCGCCTCACCCAGGCCGCCCTGGAGACCCTGGCCGTGGTCGCCTACCGGCAGCCGGTGAGCCGGGCCCGGGTGGCGGCCATCCGCGGTGTCAACAGCGACGGCGTCATGCGCACGCTGATGACGAGAGGGCTGGTCGAGGAGGCCGGCACCGAACCGGAGAGCCAAGCCATGCTCTACCGGACAAGTTCGTATTTTCTCGAGCGGATGGGCCTGCGGGAGCTCGGCGAGCTTCCCGAGCTGGCGCCCTTCCTGCCCGACGACATGGAATCCCTAGAGGAGCAGAAGTGAACAGCAGGCGCAGTACCCCGTCCGGTGATGGACGCGGTCAAGGCCGTGGCGGAGCCCCGCGCGGTGGCAATCCCCGTGGAGGCTCACAGTCCGGTGGATTCCGGGGCGGGTCCTCCCGAGGCGGATCCTCCTCCGGCTCCTCCCGAGGCGGCCCCTCCTCCTCCCGTGGAGGCTCCCAGGGCGGTTACCGTTCCGACGGTCCGCGCCGCGATGATCGCGGTGGTTTCCGCGCCGACCGTGACGGTTCGCGGAGCCGGTATGACAAGCCCTCTGGCGGCTCCCAGGGCGGTTACCGCTCCGACGGCCCGCGCCGTGACGATCGCGGTGGCTCGCCCTCGGGTGGTTACCGTTCCGATGGTCCGCGTCGTGACGATCGTGGTGGTTCGTCCTCCGGTGGTTCGCAGGGCGGTTACCGTTCCGACGCTCCGCGTCGCGATGACCGTGGTGGCTCGTCCTCCGGTGGTTACCGTTCGGACGGTCCGCGTCGTGACGACCGCGGTGGTTTCCGCGCGGAGCGTGACGGTTCGCGGAGCCGGTACGAGCGGCCCTCGGGCGGCTCCCAGGGTGGTTACCGCTCTGACGGTCCCCGCCGCGACGACCGCGGCGGTTCGCAGGGTGGTTACCGCTCCGATGGTCCGCGTCGTGACGATCGCGGTGGTTTCCGCGCGGAGCGTGACGGTTCGCGGAGCCGGTACGAGCGGCCCTCGGGCGGCTCCCAGGGTGGTTACCGTTCCGACGCTCCGCGCCGTGACGACCGTGACGGCTACCGTTCCGACGCTCCGCGCCGCGATGAGCGTGGGGGTTCGTCCTCCGGTGGTTCGCAGGGCGGTTACCGTTCGGACGGTCCGCGTCGTGACGACCGCGGTGGTTTCCGCGCGGAGCGCGACGGCTCGCGTGGCAGGCCGGGCTCCGACCGTGGTCGCGGTGACGCGCCCGCCGGTGGTTCCCGTGGCCGCTTCGGCAGAACCGGACGCCGGGACGACGTCCAGACCATCGGCGGCAACCGCGCTGAGGCGTACGGCGAGCGCCGCGCACCCTCGGATCGGGCCGCCAACCGTGCCCCCCAGGCGAAGGCGCCGCTCAGGCCCGGGACGATCGCGAACGACCGGTTCAAGACCGCCCGCCAGCCCAAGCGCGACTCCGACTTCTACGACCGCGACTACACCGACGAGCGCGACACCACCGAGGTCCCCGACGGCATCCGGCTGCAGAAGGTCCTCGCCCAGGCGGGTGTCGCCAGCCGCCGGGCCTGCGAGGACATGATCGGCGAGGGCCGGGTGACGGTCGACGGTCAGGTGGTCCGCCGCTTCGGCGCCCGGGTCGACCCCACCAAGCAGGTCATCCACGTCGACGGCAAGCGCCTGCCGACCATGCCCGACCTGGTCTACCTCGCGATCAACAAGCCGATCGGCGTCGTCAGCACCATGTCCGACCCGGACGGCCGTCCCTCGCTGGCCGACTTCGTGGCCGACCGCACCGAGCGGTTGTTCCACGTGGGCCGCCTCGACACCGAGACCGAGGGCCTCATCCTGCTCACCAACGACGGAGAGCTGGCCAACAGGCTCACCCATCCGAGCTACGGGGTCCAGAAGAAGTACTGGGCGAAGGTTCCCGGCCGGATCGAGCGCGACCTCGGCCGCCGCCTGAAGAAGGGCATTGAGCTGGAGGACGGCCTGGCCAAGGCCGACTCCTTCGCCCTGGTCCAGGAGCACGGCCAGCAGGCCCTGGTCGAGATCGTGCTGCACGAGGGTCGCAAGCACATCGTCCGCCGCATGCTGGAGGAGGTTGGGCACCCGGTCATCGACCTGGCGCGCATCGAGTTCGGCCCGGTCAAGCTCGGCCGCCTCAAGCCGGGTACCGTCCGGGCACTCACCCTCACGGAAGTCGGGGAGCTCTACGCCGCCGTCGGGTTGTAGCCTTCCTGAAACGTGTGTTGAGACGCGCCGGATCACCCTGAGGGTGATCCGGCGCGGTGAAGTGGAGGTGCGGCGATGATGCGGGCGATCCGAGGAGCGATCCAGGTCGGTGCCAACGACCGGGATGAGATCCTCTCCGGCGTCACCGAGTTGGTGACGGAGGTGATGGGGCGCAACAGGCTCACCACCGATGACGTGATCAGCGTGATCTTCACGGCCACGCCCGATCTCACCGCGGAGTTTCCCGCTCTGGCCGCCCGCAAGCTCGGCTTTCACGACGTTCCGCTGATCTGCGCCTCCGAGATCGACGTTCCCGGCGCGCTGCCCCGCGTGGTGCGGCTGATGGCACACGTCGACGTCGATCGGCCCCGCCAGGACATCCAGCACGTCTACCTTCGTGGCGCGGTCGCCCTTCGCGTGGACATCGCCCAGTGAGTTCCTCGTGCGTCACCGTCGTTCTTGGCGAGGGGACTGCCAGGTTTACCCGGCAGGTGAGTCGCCTCCCTGTTACCGTTCCTGTGTTTGGAACGGTCAGGGCTTGGCCGTCGCCTACCTCGACCGAGGGAAG
This sequence comes from Streptosporangium sp. NPDC006930, assembly GCF_040635605.1. Taxonomy (NCBI): domain Bacteria; kingdom Bacillati; phylum Actinomycetota; class Actinomycetes; order Streptosporangiales; family Streptosporangiaceae; genus Streptosporangium; species Streptosporangium sp. NPDC006930. The sequence goes on along the minus strand of NZ_JBEYID010000005.1, from coordinate 100,606 downwards.
CGAGAAGCCGCTCCCTTCAGGGAGCGGAGGAGTCACCTCGGAGGAACGCGCGTGAGCGGCCTTGAAAGCGTCCTGGTCGTCGGTACGGGCCTGATCGGCACCTCGATCGCCCTCGCCCTGCGCGAGCAGGGCGTGGCCGTCCACCTGGCCGATCGCGACGCGGGATCCCTGCGGCTGGCGCGGGAGCTGGGCGCCGGTGTCGAGTGGGCCGAGGGTGTGACCGTGGACATCGCGATCATCGCGATCCCGCCGCAGGCGGTCGCGGGGCAGCTCGCCGCCCTGCAGGGCGCCGGAGCGGCCCGTTTCTACACCGACGTGGCGAGCGTCAAGGCGCTCCCGATCAGGGAGGCCGCGAGCCTCGGCTGCGACCTGACGACCTATGTCGCCGGGCACCCGCTCGCCGGACGTGAGCGCTCGGGCCCCGCCGCGGCGCGGGCGGACCTGTTCCTCGGGCGCCCGTGGGCGCTGTGCCCGACCGAGGAGACCTCACCGGACGCCGTGGAGGCCCTGCACGGGCTCGTCAAACTCTGCGGGGGCGAGGCGGTCAGGATCGCCGCCGAGGAGCACGACAGGGCCGTCGCGGTCGTCTCGCACGCCCCCCACGTGGCCGCCTCTGCGGTGGCCGCCCGCCTCGCGGAGGCGCCGGTCACCGCGCTCGGCCTGGCCGGCCCCGGGGTGCGCGACGTCACCCGCGTCGCGGCGAGCGACCCGAGGCTCTGGACCGGGATCCTGTCGGGTAACGCGCTGCCGGTGGCCGAGGTGCTGGAGGCGGTGGCGGCCGACCTGGCCGCCGCGGCGGCCTCTCTGCGCGCCGCAGCGGCCTCCGTCGATTCCGGCGCCATGACCCGGGTCACCGATCTGCTGCACCGGGGCGTCGCGGGTACGGGCAGGATTCCCGGCAAGCACGGCGGTCCCGCGCGCACCTACGCGGTCGTCCAGGTCATCATCGGCGACCGTCCCGGCGAGCTCGCCAGGCTGTTCCAGGTGGCCAAGGAGGCGGGCGTCAACATCGAGGACGTCAGGCTTGAGCACGCCCCCGGCCTGCCGCTGGGCGCCGCCGATCTGTGGGTGCAACCGGAGGCGGTGACGGCGCTGGCCGAGGCCCTGCGCGCGAACGGCTGGCACCTGCCGTGATCCTCGCCCCTGTGTGATCACGCGGTGTTCGCACGATGATCCGTCAAGGGTTCGGCGGAGCCCGCCGCCGAACCCCGGGGTGATCTCTCGCGAGGCCCGCTCATGTCCGGGTGAGCCTCGCGCATGCCGCGTCATGAGCGAGCCTGTCCTGTAAGGCCCGCTCATCTCCGGAGCGGGCGCCCCTGTTCGATGCGTGGTTCCTTCCCGCATCCCGGTAGCCTCGTACGGACAATTGAAGCGGGCTGTAAGGGAGAGGCGCGTCGTGACCGGACTGGTCGTCGCCATGGATGGTCCTTCGGGATCGGGCAAGTCGAGCGCGTCGCGAGGAGTGGCGCGAGCCCTGGGGCTGCGTTATCTCGATACCGGCGCGATGTACAGGGCGATCACCTGGTGGATGCTTCAGCGGGGCGTCGACCTCGCCGATCCCGAGGCGATCGCCGCCAGGGCGCTCGACCCGGTTCTCACGCTGGGCACCGACCCGGACGCGCCGGTGATCGCGGTCGACGGTGTCGACGCCCTCGCGCCGATCCGCACCGCGGAGGTGACCGCGGCCGTCTCGGCGGTGAGCGCGGTGCCCGAGGTGCGGCGCCGTCTGGTGGCCGAGCAGCGTGAGATCATCGGTGCGGGCGGCATTGTCGTCGAGGGCCGTGACATCGGCACGGTGGTGGTGCCCGACGCCGCGGTCAAGATCTACCTGACCGCGAGCGCGGAGGCCAGGGCCCTGCGCCGTACGGCGGAGCTGAGCGGCACCACGGTGGACGCCCAGCGGGCCGCGATGGCCCGCCGCGACACCCTCGACTCGACCAGGAAGGCAGACCCGCTGGCGAAGGCGGCCGACGCCGTCGAGCTCGACACCACGGCGCTGAACCTCGAAGAGGTCATCGCCGAAATACTGCGTGTAATTAAGGAAAAAGAGTGACCGGGGAATACGACGACGACAACGGCTGGATCGACGCGGAGCTCGCCGATTCAGGGACCGATGACAGCTCGCAGCGGGAGGCGGGGCCCGACACCTCCCCGCAGCCGGTCGTGGCCGTGGTGGGCCGCCCCAACGTGGGCAAGTCCACCCTGGTCAACCGGATCATCGGCCGCCGGGAGGCGGTCGTGGAGGACGTGCCGGGGGTGACCCGCGACCGGGTCACCTACGACGCCACCTGGCGGGGGCGCCGGTTCACGGTGGTCGACACCGGAGGCTGGGACCCCGACGCGACCGGCATGGCGCTGAAGATCGCGGAGCAGGCCCAGATCGCGGCCGAGCTGGCCGACGTGATCCTGTTCGTGGTCGACGCCGTCGTGGGCGTGACCGACGCGGACGAGATCGTCGGCCACGTACTGCGCGGATCTGGCAAGCCGGTCATCCTCGCCGCCAACAAGGTCGACAACCAGCAGATGGAGCTGGAGGCCGCAGGGCTGTGGTCCCTCGGCCTGGGCGAGCCGCAGCCGGTCTCCGCCCTGCACGGCCGCTCCAGCGGCGACCTGCTGGACGTGATCCTCGAAAAGCTGCCCGAGACGCCCGAGCAGCGCTTCGGCCCCGAGCGCGGTCCGCGCAGGGTCGCCCTGGTCGGCAAGCCCAACGTGGGCAAGTCTTCGCTGCTGAACAAGCTGGCGGGCGCCGAGCGGGTGCTCGTCGACCCGATGGCGGGCACCACCCGCGACCCGGTGGACGAGCTGATCGAGCTCGGCGGCAAGACCTGGCGCTTCGTCGACACCGCCGGAATCAGGCGGCGCGACCGTGAGCTCAAGGGCGCCGACTTCTACGCGAGCATGCGCACCCGGGGGGCCCTGGAGCGCTCGGAGATCGCGGTCGTGCTCATCGACGCGAGCGAGGTGCTGACCGAGCAGGACCTGCGGATCATCTCCCTGGTGATCGAGTCCGGCCGGTGCATGGTCGTGGCGTTCAACAAGTGGGACCTGCTGGACGAGGACCGCCGCTACTACCTGGAGAAGGAGATCGACCGCCAGCTCGTCCGCGTGCCGTGGGCGCTGCGGATCAACATCTCCGCGAAGAACGGCTGGCACGTCGACCGGATCGTCCCCGCGATCGAGAAGGCGCTCGACTCCTGGTCGACCCGGGTGCCCACCGCCAGGCTCAACGCCTTCCTGACCGACCTGGTCGCGGCGACCCCGCCCCCGGTCCGCAGCGGCAAGCAGCCCAAGATCCTCTTCGCCACGCAGGCGTCGACGGAGCCGCCGAAGTTCGTGCTGTTCACCTCGGGCTTCCTGGAGGAGACCTACCGCCGCTTCATCGAGCGCCGGATCCGCGAGGAGTTCGGCTTCGCCGGGTCGCCCATCGAGGTCACCATGAAGATCCGCGAGAAGCGCCAGGGGCAGAAGAAGTAAGCACCTCACCGCGAACGGCCCGGCCCGCGCCGGGCCGTTCGTCGTTTCCCGAAGGTCAGGCGCCGATCGGGGTGCCGAGGAGCCAGGGGAGGGTGAACTCGTCGTCGTGGGTCACCCCGTCGAGGAACGTGTGCCATTCGCCGAGTGTGTAGGTGACGGTGATTGTGGGCGGGGTGTCGCTGTCCTGGATGGTGACGCGGTCGCCGTCGAGGCCGATGAGGAGGTGACCCGCGACGAGGGTGGGGGAGGCCGGTTTTCTGAGGGTGAGGTTGCCCGCTCGGACCTGGTCGAGGAGGGTAAGCCAGGTTTTCGGTGTGACGGCGAGGACGGGACCGTGGGGGGAGGGGTTGTTGGAGTTGTGCAGCCAGACGACGGTGCCGTCGAAGCGTGCTTCGACGCAGTTGCTCTGAGCGCCGCTGCGAGCGCTTTTACGCCAAACTCCGCAGGAATGCTGATCGCCAACCATCGTTGAACGTCCTCCCTGGATAAATCGCGACAATTAGAGCGTAACGGCTATCTCCTGCAGGAAAGAGACTGATTTATCAGGGCTCAGGGCAAGATCGCAGAGGTGATCGAAAGCTCGGAGATACTGTTCGACGCTGTGTTCGTCTTCGATGTAGGCGTCGGTGTTCATCGTCTCGACATGCGCGACGTCCAGGCTGGGAAGACGCAGGATGGTGAAGGCTCCTGACATTCCAGGATGAGGTTGGCTGGTGAACGGCAGAATCTGCAGGGTGACGTTGGGCCATGCCGCGCACTCGCGTAGATACTCGATCTGATCACGAAAGATCTCCGGGCCGCCAATGGGATGACGGAGGGCGGCCTCGCTGATCACGGCGCGTAGGATGACCGGTTCCTGCCGCCTGAGGATGGTCTTGCGTGCCGCCCGGACGGCGACGAACTCCCCAAGCTCGGTGGCGCTGCTCAGGCCTTGCATGGCGGACACGAACGTTCGGGCATACGCCTCTGTCTGCAGCAGCCCCGGCATCAGGTATGCCTCGTAGGTTTGGATCTCGGTCGCCGTCGATTCGAGCCGTATCAGGTCTACGTACGAAGGCGCCAACGCGTCGCCGTGCTCGACCCACCAGCCGCGTCGTTCCTGTTGTATCTCAGCCGCGACGACCATGAGCTTGTCCCGGACGGCTGGGTCGGTGACTCCGTAGGCATCCAGGATCGGAGGCACGTCGCGCGGAGGGATGCCGACCATGCCGTTCTCGATGCGGCTGAGCGAGGCCGTGGAACGTTTGCATTTGTCCGCTGCTATGGCAAGTGAAGGGATTCCCGCCGCCGCGCGAAGTTCTGCCAGTTTCGCGCCGAGCCAGCGCTGTCGAAGCGACGGTATGTCGGTGTTCATTTTCCCTCCCGCAGTAATGATCTCGATCAGGATGGGCCGAGAAAGAAACTCGGCGTAACTATTTCGCTCAACCAGCTTGCGCTCCGGAACCGCGAAGCTCACTGTAGACCCCAGCGATAGGTCACCGAAGGCGATCGATCAAAAGCGTTCAGTAATCGCGGTTGGGTGAGGTCGAAGCGTCGAGGACGCCGCTCTCGCCGCGAAAGGTGGCGCCCGTGTGAGCTGCCGGATGGCGGCGTATCGCTATGTGGACAAGCCATGTCAGGCGAGATGGAACGTTCCTGGAGCGATCGGTTCTGTGAACGAAGGAAGGGACAGGGATGATGGGGAAGCGTTCGCGTGCTCTGATCGTCGGCGGGATCTCCGGATGGTTCCGGAGCGCCCGGTTCAACGGCGCGGATCGGAGGTTCTCCGGCCTGGACTGGCAGCTGTTCGCGCTGGACGTGCTGTCCGCCTCGCCGAGCTTCTCCCGCCGGTTCGCGGCCACGGCCTCGCAGGTCAGGTCGGCCCGTACCTTCGTCGCCGACCTGCTGGGGGAGGACCATCCGCGCAGGGACGACGCGGTCCTGCTCACCAGCGAGCTCGCCGGGAACGTGATCCGGCACGCGGTCCAGCGGGAGTTCCTCGTCTCGCTGGCGTTCGCGACCGGCGGCGTGCTGGTCGCGGTCCGGGACTGCGGGTCCTCCAGGATCCCGTACCCGAGGGTGGCCGAGGAGGAATCCCCGAGCGGCCGAGGTCTCGCCCTGGTCGACACCCTGGCGGCCCGCTGGGGTTTCCATCGATCACCCGGAAGCACGAGCGTCTGGTTCCAGCTCGCCCCACCCTCGCCTGGCCGAGGCGGAGAGGATTGATCGAAGGCGCGGGGGCACCCTCCCCGCCGCCGAGGTTCGTGCTGTTCGTGTCGATCAGGCCCGCGTGGGTGGCGGGTCAGGGTTCGATCAGGCCGGCGCGGATGGCGTAGCGGGTGAGGTCGAGCCGGTCGCGCATGCCGAGCTTCTGCAGGATGTTGGCGCGATGCCGGTCGACGGTCTTCACGCTGATGAAGAGGGTCTCGGCGACCTGCTTGGCGGAGTTGCCCTCGGCGATCAGCTTGACGATCTCCTCCTCGCGCGGGGTGAGGATGCTGTCGGGCATGCTCTGCCCCATCCTGTCGCGCTGCAGGTAGTGCCTGATCAGGGCGGTGACGGCACCCGGATACAGGAACGGCTCACCGCGCATCGCCGCCCTGCACGCCTCCAGCAGGTCGCGGTCGGCCACCGACTTCAGCACGTAGCCCGAGGCTCCCGCCTTGAGCGCCTCGAAGAAGTACTGCTCGTTGTCGTACATCGACAGGATCAGCAGCCGGATGCCGGGCGCGCGCCGTGAGATCTCGCGGGCCGCCTGCAGGCCGGTCATGCGAGGCATCGCGATGTCGAGGATGGCGAGGTCGACCCCCTCGGGAGTGGCCGCCTCCACCGCTTCGGCGCCGTTGGCGGCCTCGGCCACCACCCTGAGATCGGGCTCGGCGTCCAGGATCAGCCGCAGTCCGCGGCGGACCAGGGCGTGGTCGTCGGCGAGCAGGATCCTGGTGGGGCTCCCGACGCTCACGGGGGTCCCGGGGGTCCCGGGGGTCCCAGGGGTCACAGTGCTCATGAGGCTCTCCGTTCGGTGTCGGCGACCGGTACGGTGAGGCGGACGTCGGTGCCGCCGTCCTGCGGAGAGGTCACGGTCAGTTGGGCGCCGATGAGCAGGGCGCGCTCCCGCATTCCGCGGATACCCGCCCCATCCTGGCGTACGCCGCCGCGGCCGTCGTCGGTGATGCGCAGTTCCAGGACGCCGGGCCGGACGGTCAGCGACACCTCGACGTTGGATGCCCGGGCGTGCCTGGCCGCGTTGGTCAGGCCCTCCTGGGCGATGCGGTAGAGGACCAGCTCGACGTCCTCGCTCAGCGAGGGTAGGTCGGCTTCGACCCTGCGTGTCACGGGAACGCCGGTGCTCTGGGAGAAATCGCTGCTCAGCGCGCTGAGGGCGCTCTGCAGGCCGAGGTCTTCCAGGACGCCGGGACGCAGGCGGCGGGCGACCTGCCCCACCTCGTCCAGGCTCGCGCGGACGCTCTCCTGCACCGCGTGCAGGTCCTCGCGCAGCTCTTGCGGCGCGCGGTTGGCGGCGTGTTTGAGGCTCAGCAGGACCACGGTCAGGCTCTGGCCGATCTCGTCGTGCAGCTCGCGGGCGATGCGGCGTCGCTCGCCCTCCTGAGCCGCGAGGGCGTGGGCGCTGCTGGCGCTGCGTTCGGCCTCCAGCCGGTCCAGCATCGCGTTGAAGGTGTCGATCAGGTGGGCGAGGTCACGATTGCCGCCGCTGGGCAGCCGATTATGGGGGTGCAGCAGGTCCACACGCTGCATGAGGGCGGTGAGCGCGTCGAGCGGTGCCAGACTGGTGCGCAGGAGCAGGGCGTTCGCCGTCAGGATCACCGCCAGGCCGACCGTCAGCACCGGGATCTCGGTCAGGAGCACCGGGGAGGAGACGGTGGCCGGTGAGAGGGCGAGCACCAGCGTACCGACGGTGAAGACCAGCCCGTTGATCGCGAACAGCCGCCTGAACAGGATGCGCCCCGGACTGCGCGCCCCTGCTTGACGGTGGGTGCGTTCGCTCATCTGACCAGCTTCCTCGTTGTGGCACAGGCTGTCCATCCGGGGTGCCTCCCATACCCGTGTGCCGCCCCTACATGTTTCACCCCTGCTCAGATGGGTGCCGACCCCAATGGCGGCGAAGAGGTGGGACCGATGGGATGAAAGGGCGGCGACCACCAGCAGACGGGAGAGGGCGATGGGTACGAGCGATGTCGGCATTCTCTGGCTGGACGCCGTCACCCGCGACGGTGCCACGATCACGGTGAACGCGGCCGCCCGAGCCTTCATCGCCGACCCCGTGGCGTGCGCCTCCTACCCGGGCTCACCGGACGCCGCCAAACTCGCCGCCGTCGAGGCGGAGGTCCGCGACTACGTCGGGAGACGCGACCTGTCCCGGCTGTCCAAGCGGGTCGACCTCGCCTGCGCGGCCGGCGACGAGGCCCGCCACTGGGGCGTCGAGGTGGCACTGGTGGCGATCACCCGCGTCGAGGTGCGGCGCCGCGAGGACCTGATCCGCTGGGCGGAACGACTCGCGTCGTGACGGCGACCACGAGTGGAAGGAAGTGATCGCCGATATGGACATCACCCGCACGACCGTCCCCGGTACGGGAACCCTGTTCCACTTCGCTACCCGAGACGGTCAGCGACTCGCGGTCATCGTGGAGAGCGACGGACCGCGGCGGCTTCTGGTGTACGGCGCGGGCGACGAGCCGGCGCAGGCCATCGCGCTGGAGCAGGACGAGGCCGACCAGATCGCGCAGGTCCTGCACAGCCGCTCGGTGGACGACAGGCTCGCCGCCCTCGAACGACGGATGGCCGACATCGCCAGGGCCACGCAGGCCACAGGGGTCACAGGGAGTACAGGAGGGGCCTCGTGAGCACACCGCCCGCGGTACGCCACCTCCCCCGACGGGAAGGTGCCATGCAAGCGCGCGACATCGCGGTGACCATTCCGACGGTCACCAAGGGTGACTCCGTCGCGAAGGCGGTCAGGATCATGGTGATCGGCCGCCTGCCGGGGCTCATCATCGTGGACGACCTCTCGCGGCCCAAGGTGGTGCTCCCCGGCACCCAGGTGCTGCGGCTCGCCGTGCCCGGTTCCTACCAGGAGGATCCCGCCCTCGCCAGGACCATCGACGAGGACTACGCGGACCAGTTCTGGCAGGAGCTGGGCAATCGCACGGTCGGCGACTGCCTGCCGCGCGATGCCGCCAGGCCGGTCACCGTCTCCACGACGGCGAACCTGCTCGAGGTGGCCGCGCTGATGGCCAGGACTCGCAGCCCGATCGTGGCCGTGGTCGATCGAGACGCCTCACTGATCGGGGCGATCACGCTGGAGCGGCTCCTCACCAGCCTGGCGGTCTTCGGTCTGGGTGAGTCTTGAGCGCGCTGCTCGCCCTATCGATCTTTCTAGTCGCGTTCTTCTTCATCGCCACCGAGAAGGCCAACAAGGTCAAGGTGGTCCTCATCGCCGCCGGTGTGATGGCGGTCCTGGGGTTGATACCGGGATCGGAGGTTTTCTTCTCCGAGCACGAGGGCATCGACTGGAACGTCATCTTCCTGCTGCTGGGGATGATGATCATCGTAGGGATCATCAAGCAGACGGGAATCTTCGACTACCTGGCGATCTGGGCGGCCAAGCGGTCCAAAGGCGATCCGTACCGGCTCATGGTCATGCTGATGGTGATCACAGCGATCGCCTCGCCCTTCCTCGACAACGTCACCACGATCATGCTGGTGGCGCCGGTCACGGTGGTGGTGTGCGACCGGCTGCGGATCCCGGCGCAGCCCTACCTGATCGCGGAGGTGCTCGCCTCCAACATCGGTGGTGCGGCCACCCTCATCGGGGACCCGCCCAACATCATCATCGGCAGTCGGGCGGGGCTGACGTTCAATGACTTCCTGGTGCACATGGCACCCGTCGTGGTCATCATCTTCGTTGTGTTCGTCCTGCTGACCAAAGTGTTGTTCAGGAGCTCCTTCCAGTACAACCCCGAGCACGTCTCCGCGGTGATGGCCCTGCAGGAGAGGCGGGCGATCACCGACCCACGCCTGCTCGTGCGGTGCCTGGCGGTGCTCGCCGTGGTGGTGGTGGGGTTCGGGATGCACGCGGTGGTGCACATCGAGCCGTCCATCGTCGCCCTCGTCGGAGCGGGGGTGATGCTCCTGCTGTCGCGGCTGTCGGTCTCGGAGGTGCTGGCGGAGGTCGAGTGGCCGACGCTGGTGTTCTTCATGGGACTGTTCGTGATGGTCGCGGGCCTGGTCCAGACCGGTGTGATCGCGACGATCGGGACGTGGGCGATCGACGTGGTCGGCGACGACTACTTCCTCGCGGCGACGTCGCTGCTGTTCGGCTCCAGCGTGCTGGGGGCTTTCTTCGACAACATCCCCTACGTCGCGACGATGGCACCGGTCGTCGAGGGGATGGTGGCGCAGGCCCCCGATCCGGCGACCGGGCAGGCGCTGTGGTGGGCGTTCGCGCTGGGTGCCGACTTCGGCGGCAACGGTACGGCGGTCGCGGCCAGCGCGAACGTGGTCGCGATCGGCATCGCGGCGCGGACGGGACACCCGATCAGCTTCTGGCAGTTCACCAAGTACGGCATCGTCGTGACGGTGCTGAGCACGCTCATGGCCTGGGTGTACGTCTGGCTGCGCTACTTCACCTGACCGCCTCTCGGGGGTTGGTTCCGGTCCGCGTCGAGGGCCGGAACCGGGCCGTTCCGCGTCGAGGTCGTGCCCGGTTCCGGTTCCGGCTCATGCCCGGTCGGCGCGGGTGTCGGGGTCAGGATCGGTCGGCTCGCCGGGATCCGCGGGGCAGGAGTAGCGCGACCAGCGCGCCCACCCCGCACAGGACGGCCGTGATCAGGAAGATCTCGCTGTACTCGGTGTGCAGCGCCTCCTTCACCTTTTCCTGGTACTCGGCGAGCCGCCCGGCGTACACGACGGGGTCCACCCCGAAGGGCAGCGGCGTGTCCAGGTCGGCGGTGAGTGACTGGAAGCGATGGAAGCCCCACGCGGACAGCGCGGCGACGCCGAGCAGCATGCCCATCATCCGGGCCACGACCACCGCCGCCGAGGCCACCCCGTGCTGGACGGCGGGCACGGCCCGCAGCACCGCGGAGGAGACCGGGGCGATCACCAGGCCGAGACCCAGGCCGGCGACGACGAGGTCGACGTCCATGCGATATCCGGCCGAGGCCAGGTCCAGGGGCCACTGGCCGATGCGCGCGTACCCGGCCGTGGCCACCGCGAGCCCGAGCACCGTCACCGCGCGTTCGCCGTAGCGGCGGGCCATCACGCCGCCCACCAGCGCGGCGACCGAGAGCGCGACGAGGAAGCGCGACAGCACCAGGGCGCCGTCCAGGCTGTTGAGCCCCAGCAGCGTCTGCGCCGACAGCTGCACGTCGACCAGGGTGACCAGCAGCGCGGCGCCGGTCAGGAAGCTCACCCCGAGCGTGGCGAAGAACGGGCCGCGCCGCACCCCCGTCATGTCGATCAGCCGGGTCCTGGAGCGCCACTCCCAGGCGACGAACGCCGCGCCGGACACGACCCCGGCGACGATCATGGGCATGCCCCACGGGGGGAGGACCGACCGGCCGGGGTCGGGGTTGTAGAGACCGGCCACGAGCAGGCCGAGCGAGAGCGCGAGCAGCAGCCCGCCCACCACGTCGACGCGCTTTCCCGCCCCGGGTTCCCTGTCGCGGGAGGGCGGCGGCACCGACCGCTGCACGGCCACCGCGGCCAGGGCCACCAGTGGGACGTTCAACCAGAAGATCGACCGCCAGCCGCCGAGTTGCACGCCGCCGATCTGGAGCCCGGCAGGGACGAGGGCGGCGAGGGCGGCACCGTACAGAGGGCCCAGCACGCTGCCGAGTTCCTGGGCCGACCCCACCGCGCCGAGCGCCACCGGGCGCTCGTCCTCCTCCCACAAATCCCCGATCAGGGCCATGGTGATGGGCAGCAGCGCGCCGCCCGCCACTCCCTGCAGGGTCCGCCCCGCGACGAGCCAGGGCACGGTCTCACCCAGCGCGGTGATCACCGAGCCCGCTGCGAAGCCCGCCAGGCACAGGTGGATGAGCGGGCGCCTGCCGTACCGGTCGGAGAGCTGGCCGAGCAGCGGCATGGCCGCGATGTAGCCGAGCAGGAAACCGGTGACGATCGGGGTGGCCCGCTCCAGGTGGTTGAGGGGAACGTCGACGTCCCTCGCGATGTCGACGAGGACGGTCACCACGACGTAGGCGTCCAGGGCCGCGAGCAGCACCGCGGTGCCGCCGACGCCGAGGGCGGTTCGCCGCCGGGTGGGAAGGGCGTCGCCCGAGGCGGTGTAGGTCATCTGCGGGTCACCGTGCGGGTCACTGTGCGGGTCACCGTCACTCCGCCGGAGCGGTGACCTGGACCGGCACGTCGTAGTCGCCGAAGGCCACGATCACCTTGCCGTCGGTCAGTGGCAGGTCCGCCTTGAGCAGCCGGTTGGTGGCCTTGTCGATCCAGAGCACCGCGTCGACATTCTGGGTGAGACCGGGCACCATCGTGGCGAGCACCTGCTGGGAGAGCGTCGCCGAGACCCGGTAGGTGTCGACGCCGTCCAGCTTCTCCGCCGCCTGGGTCTTCGCGTCGAGCGCGTTGGTCAGTAGCTGTACGACGCCCTTCTCCGGGTTGAGGATGGCGGACGGGTCGTAGATCGCCGCCAGCTGGCTCCGCGACATCTGCTGGAAGCCGCCGGTCACGCCCTTGAAGTGGACGGTCTCCCCGATCAGCACGAAGTTGATCTCCTGGAGACTGCCCAGTACGTCGATCTGGAGGGTGCCGTCCGCGTCGCCGGTCCCGCTGAGACGACCGGAGGCCTTCTTGACCGGTACGGGTGGGGTGCCCTCGGTCTCCAGGGAGAAGGTGGCGGACTTCACGGAGCGCATCGCCTCCGCGGACTTCTTGACCAGCTCGGCTCCGCTGGGAAGGGCTGTCGTGCCGTCGGAGGCACCGCCGCCACTGCATGCGGTGACCAGGGATAACGCGGCGATCACCGCGGTGATGAGGATCCGGCGAGCAGACATGGGCGGATCGTAACGACCTTCCGGTCTACTAACGAGGAACGACCGGTATCGGTTTCGCGTCAGCGGATGCTTTTGAGGTGCTTGACCACCGGCGCGTACGCCGCTTCCAGTTCGATCAGCTGATCGTCGGTGAGCAGGTCGATGAAGTGACGGCGCACGCCGGTCACGTGGTGGGGTGCGACCTTCTGGATGGTGGCCCAGCCGTGCTCGGTGAGGACGGCGAAGGTGCCGCGCCTGTCGTCGGCGCAGGTCTCCCTGGCGACCAGACCGGCGGCCTCCATCCGGGAGATCTGATGTGACAGGCGGCTGCGGGACTGGATCGTGGCCTCCGCCAGATCGCTCATCCGCATGCGCTGACCGGAGGTCTCCGACAGGTTCACCAGGATCTCGTAGTCGTTGAACGAGAGTCCGAGGGGTTGGAGCTCACGATCGAGGCGATGCTCGAGGAGCTTGTGCGCGGCGAGGTGGGCACGCCATGCCCGTTGCTCGACGGAGGACAGCCAGCGAGGCTCCTGATCTTTCACCGGCCGCTCACCACTTTCGTTCACCGCGCGTGTGACCACGACTCCAACGGGTCCACCCCCCAGTCGACCACTTCGCTCGCCGGGCGGGGCTTGCTTCGGGGTCATAGATCAGAATCTACCTCAGAAGGCGTCGTTCGCTCGTGGTGGCGAGGCGGCGAGGTGAGGGAACTCCTGTGGTTCCCGCTGTCGCTCCCAACCCCGATGACCAGCCGGGATCGGCCACGCCGCCGATGGGGCAGGTGAAGGAACGCACGTGAGGGTGTGGCGGAGGCGGCGGATCCGCGAAAAGATCGCCGCCCTGCCCGAGGTCGAGAGCGCGGCGACCTTTTCCCAGTCGTCGTCTGCCGTCGTCTGCCGTCGTCTGCCGTCGTCTGCCGTCCTCGCCCGCTCAACTCGTGACGCCTGAATCCTCCATCCATCTCTCCACCTTGTCGGGGTGGCGGGGCAGCCCGGCCGACATGAGGCGGGCGCCGTCGGAGGTGATGATCAGGTCGTCCTCGATGCGCACGCCGATACCGCGCAGTTCCGGCGGAAGCGTGAGGTCATCCGGTTGCAGGTAGAGGCCGGGCTCGACCGTCAGCACCTGTCCCTCCTCCAGCACACCGTCCAGGTAGACCTCCGAGCGGGCCCTGGCGCAGTCGTGCACGTCCATGCCGAGCATGTGGCCGCTGCTGCACAGCGTGTAGCGGCGGTACAGGCCGCTGCCGGGCTCCATCGCCTCGTCCGCGCCGATCTTCAGCACACCCCAGTCGTGCAGCCCTTCCGCGATGACCCTCATGGCCGCGCGGTGGAAGTCACGAAAGCTCACACCGGGGCGCAGGGTGGCGATCGCCGCCTCCTGGGCCTCGTACACCAGCTCGTAGACCTGGCGCTGGACCGGGCTGAAGCGCCCGGAGAGCGGGAGGGTCCTGGTGATGTCGGCGGTGTAGAGGTGGTCGGTCTCCACGCCCGCGTCGAGGAGCAGCAGTTCGTTCGCGTCCAGCCGCCCGTCGTTGCGGATCCAGTGCAGCACGCACGCGTTGGCGCCGGAGGCCACGATGCTGTCGTAGCCGACCGCGTTGCCCTCCAGGCGGGCGCGGAGGCCGAAGACCCCCTCCAGATAGCGTTCGCCGCGCCGGTGTCCCAGCGCGGCCGGCAGGGCCCGCGCCACGTCCTCGAACCCGCGCACGGTGGCGTCGATCGAGAACTGCAGCTCGGCGACCTCCCACTCGTCCTTGATCAGCCGCATCTCGGACAGGAACGTCTCCAGCTCCTCGTCGCCGTCGCCGGGGGAGACCCGCGCGTCGACCGACGCGTCCACCCCGCGCAGCACCCGCGCCGGTCCGCCGAGCACGTCGTCCAGTCTGTCGATCGGCGCGCAGGCGATCTGGTGCAGGGCCTCGGCCTCGGCCAGGTCGGGGCGGCGGCCCACCCAGAACTCGCCGTAGCGGCGGTCGCGGTAGAACTCCTGCCCGGCCTCGCCCGGCGCCGATCTCGGTGAGCGGGGGCGCAGGAACAACGTGGCCTCCCCTGAGGGCTCGACGACCAGCACGTCGTCGGGCTCCTGGTCGCCGGTGAGGTAGGCGAAGGCGCTGTGCGCCCGGAACCGGTAGTCGCTGTCGTTGCTGCGGACCTTGAGCGTGCCGGACGGGACGACCAGCCGCTCGCCGGGAAAGCGGGCGGCGAGCGCGGCGCGCCGCTTGGCGGTGTAGGCCGCCTGCGGCAGCGGGGCCAGGTCGTCGCGGTGCGTGTCGGCCCAGCCGGTGTTCATGAACGCGGCGAGGGCCTCGGAGACCGGCAGGTCGTGGCTGCCGGTGTTGAGCTTCTGGGTCATCGTGTTCCCGGGAGCGGAGGTCTCTGGTCGCCCCCACGCTAGCCCGGAGCGGTGCGGCCCCGCACACCCGGCGCGTACCGGGCCGCACAGAGGAGCACAGGGGACCGTGGGTCAGCCCACCGGGACCCGGTACTCCTTGGCCAGGTCGGACGTCGCGGCCTCCTCGAAGACGACCGCGCCGCCCAGGGCCGCCTTGTCCGGCTTGGCCACGTACGACAGCAGCGAGGCGGGCCTGTCGAAGGCGGTGAAGTCCATGATCGTGCCGAACTCCTCGCCCCAGGCCGACTGGCCGCGGTGCGCGGCGACCACCGCCGCCCGGGTCAGGTCCTTGCCCTCGCAGGCCTTCTTGAGCGCGTCGACGACGATCGCCGCCGCCGAGTAGCCCGCGGGGACGCCGCTGTCGATGGCCGTGTCCGGATATTTCGCCGTATAGTCGGCGGCCAGCTTCTTCAGGGCGGGCAGTTCTGAGCTGATCGGCGTGCCGGCGGTCATGTAGTAGAAGTCCTTCAGCAGGGCGGGCCCGGCCGGAGTGGGCAGCAGTTGCGGGGAGTAGGCCGAGTTGCTGCCGACGAACGGCACGTCCATGCCCTTGGCGAGCGAGACGCCGACGAGCGAGGCGGTCTGCCTCGGACCGACGGAGACGAGGACGGCCTTGACGCCCTCCGCCTTGAACGCGGCGACCTGGGCGCTCATGTCCTGGTCGGTGGCCTTGATCTTCTGTTCCACGAGCGTGAGGCCGAGCTTCTCCGACGCGTACTTGGAGCCGTTGAGGGCGCTCTCACCGTAGTCGCCCTCGAAGTACAGGTGCCCGATCCTGTCCCCGGACTTGAGGCCCTTCTCCCTGGTCAGGAAGTCAACCCCGTTGATCATGTCGATGTCGTAGGTCGTCCCGGTGACCTGGATGGCCCTGCTGCCGAGCAGTCCGGTCGCCCAGGCCTGCGGGAGGGTGAGCATCTGGTCGGTCTCGATGCGCTGCTTGAGCGCGTTGACCATGGGCGAGCCGACGACGTGGGCGAGCGCCACCACCTTCGGGGCGATCTCGGTGTAGGCCGCGACCGCCTTCTGCGCGTCGTAGCCGTGGTCGCGCACCAGGGCCTCCAGCTGCCGTCCGCACACGCCCCCGGCCGCGTTCGCCTGCTCGAAGTACAGCTGCTGTGCCTGGGTCAGGCTCTTGCCGAACGAGGCGTACGGGCCGGTGAGGTCGGTCATCAGACCGATCGTGATCTTGTCGGCGGTGACGCCGGGGCCCGTCTTCACGCCGTCCCCCCCGACGGCGGAGGGGGCGGAGGCCTCCCCGCCGCCCCCGGTGGCCTTCTCGCTGGCGCACGCGGTGACGGCCAGGGCCAGGGCGGCGAGCGCCGCGACGCCTCGGACCGGGGTTCTTGGGATTCCCATGTCATCAGTTCCTTGTGTCGGGGGAGTCGGGGGAGTCGGGGGAGTCGGGGGGTGGGGGCGGAGACGGCGGGGCCTTCGTCGCCGCGGGAGCCGGGGAAGCGCGAGCGGAGGAAGCGGGGACGGGGGCGAGCCGCCGACCGGCGGCCGGGCGCAGGCGGCCGGCGAGGCCGAGCAGCCCGCCGGGCAGGAAGAGGACGATGACGACGACGGCGGCGCCGTACAGGACGCGGGCCGCCTCTGCGGGCGAGACTCCGCCAGAGCCCGGCTCGGCCACCAGCGGCAGGGCGTCGCTGTAGCGGCTGAGCAACTGGGGGAGCATCGAGACGAAGAACGCGCCGATCACCGCGCCCGCGACGGAGCCGAGTCCACCGATGACGATCATCGCAAGGTAGTCGAGGGAGAGCAGCAGGCCGAAGTAGTCGGGCACGGTGCGCTGGAAGATCAGCGCGAGCAGGACCCCGGCCAGCCCTCCGTACATCGACGAGAGCACGAACACCCCGGCGCGGTAGCGGGCCACCGGCACGCCCATCACCCCCGCCGCGATCTCATGGTCGCGGATGGTGTTCATGGCCCTCCCCGGACGGCCGCGCAGCACCCCTCGGGCGAACAGCGCCGCGCCGGTCAGCAGGACCAGGCCCAGAAACCACAGCCGCTCCAGCGAACCAAAGGGCACCCGCGCGACCACCAGTTCGGGGGTGTCGGCGAACACGAACCCGAACAGCTCCATCGGTGGCACCGGGCGCCCGTTGTATCCGCCCGTCACGGGTTCGGCGTTGAACAGCACGTGCTGGCCGACGAAGATCAGCGCGAGGGTGGCGATGCCGAGGTAGGCGCCTTTCAGGCGTCCCGCGATGGGGCTGAACACGCCGCCCGCGACGCCCGCCGCGAGCACCGCGAGCAACGCCGCCACGGGGGTGGGCAGGCCCAGGCCGCCGAGGGCGTGTGCGCCGCCCTCCGGCTCGGAGGCGAGGTAGACGTAGGCGTACGCGCCGACCGCCAGGAAGAAGGCGTGTCCCATGGACAGCTGGCCGGTGGCACCGGTCAGCAGGTTGACACCGATCGCCCCGATCGCCGCCGACATCGCGAAGAGCCCGGTCTGCAGCCAGAAGCCCTCCAGGTAGAACGGTACGGCGACCGCCACCACGGCCAGTGCGGCGCAGGAGAGGATGATCTTCCTAGACACGTGCCGGCTCCCTCGTCCCGAACAGTCCCGCGGGGCGGATGAGCAGGACCACGATCATCACGAGGAACGGCGCGACGTCGCCGATGCCCCGGCCGAGGAAGGCGAGGTCGTTCTGGTAGCCGCTCATCATGGCCTCGGTGACACCGATGATCAGTCCTCCGGCCAGCGCTCCCGTGGTGGAGTCGAGGCCGCCCAGGATCGCCGCGGGGAACGCCTTCATCGCCGCGAAGGCGGTGCCGCGGTCCAGCCCCGGGGTCGGGAAGACGCACAGGAAGAGCGCCGCGACGGCGGCGAGCGCCCCGGCGACCGCCCAGGCTCCCATCGAGACCCGCCCGCGCCGCACGCCCATCAGCGCGGCGGTCTCCGCGTCCTCCGCGGTGGCGCGCATGGCGATGCCCCAGTTCGTGTGCTTGAACGCCAGCAGGAACGCGGTGATCAGGGCCGCCGCGACGGCCAGTGCGACCACCCGGGTCTGGGCGACGCTGACGTCACCCAGATGCAGCACCCGGTCACGCCAAGGGTCGCCCATGGCGAGCACGTCGGTGCCGATCCGCCTGGTCAGCTCGGTCGTCAGCACGATGTCGACGCCGATCGTCACGATCGCCAGCACGCTGTGCGAGGCGGTGTTCGCCCTGCGGATGACCAGGAACTCGATGAGGGCGCCCACGACGGCCGCACCGGCGACGCCCAGCAGCAGGGCGGTCCAGAAGCCCACCGACGGGTGCGTTCTGGCCACGATGAAGCCGCCGACCAGCAGTAGCGAGGCGTGCGCGAAGTTCACCACCTCGGTCGCCTTGAAGATGATGACGAAGCCCAGGGCGATCAACGCGTACACGGCTCCGACGGAGATCCCGTTCACCAGGAGTTCGAGAAAAGTGATCACGAAGCGACCTCCCCGTCCCCGCCCGCCACGCTCTCGCCCGCCGCGCTTCCAGCGGTCGTGTCCTTGCCCGTCGTGTTTTCCGCGCTCGCGTTCTCGACGGTCGTGTTTCTCTCGGTGGCGTCCTCGGCGGTGGGAAGCACCGCGGTCGCGCTCTCGACCACGGTGCTTTCCACCGCCGCGCCCAGGTAGGCGCGGACCACCTCCGGATCGTTCTGCACCTCGCGGGGAGAACCGTCCGCGATGCGCCTGCCGAAGTCCAGGACCGTCACCGCGTCGGCGAGCCGCATGACGATCCCCATGTCGTGCTCGACCAGCAGGATCGAGATGCCGAGGCTCTCCCGTACCGCGACGATCAACTCGGCCATGTCGCGGCGCTCGCCGCCGTTCATGCCGGCGACCGGCTCGTCCAGCAGCAGCAGCCGGGGTTCCATGCACAGGGCCCGCGCCAGCTCCACGCGCTTCTGCACGCCGTACGGCAGCAGTCCGGCGGGCGTGGCCAGCCGTTCGGAGAGCCCGACGAACGCGGCGATCTCGGTCACCCGCTCGCCGTGCGCGGCCGCCTCGCGCCGGGCCGACGGCAGCCGCAACCCGGCCGAGAGGAACCCGGCGCGGGTCAGCCGGTGGCGGCCGAGCATGAGGTTGTCCCTTACCGACAGGCGCGGCGACAGGGCGATGTTCTGGAAGGTGCGCGCCACGCCCAGGGCGGCGACACGGTGCGGGGCCAGGGAGGTCAGTTCCGCGTCGCCGAACCGCACGCTGCCCGAGGCGGCCCGGTAGACGCCCGACAGGACGTTGAAGAAGGTCGACTTGCCCGCCCCGTTGGGCCCGATCACCGCGTGGAGGCTGCCGGGCTCGACGGTGAAGCCGACCGCGTCCAGCGCGGTGAGCCCGGCGAAACGCACGGTCACGTCACGCACGTCGAGCCGGGGGATGGAAGGGTCCGTACCATCCGGTTGGTATGTGTCGCTCACGCGGACCACCTCGACAGCGCGGGCCGAGCCGCCTTCCGCGTCCCACGGGCCGCGACCGGGGAGGTGTCCTCGATGCCAAGGTAGCGACGGCGCACCTCGTCGCTCGCGGCGAGTTCCGCGGCCGGCCCCGACAGCACCACCTCGCCGACCTCCAGCACGTAGGCGTACGAGGCCAGGGACAGAGCCATCGCGGCGTTCTGCTCCACCAGGAGCACGGTGGTGCCGTCGGCGTTGATCTCGCGGACGGTCTCGGCGATCCTGGCGGCCATCAGCGGTGCGAGACCGAGGGTGGGCTCGTCGAGCAGCAGCATCCTGGGCCTGGCCATCAGCGCGCGGCCGATGGCGAGCATCTGCTGCTCCCCGCCGGACAGCAGGCCCGCGCGTTGTCCGGCGCGCCTGGCGAGCACGGGGAAGAGCGCGAGCACCCTCTCCCTCGCCTCGGCCGCCGACCGCCGGTCGGGTGCGCCGAGGGCGCCGGCCCGCAGGTTCTCCTCGACCGTCATCCGCGCGAAGACCTTGCGCCCCTCGGGTACCTGGACGACACCCCCCGCCACGATGGCCGAGGTGGCGGCGCCGGACAGCCGTGTGCCGCCGAACCCGACCTCGCCCGCGGTGATGCCGCCCCGGTGGAAGCCGAGGGTGCCGGAAACGGCGCGCAGCAGGGTCGACTTCCCCGCGCCGTTACCGCCGAGCACCGCGACGACCGAACCGCGCGGGACGCTCAGCGAGACACCCCGCAGGGCCGGGACCGGGCCGTAGTCCACCGCCAGATCCCTGACGGCCAGCCCGGAGTCCCCGGGAGGGCGAGGGGCGTGCACGTCCATGTGTGCCTCCTGACAGCCGATGAACGCACCCAACCGAGACGCTTCACCGGCGTCCAGAGGGCGGGGTGAAGTCGGGGCGGACGCCCATGCGGGACGGGTCCCGGTTGTGCGTGTGCACAACCCCGGGTCACGAAACAGAACAGAACCTTGTTCGGCAAGGTGTTTTGCTGTCACGATCCCCAGATGGGGACCCGGCCGGTTACGGACGACGAAGTACGCAGGGTCATGCGCCTGGCCGCCCGCAGGCTGTTGCTGAGACTTCCCGAGCTCACCGACGAGCTCGTCGCCAAGATCCGTGACACCGACGAGGCGTACCGGCGGATGGTTCCCACCGACGACCACTGGCAGAGCGTCTACGAGGCGATGCGGGAC
Organism: Streptosporangium sp. NPDC006930; assembly: GCF_040635605.1. Classification (NCBI taxonomy): domain Bacteria; kingdom Bacillati; phylum Actinomycetota; class Actinomycetes; order Streptosporangiales; family Streptosporangiaceae; genus Streptosporangium; species Streptosporangium sp. NPDC006930. The sequence goes on along the minus strand of NZ_JBEYID010000005.1, from coordinate 80,153 downwards.
GGTATCGGCGCCATCCTGCTGCCCCGCTCCGAACGGTGTGACGTGCCGCAGGCGGAGAGGACCGCCCGGCGCAGGGCTGAGCAGGGACTGCCCATGGACTCCCTGCTGCGCAGCTATCGGCTCTCCGCGCAGGTGATGTGGGACGGTCTCATCGACGTGGTCACCGAGGAGGAGTCGGACAGCCTGCCTGTCCTGATCCGCAGCGCCACGAAGGTGTGGCACGCCACCGACCGGCAGGCGATCGCCGCCGCCGAGGCATACCGGAGACGGGAGTCCGAGTTGTTCGGCCGCACAGCCGAGAGGGTCCAGGCCCTGCTCGACGCGCTCCTTGAGGACCGGGCCGACGCCGGACTCGTCCGCAGCGCCGCCGCCGCGCTCGACCTGCCCGAACTGGGCCGGTACGCCGTCGTCATCACCCGGCTGCCCGGCCGCCACGACCACGGGAACGACACTCCGCGGCCGACCGCCCTGGGCGTGATGCGGCTGCTGTGGCGGATGCGCCCCGACTACGAGGTGTCGGTCGTTTTGCTGCGCGACGCGGACATGGACGACCTCGCCGGAGAGCTTCGCCCGTACGTCACCGGATGCGCCGGGATCAGCCCGGTCGTCGAGGGACTGGCCGAGCTGGGCCGCGCCAGGCGGCTCGCCGAACTGGCCCTGCGGACCTGCGTGGGCGAAGGCCCGGAGATCGCCAGACTGGAGGACAGACTGCCCGCCGCGCTGGTGGTCAGCCAGCCCGAACTCGCGGGTCACCTCAGCGGTGCCGTATTACGGCCCATCCTCGCCCTCGACCCGGCCGACAGGGAGGTGCTCCTCGGGACCCTGGAGGCGTGGCTGCGATGCGAGGGCTCGGCCATGCGCGCCGCCGGGCGGCTGTACTGCCACCGCAACACGGTTTTCAACCGCATCCGCCGAATCGAGCAGCTCACCGGCCGCTCGCTCGCACGCCCGCTCGACATCGTGGAGCTCACCCTCGCCCTCGACGCGGTGCGGTTGCTGCCCGTCACCTGACGGTCGATACTTTGCTCTCCTGCGTGCTTAGCGTGTGGCACAAGAGGGCAAAGGTAGGAATACTCGCGCCAGGCTGAACCGAGGTGATGCCAATGCTGATAGGTACGATTCTTCAAGGCAAGGGCACGGAGGTGGCGACCATCCGCCCGGACTCGACGGTCGCCGCGTTCCTGGCCGTTCTGGCCGAGAAGAACATCGGCGCCGTGGTGGTGTCCGAGGACGGCTCGTCCATCGCGGGCATCGTCTCCGAGCGCGACGTGGTGCGGCGACTGCACGACCGGGGCGCCGCCGTGCTGGAGGACCCGGTGTCCTCCATCATGACGGCCGAGGTCCGCACCTGCTCGCCGGACGACAACGTCGACGGACTCCGCCAGACCATGACCACGCACCGTATCCGGCACGTGCCGGTCGTGAGCGCGGGCCGGCTGGCGGGGATCGTGAGCATCGGTGACGTGGTCAAGAGCGCCATCGAGGCGCTGGAGACCGAGAAGGCCCACCTGGTCGACTACCTTCACCGCTGAACCCGAGGTTTCCGAACCGGAGGTCCCGGGGCTCGATCCCTGAGTCCGAGCCCCGGGGTCGCCGAGGCGCGAGTTCCTGAGCCCCGTGTCCCCTTGGGTTCACGTGGTCGTCGCAACGTCTCGATCTGAGGAGTTGCGACGACCCCTTGTCACCGCCCCCGGCAGGGGCCGTTTCCCGGATCCGTGAGCCCGGCCCCGGCTCGCCGTGATCCTCCCAGGAAGCCCGGATGGGCCCGGCGCGTCGCGCCGGGCCCATCACGTTCTCGCTACTGCACGGTTATCTTGTCCACCTCGATCGTCAGCCCCTTGACCTGCGGTGTCGACGTTCCCGTCGTCACCGTCCCGATCCCGGCGCCGACGCCCTTGATCTTCATCGTGTAGCTCAGGCTGCCGCCGGGGGCGCCGGGCGTGCTGGCCACCCGGAGGTCCGTGGTCGGCGGGCCGGTGATCTGGCCGCCCGCGGTGCCGTCGGCGTTCTCGGCGCCCACGGTCAGGCCGTAGCCGGCGGGAGGATCACCGGGCAGGTTGCCCGGGTCGTAGGTGTAGGTGATGTCCTCGGTCCCGTTCAGGCCGATCCACTGCTGGAAGACCTTGAGGTTGCTCGTGCCGTAGAGGTTGACCCGCCACTCGACGACGAGCCAGTCGTTGACGCCGTCGGTCAGCGTGCCGGCGTAGATGCCGGGCGCGCCGGTGCCGTCCAGGTCGGTCCAGTAGGTGGCGAGCACGTTGTTCGGGGTCGCGGGGTCGGGCAGGGTCTGCGGTTCGAACGAGACGTCGGCCGAGCCCGAACTTCCCCCGGCGATCGTGTAGCCGTTGGAGACGATGCCGATCCTGTTGTAGGTCTGGCCCGCGTACTGGAACGAGGGCACGGTGAAGTTGATCGCCTGCTCGTCGCCGATCGGTACCGGCGCGATACCGAAGGCGTCGAGCGGCAGGTACGGGGCGGGACCGGTGCCCGGGGCGATGCCCGGCCTGTCCGGCTGCCTGGCCGCGAGGGTGGTCTTCGTCGTCGCGATCTGGGTACCGATCTTGGTGGCGCCGGTCACCGAGTTCAGCCGCAGCTTTCCGTCCAGCGTGCTGAGCGCCGTGACCTCGGCGTTCTCAAGGGTGTCGTTCCGCACGGTCACCGTACAGGTGGACTCGCCGGTGTTGCGCGGGATGGTGGCCGGTGCGCAGGTCTGCTCCACCGGGACCGCGCCCTGCTTGCGGACGAACGCGACCGGCAGGTGCAGGTTGCGCGAGCCGCCCACCTGCTTGAGGTTCACCTGGCCGAAGTACTGACCCTCCGGCAGGTCCGGCGCGGTGATCACCACGCTGAGCTTGACGCTCTTGCCCGCCTTCACGCTGAACAGCGGCGGCAGCACCGTGATGTTCGCGCCGTTCACCGTCGTGCCCGTCGCGGTGAAGGTGAGCGTCGAGTTCGTGACGTTGGTGAACGTCCGCTTGGCGGTGATGAGACCCGGCATGATCGGGGCGTTCACCGACGGCAGGTTCAGGTCGATGCGGTTCAACGGGTCGTCGGCCGAGGCGGCGAAGTTCTCGCCCGTCTCGTCCAGGGTCAGGCCGGGGTCGCCGGCCTTGGTCAGGTCGACGCGCCCGCCGCCGGTGTCGAACGGGTCGGCCGGGGTGACGCGGTCCTGCTTGGTGACCGAGGTCTTCGCCGTCGTCTCCAGCGCGGACTTCACCTGGCCGGGAGTCCAGGTCGGATGCAGCGCGAACAGCAGGGCCGCGGAACCCGCGACGTGCGGCGACGACATCGAGGTGCCCGAGATGGCCTGGTAGAGATTGCCCTGCGGGCCACCGGCCGGGCTCTCCAGCACCGGTGTCTGCCCGGCCAGGATGTGCAGGCCGGGAGCGGTGACGTCCGGCTTGAGGAAGTCGCCACCGGGGCCGCGCGAGGAGAAGGTGGTGATCGCGTCGCCCTGCCAGGTGGTCTTGGTGCCCTGGGTGAACGAGGCCGTCGCGCCGGGGTTGGCCGACAGGAACGCCAGCAGGGCGTCCCCCTCGGGCTTGTCGATGTGGACGGTGGGGAGCCAGTGGTTGTCCGTCATCACGTCGAGCGGGGAGGAGTTGTACAGGATCATGCCGGCCGCGCCGCCCTGCCGAACGCTGAAGCCCTTCAGGACACGGTCGGGGCCGCGCTCACAGAGGACGATCTTCCCGGTGAACAGACCCGGGGGTGCGGGCGTGGTGCAGAGCGGGTTGGAGTACGGCGGGGCCGAGGCCCGCACCACCGGCAGCGCGGAGGCGACGCCCGGGGTGATGGAGGCGCCCTTCACCGTGGCCGTCGCGCCGCCGGAACCGGACAGCGTGATCGTCGACTGGAAGGTCCTGGTCTGCGTGGAGGCCGCCACCGTGGTCACCCACGGGCTGACGTGGTTGACGGTCGCCGCGCCGGGGCCGGCGTTGCCCGCCGAGGCCGAGACGAGGACGCCCGCGGAGTACGCGTCGAGGAAGGCCAGCTCCACCGGGTCGCTGTAGGGGGAGGTGCCGCCGGAGATCGAGAAGTTGATCACGCGGACGCCGTCGAGGATGGCCCGGCCGACCGCCTGGGCGGAGTCGGAGGGGTAGCAGCCGGCCTCACCGCAGACCTTGTAGACCGACACGTGCGCCGCCGGGGCGATGCCGTGGATCGGGCCCCGGCTGATGCCGAGCGGGTTCGCGTCGGCCACCGGCCCGCCCGCCGAGGTCGTCGCGGTGTGGGTGCCGTGGCCGTTGGAGTCGCGGGCACTGTCGGGGAAGGTCTCACCGCCGACGTTCGCGTTGTAGGTCTCCAGGAACGGGGCGCCACCGATGAGCTTCCGGTTGCAGACGAACGGGTCGGCCGCAGGGGTGAGCGGGTTGTCGCCGAAGTTACAGGTGCGCGGCGTGCCGTCCTTGGTCGCCGGTGCGGCGGGCAACGTGCCGGGGTCGGCGAACTGGGGGTGCTCGGGCCAGGCGCCGGAGTCCAGGATGCCGACGATGACGCCCTTGCCCGAGGAGGAGCTGCCGCCCAGCTTGTTGTAGATCGTGGGCGCTCCGATGAACGCGGGGCTGGAGTCGGTGAGCAGCTGCTCGGGCTTGTCCTCCTGGACGGCCGCCACGCCGGGCAGCTTCAGCAGCGAGGCCGCCTTGTTGGCGGGAATGCGCAGCGCGATACCGCCGTAGACGGTCCGCAGCTTCTGACCCGCCCTGGCGCCTGGCACGTTCCTGGCGAGTTCGGCGAGGAAGGTGTTCTCGACGTCCTCGATGTGTCGCTGGTATTTCTTCGCGTCGTTGCTCTTGATGTCAAGAGCCTTTCCGGTCTTCGCCGGACTCGTCGCGGGAAGTCCGGCGAGGCCGCCCTGATAGGCGGCGAAAGAGTCGTAGTCGAGCTTGACCATCACGCTGACCGTGGCGGCCGAGGTCGACTTCAGCAGCCCCTCATCACTTTGGGCGAGTTTGCCGGTGGGGGACTTCGCGCCCTGGATCGGCTCACCCCCGGTCAGGGGAGTCGCCGTCCATTTGGCGGACGGCGTGGGGGTGGGGGTGGGATCCGCGCTCGCCGGCGGCGCCATCGCCGCGACGAGCCCGACGCCGGCGGCGAGCACCGCCACGCGTCTGATCCTCGGTGAGTAGGGCCTTCTGGTCAACGAGACCTCCCTGTCGGCACGCATGAACAGATCACGCGGCAGGGAGGGGAAGCCACCTGGCATGCCTGGGGCACGGCATGCCGGGGAGGGCGCCGACCCTCCCCGTCGGGTGACACGTGCTCGGCCACCCGGCAGGGGCGGCCGATCATGACAGGGAGCCTAACTAGGGGGCATTTGTTTGCCTAGATCGTTAAATTGACACAATAATCCCCGGAATTGGTCAAATTTGATTGCAGACTCGGCGGTGTTCTCGCACCTCCGCAGTTCGGGCGCCTCCGTGCTCGCGTACCCCGTGCCCGCTGCCCCGTGGCGGGAGGACGCGACCACCCCGAGGAGGATGTTCCGCCGCGCGTAAACTGGCCGCACCTGACACACGGGAGGCTCGGTTGAAGCTCAAGCTTGATCTACATCCCCTCTACAACAAGGGCGGAGAGATCGACAAGGCGCTGCGGGGCATCATCGACGAGGCCATCAGGAAGAAGGCCACCGAGGTCGAGATCATCCCCGGCAAGGGCTCGGGCCAGTTGAAGAAGAAGGTCCTGCGCTTCCTGGAGCAGAAGGAGATCAAGGCCCTCTACCACCGCATCGACAAGGACGCCAAGAACCACGGCCGCCTCTTCGTCTACTTCCGTTACAAGTAGGGGCCTTCAGGCCCGGTGGCGTCTCGCCGTTTCGGGAACTTTATGTTTGCTTTATCCGTCGCTCCTGGAAAAGGGGGAATTTTCGGGGCGGGGGAGACGGGGGTAGCGATAGGCGCGACGCGGGTGCTCGCCGGAGGCGGGTGTGAGATGAGGGTGGACGACGGCTGTCTCGCCGTCGACGTGCCGGGCCGCCATCCGATCCGGTTGCCGCTCACCGGCGAGGAACGCGCGGTCGGCCTGGTCCTGTACCGCCTTCCCCGCGAGAGCGGGGTCGTCTACGGGATCACGGTCCGCGACACCGGCGGGAGGGTCGTGCTCGATTCCCCGGGGGCCAGACATCGCCACCTGGTGGAGGAGTTCGCCGAGGACGCCGGGTTGACCTTCGAGTACCGGGGCTACGCCACGGAGTTCGAGGGGCGCGCCGACCTTGAGAACCGGGCGCCGCGGTGGCACACCACGGAGCACGCGGGGCTTCCGGTGCGTGGCGACCACTCTCCCGGGGAGGTGGCGCTCAGGCTCCGGCCGTACGACGAGGTGTCCGGCGAGATCAGGCCGCGCGAGGGCGCGCTGGAGGGCACCCCCTGTCCGGCGACCGCGCTCAGCTGGGACGGCCCGACGCTGGTCGCGAAGGATCCGGCGGCCGGACGCTCGCTGCGGCTCGCGCCCGCCTCCCTGTACCACTACCGGTACGAGCGCCGGGTGATCGTCTCCGGCAAGGAGGAGCGGCGCTCTCTCACCGGGCTCGCCGTGCTCGATGCCGACGGGCTGGTGCTCGCCGACCTTCCCGGCGATTGGCCGGTCCACGAGGTGGCCGTCTTCGCGGCCGGGCGGAAACTCCCCGTGCACGACGCCCTGAAGACATCGTCGAAAGGGGTGCGCGCCGCGCTGAGCAGGCGGGCCCCCGGATGGACGCGTCTCGCAGGCCTGGAGGTCCCACGGATGTCCAGGGCCAAGAAGGCCGTCGCGGCCGGCGCGGGGGTGGCCGGGTTGTTCGTGATGGCCTACGTCGTCACGGCGGGTGGCTGGCTCGCGTGGCGGGGGGTGTCCGCGCTGGGCGGGATGATGCTGGACCTGCTGGACGCCAAGTGGCTGGCGGTCTTCTTCGCCCCCCTGGTCATCGTCTTCAAACCGGCGCGCGAGGCGTGGCACACCTGGCGCACCCGGCGCGGCGCCGCGCTCGGGCCGCCCGGCGGACCGTACCTCTCCGTCCGGGGAGGGACGACGCTGCGCGTCCGGCTCGGTTCGCGGATGGTCCCCGACGACATGGAGATCGGACCCGAATCCCGCTGTGTCGGCGGCCTGATGGCCTACCGTCACGAGAGGCTGTCCGGGCTCTTCGTGATGGACGGTGTGGGAAGGCCCGTACGCCACCTGCCGGGGCCGTGGCCGCCGGAGGAGGCGCACCGCTTCGCCGCGCGGCACGGACTCGGCTTCGAGGCCCGTACGCTGGGCCGCGAGGAGTATCTCGACCTCACCGCCCGCGCCCGGGACGCCGTGCCCTGACCGGCGCGACGACGCCGCGAGGGGTATATCTCGACGCCCGAGGTCTCTGAGCATGAGGATTCCATCGGGATAGATCGACGCCGAGTGGGCTCATACGGCACCATTATGTGACGCATGACGGCAATGTCCTCTCCGAGGATCGGCGAAGCCTCCAGCAGCTCGTGGATCGCGGCGAGGTTCTGCCCGGGTACGGGCCCGGTTCCCTCGTGCACGACCTTTTTTGAAGAGCCCGGTGTCCCGCCCGCACACTTCTCACCTCCCCGAAAGGCCCCCCATGAGCGACCTCAACGCCCTCCTCGCCCAGCGCGCCGAGCTGGACCGTCAGATCGAGGAACTCCAGTCCGGAGACCTGAAGGAGCGCGAGAACACGCTCGGCGGCATCCTCGTGGCCGTCGCCGAGTGGGCCACGGCACGCGGTCACGAGGCGCTCAGGAGGGACCTCAAGAACTGGGAGTACGTCACCTTCGCCGGTATCGAGGTCGGCGTGGGGCACGACGGCGGTGAGCGCTGGGGGCTGCCGCAGAGCTCGGTCAGCGTGATGGACTCCGTCAGCGGGACCGACGTGGAGTTCGGGACCACGCCCCCTCCGATCCAGGCCGTCCTCGGCCTGCTGGAGGGCCTGCTGGCCATGCGCTAGCCCGCACCTTCGCGCGCCATGCGCCGGAGCCTCGGCACCGCACCTCCGCGCCTCCGCGTCGTGCGCCGGGCCTCGGCTCGCGTCGCACCTCCGCGCCTCCGCGCCTCCGCGCCTCCGCGTCGTGCGCCGGGCCTCGGCTCGCGCCGCGCCTCCGCGTCGTGCGCCGGAGCCTTGGCCCGCGCCGTCCGGCCTCACGTGTACGCCGGACCCCGCTCTCCCCCGCGGAGGGCGGGGTTTTCCGCGTCAGAGTTTGCGGATGGTCCTCGCCTCCTCGGCCGCCGCGAGCACGACGTCCAGCGAGGAGTCGATGCCCGCCGACACGACGGCCGAGATGGTCCCCTCGACGAACGGCACGTCGGCGATCACCACGCGCTCGTCGGCGAAGAGCCGGGCGGTGAGCACCGAGCTTCCCAGGTCGGGGATGAGGATCACCCCGTCCCCCCGGTCCACCTCCTCGATCGCCGCCGCCACCAGGTCGGGACTGGTCCCGAGACCGCCGTCCTCGGTGCCGCCCGCGGCGGCGAGCGGCACGTTCGCGCCGCCGATCTGCGAGGCGAGCCGTGCCACCTCGGCCGCCAGCGGGCCGCTGTGCGAGATGAGGACGATGCCTACCACGACGTCGCCACCGTGTGCAGGGCGGAGACGACGAGCGCGGTGGAGGCGGCGCCGGGGTCCTCGTGGCCCACGCTGCGCGGCCCGAGATAGCTCGCCCGCCCCTTGCGTGCCTGCATCGGGATCGTCGCCTCGGCTCCGGTACGTGCCGCCTCCGACGCGGCGCCGATCGCCTCCGCCGGGTCCCTGCCGTCCCGTACGGCCTGCTCCAGTGCCCGTACGGCCGGGGCGAGGGCGTCCACCATGGTCTTGTCACCCTCGGCGGCCGCGCCCAGCTTCCGCACCCCGGCGAGCCCGGCCTCCAGAGCGGTGTGGAGTTGCGCGAGGGACACCTCGGGGGTGTCGCCCAGCGTCCTGCCCGCCTCGCGGAACGCCGTGCCGTAGAGGGGGCCGGACGCCCCGCCGACCTTGCGGATCAAGGTGTTGCCCACCAGCATCAGCAGCGACCCCGGGGTGTCGGGTCCCTTGGCCGCGAGCGCCCCGGCGACCGCGGTGAACCCCCGGTCGAGGTTGGCCCCGTGGTCGGCGTCGCCGATCGCGGCGTCCAGACCGGTCAGCCACTCCTTCTCCGCGGCGACGACCCTGGCGATCTCCTCGATCCAGGCGGCGAAAAAGGCGGTGTCCAACGCGGTGCTCATCTCGGCCTGGTTCGTGTCAGTGTGTGCCCCGGTGTCCGTGTCGGCCTGTGTTCCGGTGGGCGTGTCAGCACCCGAGCCGGCGCCCGAGTCGGAGGTCATCAGCGGCCCCAGCGCAGGGCGGAGGTCTCGACGGGGGCGTCCCAGAGCCGGGTGAGCTCCTCGTTCAACCGGCAGACCGTGATCGAGAATCCCTGCATGTCGAGGCTCGTCACGTAGTTGCCGACGAGGTTGCGCGCCGCCCGCGCCCCCTTCTCCGCCAGGTGTTCCACGACGGCCGCGTAGGCGATGTACAGCTCGATCAGCGGCGTGCCGCCCATGCCGTTCACCATGACGAGGGTGTCGCCGGAGATCGGCAGGTCCTCGTGGATCGCGTCCATCGCGAGGTGGACCAGTTCGCGGGCCGGGCGCATGGCCGAGCGCGTCCTGCCGGGTTCACCGTGGATGCCGATGCCCAGCTCGATCTCGGTGTCGGAGAGGTCGAAGGTGGGCCTGCCCGCCGCGGGCGTGGTGCAGGGGCTCAGCGCGACCCCGAAGGAACGGCTGCGGGCGTTGACCTCCCTGGCCACCCGCGCGACCTCGGGCAGTGGCGCGCCGGTCTCGGCGAGCGCCCCGGCGATCTTCTCGACGAACAGGGTGGCGCCGGTGCCCCTGCGCCCCGCCGTGTAGAGGGAGTCGCGTACGGCCACGTCGTCGTCGACCAGCACGCTCTCCACCCGCACCCCCTCCTCGCCGCTCAGTTCGGCCGCCATCCGGAAGTTCAGCACGTCGCCCGTGTAGTTCTTCACGATGTGCAGGACTCCCGCCCCGCCGTCCACCGCCGTGGTGGCCTCGATCATCTGGTCGGGTACGGGAGAGGTGAAGATCTCACCGGCGCAGGCCGCGTCGAGCATGCCGTACCCCACGAATCCGGCGTGCAGTGGCTCGTGCCCCGAACCACCGCCGGACACCAGGCCCACCTTGCCGGGGCGGGGCCCCGAGGCCCGGAACACGATCTGGTTGTCCACGTCCACCCGGAGCCCGGGATGGGCCGCCGCGAGGCCGCGCAGCGCATCGGGAACGACTGACCCGACATCGTTGATGAGCTTTTTCACAACTCCCAACCTCGCCTTGTTCGCAAGCGATGGCAAGCACCGGCGGTGGAAGCCCGTTCCTGCCCGGGATCGGATCCCGAAGCGGCGGGTGGGGATCGGCGCGAGACCGGTACGGATCCCGGAGTCCCGGCACGCGCACACGAAGCTGGCGGTCCGAGGTGGCGGTGTAGGAGGATCTGCCCAGATCTCATCCCTGCTGGAGGCGTCATGTCGGTGTTGCGGAACCTGGTGGAGAGCATCCGGAGCGGCGGGATCGAGGTGATCGACCTGACGGCGCCGCTGTCGTCGGAGACGCCGATCCTGCGGCTGCCGGAGCCGTTCGGCAACACCGTCCCGTTCACGCTCAAGGAGATCAGCCACTACGACGATCGTGGCCCCGCGTGGTACTGGAACGACATCGTGACCGGTGAGCACACCGGCACCCATTTCGACGCGCCCGTTCACTGGGTCACCGGCAAGGACGGCGAGGACGTCTCGCGGGTGCCGGTCGAACGGCTGATCGCCCCGGCCGTGGTGCTCGACTTCGCCGCGGAGGCTGCCGAGGATCCCGACTTCCTGCTGGAGGTCGCGCACGTCAAGGAGTGGGAGAAGGTCAACGGGCCGCTGCCCGAGGGGGGATGGCTGCTCTACCGCACCGGCTGGGACGCCTACTCCCACGACCAGGAGCGTTTCCTGAACGCGAACGAGACGGGCCCGCACACGCCCGGTGTCTCGGTCGAGTGCGCCCGGTGGCTGGCCGAGGAGACCTCGATCGCCGGGCTGGGTGTGGAGACCGTGGGCACCGACGCGGGCGCCGCGCACGGCTTCGACCCCGCCTTCCCGTGTCACTCGTTCCTGCTGGGCGCGGGGAAGTACGGACTGACCCAGCTGCGCAACCTCGACCGGCTCCCGGTGACCGGCGCCGTGGTCGTCGCGCCACCGCTGCCCATCGTCGGAGGCTCGGGCAGCCCGCTGCGCGTGCTGGCCCTGGTCGAGAGGTGAACGTCGCCGAGGTCGTGGGACGGACCCTCGCCTCACTCGGAGTGGACACCGCCTTCGGGGTGGTGGGCAGCGGCAACTTCCACGTGACCAACGCGCTGGTCGCGCACGGCGTGCGCTACGTCGCCGCGCGCCACGAGGGCGGTGCGGCGACCATGGCCGACGCCTACGCCCGCCTCAGCGGTGGGGTCGCCGTGCTCAGCGTCCACCAGGGGCCGGGACTCACCAACGCGATGACCGGCATCGCCGAGGCCGCCAAGAGCCGCACCCCGCTCGTCGTACTGGCCGGAGAGGTGAGCGAGCCCCGCTCGAACTTCTTCGTCGACCAGGCCGCGCTGGCGGAGGCCGTGGGTGCCGTACCGCTGCGGATCGGGTCGGCGGAGACCGCCGCCGCCGACACGGCCGAGGCGTTCCGCACCGCTCGCGACGGGCGTCGTACGGTCCTGCTCAACCTTCCGCTGCAGGTCCAGGGGCTGGCCGTTTCCGCCGCGTGCGCGCAGGTCGAGGCGGCCCTCGCGGACGGCGCGGACATCGAGGCAGGGGCAGCCGAGCGGATCGTCCGGACGGGGACCGGGGCAGGGGAGAGCGTTCGGTCGCCGGAGGTCGGGGAGATAACTCGATCCCCGGAGCCGGGAGCCGAGGAGGTCGCCCGGCTGGTGGATATCCTCGCGGCGGCGCGCCGTCCCGTCTTCGTGGCGGGGCGGGGCGCACGCGGGGCCCGGCGCGAGATCGAGGAACTCGCCGGGCGGGTCGGGGCGCTGCTGGCCACCTCCGCCGTGGCGAGGGGACTGTTCAGGGGCAGTCCGTGGGACCTCGACGTGAGCGGTGGCTTCGCCTCGCCGCTCACGGCCGAGCTCATCCGCGACGCCGACGTGCTCGTGGGCTGGGGCTGCGCCCTCAACATGTGGACCATGCGCCACGGCACGCTGATCGGCCGCGACACCACCGTCGTCCAGGTCGACCTGGACGACGCCGCGCTCGGCGCCCACCGGCCCGTCCATCTAGGGGTGGTCGGCGACGTCGCCCTCACCGCGCGCGCCGCCGCACGCCTGCTCGGTGAGAGCATCCCGGACGGTGACGGTGACGGAGCCGGCTACCGCTCGGCCGGGCTGGCCGCGCGGATCGCGGGGGAGAACCGCTGGCGGGACGTGCCCTACGTCGACGAGAGCGGTGACGGCAGGATCGACCCCCGGACGCTCACCATCGAACTGGACGACCTGCTTCCCACGGAACGCGTCGTCTCCATCGACTCCGGAAATTTCATGGGATATCCATCGATGTTCCTCGATGTCCCTGACGAGCGGGGATTCTGCTTCACGCAGGCGTTCCAGTCGATCGGACTCGGCCTCGCCACCGCGATCGGCGCGGCCCTCGCCCAGCCCGCCCGGCTCCCGGTGGCCGCGCTGGGCGACGGGGGCGCCCTGATGGGCATCGCCGAGCTGGAGACGGTCGTACGGCTCGGCCTTCCGATGGTGATCGTCGTGTACGACGACGACGGTTACGGCGCCGAGGTGCACCACTTCGGCCCGGACGGGTACCCCCTGGACACCGTGACCTTCCCGCCCGCCGACATCGCCGCCGTCGCCAGAGGCTTCGGCTGCGAGGCGGTGACCGTACGGGACCGGGCCGACCTCACCGCGGTGGCCCGGTGGCTGGAGGGAGCCCGCGATCGGCCCCTGATGATCCACGCCAGGGTCAGCCGGGCACGGGGGGCGTGGTGGCTGGAGGAGGCGTTCCGGGGGCACTGAGGTTCCTCCCCGCACGAGCGCGTCCGGGGAGGATGGGGAGGTCGGGCGGAAGGGGGTGGCTGAGGTACGGTTCAGCCATGGCTGAGATCGTGTACCCCCCGGTCATCGGGGCGGCGTTGACCTTGTTCCGCGCGCTGGACCTCAAGATCAGCATTGAGGGGGCCGACCGCATCCCGAAGACCGGCGGAGCCGTGCTGGTCAGCAATCACATCAGCTATCTCGACTTCATCTTCGCCGGCCTGGCCGCGCGGCCCGCCGGGCGCCTGGTGCGTTTCATGGCGAAGAAGGAGGTCTTCGACCACCGGATCTCGGGGCCGCTGATGCGCGGCATGCACCACATCCCGGTCGACCGCGCGGCCGGGGCCGCCGCGTTCGGCGCGGCGCTGAAGGCGCTCAGGGGCGGCGAGGTCGTCGGCGTGTTCGCCGAGGCCACGATCAGCAGGTCCTTCACGGTCAAGGAGATCAAGAACGGCGCGGTCCGGATGGCCGTCGCCGCCAAGGTGCCGATGATCCCGGTCTCCCTGTGGGGCACCCAGCGGCTGTGGACCAAGGGCCACCCCAGGAAACTGCTCCAGCGGCACGTGCCGATCACGATCCGGGTCGGTGAGCCCATGCATCCCCAGCGCGGCGACGACTACGACAAGATCACCGCTGACCTGCGCGAACGCATGTCGGAGATGCTCGACAAGGCGCAGCGGAGCTACCCGGAGATCCCGCAGGGCGTCTGGTGGCAGCCACGCCACCTCGGCGGCACCGCGCCCACTCCCGAGGAGGCCGCGAAGCTGGACGCCGCCGAGGCCGAGGCCAGGACGGCCAAGGGCATCTCCTGAGGCCCTCGCGGGATGTGAGTGCCCCAAGCGCGTCATCGTGAGGATCGATCTCAAGTCGCCAACAGGTGGTTCACAAGTGGCGTGCCTCATCCTGCCTCCATGAGTAACGCCTTCGAGGACGTGGCGAACGTCTTCCAGCCGGTTCCGACCCCCGGTCCAGGAAGAACGCCGGGGAAGATCGGCATGACCATCCTGCTGATCCTCTGGGCGGGCCTGGGTGTGCTGCCCTTCGTGTTCGCGGTGCCCGACCTCAGGCTCGCGACGGGCTCCATCGGCGTCCCCGGCACGCTCACGGTCATCTCGTGCGAGGAACTGGGCCGGGGTCGTTACGACTGCGAGGGCAGCTTCGCGCCCGACGGCGGCGGAGACGCGATCCCGGTCGACGCCTCACCCGACTCCACCGCGGGAGACGTCAGACGCGCCCAGCTCACCCCCGAGGGCGACCGCGCCGTCCGGACCGGCACCTCGGGCGTCCTCGCCGCGCTGACCATGCCGTTTCTCGGGGTCGGTGTGCTGGGCTTCCTGCCGTACGTGTTCCTCTACGTTCTCAAGGTGCGTCGCGGCAGGCGCGCCGCGGTGGTTCTCGGCTGCGTCCTCACGCTCGTCTCACTCGCCGGTCTCGTCGTCGGCATGGTCGCCGCCTACTCCTGAACCGTCCTCGCCGAGGCGCGTCTCGGTTCACGCACTTCGCGATGATCGGGGAAGTGCACGCGAGAGACCCGAGGCGTGTTCATAGGCCCTGAGGGAGATTTGTTCTAAATCGCGAAATGTGGCGGTGAGCTGGCGAAAGTTTCGGTGCCGTCGGCTCGTCGCCTGTTTTGTCTGCATGGCTGCTCCGGAAGCGGGAAGTCTTCCCCGCGCCCCTCGACGGAGGACCACGACCGGGCGGTGGTCCTCGGTCTCGGCGGCGGGCGTGAGAGCACCCCTTCGACTTCGACGCCCCCGCTGGTTCCGGATCAAACCAGATGGAGGACAAGGTGACGCTAACAAATCCCGACAGGCCCGACGCGGTGTCGTCGAGCGGACCGGGCGGACCACCACGGCGCATTCCCCGCCCGATGGTCATCGCCACCGCCGTCGTGCTGGTGGCATCGGGCGGCGTCGGGGCCTCCCCGGCGTCAGCGGCATCGCCGCCGCCCGCACCGACGGAATCACCGGCGCCGACCCCCAGCGTGACGGTGAGCGAGACACCCACGCTGAGCCCGACACCGATTCCCCCGCCCTCGACCGAGACACCGACGCCGACACCGACCCCCACCGCCACGACGCCGCACCGGGTACCCCCGGTGGCGTTCCCCGGCACGCTGCACGGCGAGTTCGTCCTGCCGGCGAAGGACGGCTGCGGCTTCACGGTGTTCGCCCAGACCGGCGAGGCGACCGCTCTGGCAGAAGACTCGATCACCGTCAAGAGCCAGGACGGCTTCGAGCGGGTGTACACGATCGCCGACACCACCAGGTCCCTCTCGGGACGGCGGGACAACGCGCTCAGGCAGGGCGACTGGGTCTCGGTGACCGCGACGACCTCGGGCGAGACGGCGACGGCCGCCTACGTCTTCGGCCTGACGCGGCCCCACAAGAGGTTCTGGCGGGGTGGTGGCTGGTGGTCCGTCAACGAGTGGCGGCCGGGCAGCCGGTGGCGCGAGCCCGCCATCTGCCCCACGCCGCCGGTCGCGACCCCCACGGTGCCACCGCCCGCGGAAACCCCCCTGCCTCCCACGGAGACCCCGTTCCCGCCTACGGAGTCTCCGCTGCCTCCCACCGAGACCCCGCCGCCCACGGAGGAGCCGCCGCCCGCCCCCACTCCAGAGCCGACCCCCACCGTGACGGAGGGAACCCCGACCCCGACCCCCACTCCCTGAGCGAGCAGGAAACGGGCGCGGCCGCCACGCGGCCCTGACCCGAATGGCCGCGCCGTGGAACCGGAGCCGTCCGTCACGAGGTGACGGCCCCGGTTCCGATGACAGGCGGCTCGGAACGGTGATGCCCGGGTCTCCGATCGGAGACCCGGGCATCACCGTTGGGGCGGCGAAGTCGTGCACATGCTCGCGGCGCCGACGTGTCCGACCGCGATCTGCCGTCCGGCGGTCACACCGGTACCGGCGGCGGTCGCTCGCCTTTATGGGCGGTAGGCGTCTCGGCGGTGTTTGATCGTCTGGATCGTCACGGTGCGCTTGTCCTCGTCGATGCGGTAGACCACGCGATACGTTCCACGTCGGGCGACATGCAGCCCTTCGTACGGCTCTTGGAGGGGTTTGCCGGCACGCCAGGGCTCGCGTGCGATGGCGCCGGTGATCAATTCCCAGGCTGCGGACGCCACGGTTTCGGGCAGGCCCGAGGCGAGTGCACGGCGGGCAGGCGGATCCAGCAGGACGGTGTATCGGTCGCTCACGCGCTCGCCTTGCCAAGGCGGGCGGCCATGACGGCGGCCATCTCCTCCTCGGTGGTCAGGTCGCCGCGTGCCTCGGCGGCAGCGGCCTCGACCAGGTCGGCCCGCATTTCAGGGTCGGCGAGGATCTCCAGTGTCTCCTGCAGGGACTCCCACTCGGCCACGGACACGATGACGGCATGGGGTCGTCCGTTCCGGGTGAGCGTGAAGTGATCGTGCTCGCGAGCGGCCCGGTCGGCCAACTCGGTCAGCCGGTCCTTCGCTTCGCTGATCGGGATGATCTCCATGGAGTCCATGGTATCTCTTTGGCTGGAATGCTGGCCAAAATCCGGGCCATCTTTCGTGTGGTTGCAACGCCGGGTACCGAAGGGTCAGCCTGGGGTGAGGAAGTGGCCGTCGGTCCTGATGGCCTCGCCGGTGGTGTTGGTGTTGGCGGTCGAGCACAGGTAGACGATCATGCGTGCGGCGTCGTCGGGGTGGCTGACGCGCTTGGTCGCGGCGGCCTCGCTCGCCTTGTCGAGCAGGTGTCGCGGCATGGGTTTGCCCGCGGGGGTGAAGCCTGGCATGACGACGTTGGTGAGGATGCCGGCGGAGGCGAGTTCCCTGGACATCACCCGGGTCAGGCCGTGCAGCCCTGCCTTGGCGGCCACATAGGAGACGTTGCCGGGAAAGCCGTCCTCGACCAGTCCTGTGGAGACGTTGACGATGCGGCCCCATCCGTTCGCTCGCATGTCGGCCAGCACGGCGCGGGCGAGCAGGTAGGGGCCGACCAGGTTCGCGGTCACCGACGTGGCGAACCGCTCGGGCGGCGCGGTCTCGAACAGCTCGCCGGGCTCGGGCCAGTCCGGCCAGCGGACGGCGTTGTTGACCAGGACGTCGACCGGCCCGAGCCGGGCGCGGGCGTCCTCGACCGCCGCCTCCAGGGAGTCGGGGCGGCCGAGGTCGAGTCGCCAGGCGATCGCCTGGGCTCCGCGCTGTTCGGCCATGGCGACGGTCTCCTCCGCGGCCTGCCGGTTGGTGTGGTAACCGACGGCGACGTGTGCCTTCTCCTCGGCGAAGGCCAGCGCGGTGGCCCTGCCGATGGCGGTGCTCGCGCCGGTCACCAGAACGACTTTTCCTGCGAGTCCGAGTTCCACGGGTTTCTCCTATGGGTGATCAGGTGAGGTTGTCGCGGACGGCGTGCAGTAGCCGGATGAGACGCGCGGCGTCGGCCTCGTCGAGCCCGGCGCCGGCACGGCTTTCCACCTGCGCCCACGCTGCCACGACGGCGTCGACCACGGCCTCGCCGCGTTCGGTCAGCCGCAGCCGGGTCACCCGGCGATCGCCGGGGTCCGGGGCACGCTCGACGAACCCGGCCCGCTCCATGCGGGTGATCGCCTTGGCGATGGTTGGCTGTTCCATGCCGATGCGCTGGACCAGTTCCGCCTGGGTGGTCTCGGGGTTGTGGTGAAGGTCGACGATGAGAAGCTCCTGGCCCAGGTGCAGGCCGAGCTCGGCCATCCGGCGCTGCATCTCGGCGCGGTGCGCCCTGGTGACCTCGGCGAGGGCATAACCGATCGGCCCATGTGTGGCCGCGATCTGCCGTCCGGCGGTCACGCCGGCACCGTCGATCGGTCATCCGCGACGCGGGCGAGGACGCGCCGCCACAGCCGGATGATGTCGTGTCGCGCCTCTTCTTCGGTCAAGGATCCGTCGGCGTCGATGTGACGGTGGGCGAAGCCGACCGCCACATCGAAGTCGGAGAGCACTTCTGCACCGACCCGCCGCAGCATGTCGCCGAGCTGCAACTGGGCGAAGACCCCGCCGAACCGGTTGGGTGACGCGCTCATCAGCGCCACCGGTTTGCCCGCCAGTGGGCGTGGGGGCGCGAGGATCGAAAGCCAGTCGACGAGATCCTTCATCTGCCCGGGGATGCCGCGGCTCAGCTCCGGCGTCACCAGCAGCAGCGCATCGGCCGCCGCCACGCGCTCGCGTAGCGCGCTGACGACCTGAGGGAAGGGGCGCCCGCGAGTGGCGTCCAGGCGGGGAATCCGGGCATGGTCGTCCCACACCTCCACCCGCAGCGGGGCCTCCGCCAACCGTTGCGCGACGTGGAGGAGAGCCCGGTTGTGTGATCCCTCCCGGCTGCTCCCGCAGATCGCCAGTACATCGACTATTTCCATAGTCGGCTATCTTATAGTCGGCTATGGAAATGCCGCAACTTCGACCGGTGAGATGCCCATGAGCCCGGAACCCTGCGAGCCCGTTCGTCGCCGTGCCGTTCCGAGCCTGGGTGACCTTCTTGAGATCGGGTCGCTGACAACCGGACCGCGGGACGTCGGCCCGTGCGCGGTAGCGATGGTCGACCGGGCGGAGTCCCCGGTGGGGAGACGACGAAGGAGGGCTCGCCGGAAATATGGGGGCATTGCCCCCATATCGCGGTTCGGGGTGGTCGTCATACTTGACGGCTGTGAACCCTGCGAGCCCGTTCGTCGCCGTGCCGCCCCGAGCCCGGACGGCGGCACGTCCCTCCGTTCGGGCCACCGCTTCCGACGCGGCTCGCCTCGCGGCTCCCGATGTGGAGCGTCCCGTCGCCGGAGCAGGCGCGCCGGAGGCCGTTACGGACATGTCCGGTGTTCCGGCAGGGCGGGAGGCGACTCTGTCGGACGCGGTGCGCCCGTTCGTCCGGCGGGCGGTGGAGCGGCTGGCCGCCGGCACGACACGACTGGAGGGCGGGGTCTGGGGCGCCTCGGTCGGGGAACGGTTCGCGAAGGATCTGACGGCCCGGCTCACGCGGGTCGCCTCACGGGTCCTGGTGTTCGAGTTGAACGCGCGGCGGGTGAGGGGAGAGCTGTCCGGAGACACGCCGGCCGAGCGGTTCGCCGATTTCGTGGGCCGGGTGAGCGGCGAAAAAGGACTCGCCGAACTGCTTGAGGAGTATCCCGTCCTCGCCCGACTGCTGCGCCAGGCCGCCGACCAGGCGGTGGAGGCGGGGCTGGAACTTCTGACGCGCTTCGCGGCGGATCGCGAGCGCCTGAGGGAACTGCTGGGGAGTGATCCCGGAAGCCCGGTGGAGTTCTCCGCCGCGGGCGACAGTCATCTCGGAGGGCGCGCCGTCACGGTGGTGACCCTGGCCGGGGGCGCGAAGGTCGTCTACCGGCCGCGGCCGGTCCAGGCGTACCTGCACTTCGCCGAGGTGCTCGACTGGCTCAACGAACGGGTCCCCGGTCTGGGCCTGCGCGTTCCGCGCGCGGTGCGGCGGGAGGGCTACGGCTGGATCGAGTTCGTGCCGGCCGAGCCGTGCGCGGACGCGGCCGAGGTGGAGCGGTTCTACACGCGCGCCGGTGCGCTGCTCGCCCTGCTGTACGCGTTGAACGCCATCGACGTGCACTACGAGAACCTCGTCGCCTGCGCGGACCGGCCGGTGCTGGTCGACGTCGAGACACTGTTCCACGCGGCGCTGCCCGCGGAGGCGTCCGCCGACCCGGCGCTGCACGCCCTGCGGGACTCCGTCCAGCGCACCGCGCTGCTGCCGAAGGTGATGGTCGGCGAGCAGGGCGCGCTGGACGTCTCCGGCCTGGGCGGGGACAAGGGCGGGGTGTACCCGTTCCTGTCCGCCCGGTGGGAGGAGGAGGGGACGGACACGATGCGGCTGGTGCGCGGTGTCACCCGTTTCGCCGGAGCGGTCAATCGTCCCACGCTGAACGGGGTGGACGCCGACCCCGCCGACCACCTGCCGAATCTGCTGGCCGGTTTCCGGCGTGCCTACGACGCCGTCGCGGCGGGACGCGACGAATTGCTGCGCGGGCCGCTGGCGAGGTTCGGCCAGGCCGAGGTCCGCGTGCTGCTCCGGCCCACCCGCTTCTACGGCGAGCTGCTGATCGAGTCGACGCATCCGGACGTGATGCGGTCCGACGCCGACAGGGACGAGGTGTTCGACCTGCTGGACGCCGTGTCGGTCGGCGACCCCGCGCGGTCGGCGGCGGTGCCGTTCGAGCGGGCCGACCTGTGGGCGGGGGACATCCCGTACTTCAGCACGTCTCCCGGCGAGCGGGAGATTCGCGATGGCGGGGGCAGGGCGCTGCCGTGGTGTTCGCGAGAGAGCGGGCTGGACGTCGTGGCCGCCAAGCTGGCCCGGCTGGGCGCCGCCGACCGGGAGAACCAGGAATGGATCATCGAGGCGTCGATGGCGACCCGGGTCGCGGGCGGGCGGCATGATCCCGGCGAGCCGTCCGAGACGCCGTTGCCGGCCACGGTGCCCCATCGCGCGGCGCTCGTGGCCGCCGCGCGGGGCATCGCGGACCGCCTGTGCGCGACCGCGCACCGCGAAGGTCGTACCGTCAACTGGCTGGGCCTGGAGCCGGTGGAGGACGGCCGGTGGACGATCATGCCGTTGGGCGCCGGGTTGTCCAGCGGGTACCTCGGCGTCGCGCTGTTCCTGGCACAGGCGAGTCGAGCCACCGGAATCTCCCGCTACATGGACTTCGCCTGGATGGCGGTTCGGCCTCTGCCGCGGCTGCTGGAGCGGATCGCCGGGAACGAGGCTCTGCTGCGAGCCGTGGGCTGCGGGGGATTCGGCGGTCTCGGCGGCATCGCGTACGGCCTGTCACAGCTCGGGGTCTTGCTCGGCGACGCCGAGGTGGCGAGCTGGGTGGAGCCCGCGGTGGAGGCGGCCGGCGCGGCGGTCGTCGACGAGTCGCCGCTGGACGTCCACGACGGCCTGGCCGGGTGCCTGGCCGCGATGCTCGCCGTCCGGCGCAGCACGGGGACGGCCGCGGCCGGCCGCGTGGCGGCCGGGTGCGCGGAACGCCTGGCGGCCGCGGCGCCCTCGGCGGCGGATCTGCCACCGGGTTTCGCCTTCGGCGCCGCGGGCGTGGGGTGGGCGCTCGCCAGGCAGGGGCAGAGCGTGGACGGCGCTCGTCTGCTCGTCCACGCCGCCGCGCGGGCGGCGGAGGGGGGCACCTGGTGCCACGGCCGGGCGGGAGTGCGCCTGGCCCTGTCCGACACCGCCCTCCCCGGCGATTCGGTGGCGTTCCCGATCTCCGACGTCCCGTTGGGGGGACACGGCCTGTGCCACGGTGAGGCGGGGCGTCTGGAGACGCTGAGCGCCCTCGCCCGGCGAGGCGACCCCGTGGCACAGCGGTCACTGCACCGCCACGCCGGCAGGCTGCTGGCCTCGCTGGACACCTACGGAGCGCGGTGCGGTACTCCCCGCCATGCGTCGACCCCTGGCCTGCTGGACGGCCTGGCCGGTATCGGCCACGGTCTGCTCAGGCTGGCTCTTCCCGAGATGACACCGTCGGTGCTGCTGTTGCGGCCCACTGATGAAGGAGAGATCCATGGACCTTGAGAAGGACGCCGAGAACCGTTCGACCGCCGAGGAGCCGGCCGCGTCGTGGCAGGAGCGGCTGGGCACGCCGGCCGGATCGATCATGATCAGGCTGGCCGGTGTGTCCCCGGTGACCCGTGCGCTCGTGCTGGCCGGCCTGACGGCGGGGACGACGATCGCGTTCGGCTCACCGGACACCGCGGCGCACGCGGTGATGGCCATGAGCGGGGACGACACCGTCGTTCCCGTCTCGCTGAGTGCTCGCTAAAAGGCATTTTTAGTGACATGGCGGCAGTTAACCTGTCGTCATGTCATATACCTCCCCCATTCTGGTCGGACGCGAAAGGGAAATCGAGCAACTCGACCGGCGCCTCGCCGCCGCGCGAGACGGCCGGGGTGGTGCGGTTTTCCTGCTCGGCGATCCTGGAATAGGCAAGTCCCGCCTTTCCGCGGAATGCGCGTACCAAGCGTTCGACACAGGGATGATCGCGTTGCGGGGACGGGGCGGGGGCATCAGCGCGGACATCCCGTTCAAACCGCTGTGCGAGGCGCTGCTCTCCTACACCAGGACCAAGGAGCCGCCGGACGATCCGGCCCTGGCGCCCTATCTGCCGGCGCTCACCAAGCTGGTCCCGGAATGGCGCCGGGCGGGGGGCACCGACCATCTGGAGTCGGTGATGGTGCTGGCGGAGGCGGTCCTGCGGCTGCTCGCCGTCATCGGGCGAGACGGTGGCTGCCTGCTCGTCCTGGAGGACCTGCACGACGCGGACGCCGACACACTCGCCGTCGTCGAGTACCTGGCCGACAACCTCGCCGGGGTTCCCGCCTTCCTGCTGGCCAACCTGCGCAGCCACGCGGGGCCGGCACGGTCCGTCGCCGAGGCCTGCGCCCAGCGGCGGACCGCGACCCTCGTCGAGCTCGCGCCCCTGCCGCCGGAGCAACTCGCCCGGCTCACCGCCGCCTGCCTGGAGGCCTCGCCCGACGACCTGCCTCGACAGCTTCTCACCCGGCTGGAACGTGATACGGCGGGCGTCCCGTTCGTCGTCGAGGAACTGCTCGCCGCCATGGTGAACGTCGGCGCCCTGGAGCGCGACGGGCGGCGGTGGCGGCTGAACGGCGACCCCGCGATCGACGTGCCGACCACGCTGGTGCGCAGCATCATGCTGCGCGCCGCCCAGCTGAGCTCCTCCGCCCGGGAGTCGCTGCACATGGCGGCGGTCTTCGGCTCCCGCTTCCCGATCCCGATGATCCAGGAGGCCACCGGCCTGGCCGACCGCGAGGTGATGGAGTTCCTGCGCGCGGGTACGGGGGCGCGGCTCATCACGCCGGACGACTCCGCCGGCGACTGGTACGCCTTCCGCCACGCGCTGATGGCCGAGGCTCTGCGCTCCTCGCTCATCCCGGCCGAGCGGGTGTCGATCGCGCGCCGCGCCGCCGACGCGCTGGAGCGGCTGTACCCCGGGCTGCCCGGCGAGTGGTGCCAGATCGCGGCCACCCTGCGCCTGACCGCCGGGGACCCCCTGGGCGCGGCCGACCTGCTCGCCGACGCCGGCCGCCGCCTGCTGGACGACGGTGCCGCCGACCTCGCCGTCACGCTGCTCGAACGCGCCTACGCCCTGCTCGGATCCGCCCCCGCCGACCTGCGGGCGCGCGTCCTGCAGGGGTTGTTGCACGCGCTGACCGAGAGCGGGCAGGCCGACCGAGCCTTCGCCCTCGCCAAGGACCTCCCGATCAGCGGCGACCTGGCGATGACCATCCCGCACGAGATGGACCTGCGCACCAAGCTGGCCTGGGTCGCCGCCGAGATCGGCGGGACCGCCGACGGACTGGCGCACGTCACAGCGCTCCGCAGGCTCCTCCAGATCAACCCGGACGAGGCCCGTACGGCGGCCGTCGACGTGATCGAGGCCCAGCTCATCGTCCCCGACCACGGGGTCCTCCAGCAGAGCCCGCAGCGGATGGCCGCGGCCGAGGCCCTCGTACGGCGAGCCGTGGAGGTCGCCGAACGCGTCCCGCTCCCCGAGGTGGCCTGCCAGGCGTGGGAGCGGATGGCGATGTTCTCCAGGGCCCGTGGGTTCGACGAGCCCGACCGGTGCCTGACGCGGGTGGTGTCCATCGCCGACGCCCACGGCCTGAAGCTGTGGAAGCTGCGGGCGATGTTGCGCCTGGCCGTGAACCACGCCCTGCGCACCGGCGAGCGGGAGCCGCTGGAGGAGGTCGGCAGGGCGGCGGCACAGGCGGGCGCGATCAGCCTGGTCCACTCCACCCAGGCGTCCCTGGTCATGACGGGCGTGCTGCGCGGCGAGTACGGTGAGGCCCACGGGCTCGCCGTCCCGTGCGTCGAGTCCACCATCCGGCTCGGCCACACCGCCTACACCCAGTACCTCCTGCTCGCCCAGGCCACGCTCGCGGCCCACCAGGCCAAACGCGCGGAAATGGAGGGCGTGCTGGAGCGGTTCCGCGAGTGGGGCGGTGAGAGCAGCCTGCACATGCCGGTGGTCTACGGCCTGTGCCAGGCGATGTGCGCGCTGCTGGAGGAGGACCGCGACCTCTGCGGCGAGATGCTGATCAGGGCCCGGGAGTGGGAGGACGACAACCCCACCATCTACTACCTCACCGGCAGGTACGGACTCTGCGTGCTCATGGACGTACTCGCCGACCGGGCGGGCGCCACCGAATGCGACGCCGCGGAGAGCACCTCGGCCGCCGAACTGGCCTGGAACCGTACCTTCCTCCACCTGGCCCGGTCCGTGCTGTCGGGCCGCCAGGGCGACCCCGAGGGGGCGCTCGCCGCGTTCGGCAGGGCCGCCGAGGCCGCCCGGCCCTTTCCCCTCGCCCACCACCTGGGGCTCCGGCTGGTCGCCGAGGCCGCCCTGGCGGACGGCTGGGGCGAGCCGCTGGTCTGGCTGCGCACCGCCGAGGAGTACTTCCACCAGGCGGGCATCCCCGCGGTCACCGGGGCCTGCCGGGCGATGCTGCGCGGGGCCGGCGCGGCCGTGGCGCAGCGCCGCACCGGACGGGAACAGGTGCCGAGCGGGCTGCGCGCCCAGGGCGTCAGCGTGCGGGAGTATCAGGTGCTCACCCTGCTCGCCGAGCGGCGTGGCAACGTCGACATCGGCAAGCGGCTGTTCATCTCGCCGCGCACCGTGGAGAAGCACGTCGCGAGCCTGCTGCAGAAAACGGGCCTGCCCGACCGGGCCGCCGTGTACGAGCACGCGGCCGAGTTGCTGCGCCCCACCTGACGCCTCCTCGGGCGGCCCCGGTGCGCGCGCGAACGCCGCCGCTCCACCTGACGTCCTCTCAAGCGCCCCGGTCCGAGCTCGCGCGAATGCCGATGCGCCCCACCTGATGTGACCGATGCCCCCATCACCCCCCGGCGGGCCCGCGCGAATATGGGGGCGGCTCCCGCATGTGGCCGACGCCGCGCATCGGCAGAGTGCCAGCTATGAGCGGAGACGGAATCACCCTGGGGGCGGCGCCCGAGCTCGGCGCGGCATGGTGGGCCGGCGGACTGACGCTGGCCGAGCGGCTGGACCGGACCGGCGGAGACATCCCTGTCGGCCGGTCGCCGGAGTCGGCCGGCGAGACCGCGCGCTGGCGGCTGCGGGAGTGGCGGAACGCTCACGGGCTGCTGGAGAGCGGACAGTTCGACCGGCGGCTGGCCGCGGCCGGGCTCACCGTCGACGAGCTGGCCTCGCTGCTGGACGAGGAGCCCGCCGTGCTGGCCGGTCGTGTCGCCCGCCCGGACTGGGCCGTACAGG
This sequence comes from Streptosporangium sp. NPDC006930, assembly GCF_040635605.1. NCBI lineage: Bacteria > Bacillati > Actinomycetota > Actinomycetes > Streptosporangiales > Streptosporangiaceae > Streptosporangium > Streptosporangium sp. NPDC006930. The sequence continues at coordinate 54,877 of NZ_JBEYID010000005.1, read as the reverse complement.
CCGAGGAGGCGATCGCCGCGGCGCCTGCCGAGTCCGTCGCCCGCGCGGACGGGATACCCGCCGACGAGGGATTCGCGGCGATCATGACGCCGTTCGCCAAGGACGCGCTGCGGCGCCTGGGCGACGCGCTGAACGCGTGCGGCCCCGCCGTTCGGGCGGACGCCCTGCTCGCGGCCTGGGGCGTCGAGCTCCGGCAGCGGCTCGCGGCGCTCGCGTCGCGGACGCTGGTTTTGGAGCTCAACGTCATGCGCGTCTCGCGGCGGCTTGAGGGGGCGACGCCCGAGGAGCGGTTCGCGGACTTCGTCCGATGGTTCGGGCGTCATCCCGAGGCGCTCGCCGCGCTGTGCGAGGAGTACCCGGTGCTGGCCAGGCTCCTCGCCCAGACGGCCGACCGGTTCGCGGCCTGCCGGGGCGAGATGCTCGCCCGCTACACCGAGGACCGTCCCGACATCGTGCGGACGCTGCTGGGCGGCGTCGATCCCGGCCCGCTGACGGCGGTCGAGGGCGGCGGCGACACCCACCAGGGCGGCCGCGCGGTGAGTGTCCTGACCTTCGAAACGGGTGCGCAGGTGGTCTACAAGCCGCGCCCGCAGGCCGTTCACCGGCACTTCAACGACGCCCTGGCCTGGCTCAACGAGCGCGTCGCGGGCTTGGACCTCATCCGCCTGGCCGTGCTGGACCGCGGCCCGTACGGCTGGGTGGAGTTCGCACCCCACCTGCCGTGCCAGGACCGCCGGGAGGTCGCCCGTTACTACCACCGGCTCGGAGCGCTGCTCGCGATGCTGCACGCTCTCGACGGCGCCGATTTCCACTGCGAGAACCTGATCGCCTGCGGCGACCAGCCCGTGCTGGTCGACCTGGAGGCCCTGCTGCACCCGCTGGTGCCCGGGGCGGGGATCGAGCGCCTCATGGGGGACCCCGCGGCGCTCGCCCTGGAGTCGTCGGTGAGCCGCAGCGGTCTGCTGCCCGAGCTGATGGTGGGCGAGAACGGCGTGATCGACCTGTCCGGCATGGGTGGCGACAAGGACGTCATGCTGCCGATGAAGACGCCGACCTGGACCGGACAGGGCACCGACGAGATGCGGCTGGTCCGCGAACACCTGGTCTTTCCCGGCGTGCGCAACCGCCCGCGCCTGGGCGAGGACGCGGCCGACCCCGCCGACCACCTCGACGACCTGCTGGCCGGGTTCGGCCGCGGCTACGAGGCCATCGTGGCCGACGCCCCCGCACTGGTCCGGCTGATGACCACGTTCTCCGACGACGAGGTTCGCGTCGTCCCGCGGGCGACCCGCACGTACGCCAAGCTGATGATGGAGTCCACCCACCCGGACGTGCTCCGCCACGGCCTCGACCGTGACCGCGTGCTGGACCACCTGTGGGCGATCACCCGCGGCGACCGCACCCGCGAGCGGCTGATCGCCCATGAGGCGGAGGACCTCTGGGCAGGCGACATCCCGATCTTCACCACCAGGCCGGGCAGCCGCGACCTGTGGACCTCGGGAGGCGTTCGCATCCCGGACATCCTGCCCGAGGCCAGCCTGAGCCGAGCCGTCCGCAAGGTTCTCGGCATGGGCCGTGTCGATCGCGCCCGCCAGGAATGGGTCATCCGGGCTGCCATGGTCACCCGGGACCGCTCCGGGCTCGCCGCCCTCGCCGTCGGCACGACGCCCTCCGTCTCCGCCCCCGTCTCCGTCTCCGCCGACAGGCCGGACGAGGCCCGGCTGATCGCCGCCGCCCGGGACGTCGCCGACCTCGTCGACCGCCACACCTGTGCCTCGGAACCCGGCGGTCGCGTCAACTGGCTCGGGCTGGAGCTGGTCGAGGAGAAGTACTGGATGCCGCGGCCGCTGAGCTGGGACCTGTACGGCGGCTACACCGGCGTGGCACTGTTCTTGGCGCAGTGCGCCGCCGTCACCGGTGAGGAACGGTACGCCGACCTGGCGCGACGCGCGGCCCTCCCTCTCGCGGGGCTGGCCGAGGACCCACCGGAGGAAGGCGTCATGGGCGCCTTCACCGGCCTCGGCGGAGTCGCGTACACCCTGATCCACCTGGCCGCTCTGCTGGACGACACGGGGCTGGCGCGGCCGGTCGAGGACCTGGTGGAGCTGTGCGCGAAGGCGGCCGCCCAGGACGAGGCACTGGACGTCATCGTCGGCGCCGCGGGCACCCTGGCCACGATGCTCGCGATCCACCGGGCCACCGGGTCACCCGCGGCCTGGCGCACCGCGGAGGCGTGCGCCGAACGCCTGCTGGACACCGCGGCCCCCGTCGGAGCCGGAGTGGCCTGGCACACGCCCATGAGCGACGACAAGCCGCTGACCGGCTTCTCCCACGGCGCGGGCGGCATCGGCTGGGCGCTGCACCGCTACGCCGAGGCGGGCGGCGACCCGCGTGCCCGTGACACCGCCCTGGCCGCCTTCGCCTACGAGAGCGAGCACTACAGGCCGGACCTGCGGGGCTGGCCCGACTACCGGCAGGGACAGGGCGGCGACGACATGCTCCACGCCTGGTGCCACGGAGCACCCGGCATCGGCCTGTCGCGTGTCGGCGGCCCGGCGTCCGAGCACCTCGACCGGGACCTCGACCGCGCGCTCGCCGCCGAACTGGAGCGCGGGCCGATGGCCAACCACAGCCTCTGCCACGGCGAGCTGGGCAACCTCGAACTGCTCATCCAGCTGCGCCACCGGCCGGAGGCGGCCGAGCTGCTGACGGCACGCACGGCCCACCTCCTCGACGACCTGGCCCGGCGCGGCCCCCGCTGGGGCGCGCCCGGCGCCGCCCCCACCCCCGGCCTGATGAACGGGCTGGCCGGAATCGGGTACGGCCTGCTCAGGCTCGCCCGGCCCGAACACGTCCCGTCCGTGCTTCTGCTCGACGCGCCCATCGGAGGTGAGCGCCGATGAGCAGGGTCCCGCTGCGACACCAGCTCACCTCCACCGAATGCGCCGCGGCCTGCCTGGCCATGATCGCCAGCTTCCACGGGAGGGACACCCGGGTCGCCGAATGCCGGGAGATGCTCGGTATCGGACGCGACGGCGTGTCCGCCGCCCACCTGATCGCCGCCGCCCCCCGCATGGGCCTGCACGCGCGGACCGAGCGGATGAAGAGCCTTGGTCCCATCGACCGGCCGGCCATCGCCTACCTCGCCGACCACCACTTCGTCGTCGTGGAACAGGTCGGCGCGCGGCGCGTCCGCCTGGCCGACCCGGGCGGCGGACGCCAGTGGCAGAGCAGGAAGGACTTCGACCGGCGCTTCGGCGGCGTGCTGATCCACCTCTCGCCCGGCCCCGAGTTCGTCCGGCGGCGCACTCCCATGCGGGAGTGGCTGATGCTCCGCTACCTGCGGGACTTCGTGGCGATGCCGGGAAGCCGGAGCCTGCTCGCCGCCGTGCTGGCCTGCGCGACCGTGCTGAAACTGCTGGCCCTGGTGCTGCCGCTCGCCACCCAGCAGGTCGTCGACACCTTCGCCCCCGACCAGCGGACGGACATCCTGCCGCTCTTCGCCGGGGTGGTGCTCGGCACCACCGTCCTGGCCGGTCTGACGACCCTGCTGCGGGAGATGGCGGTGCTCACCCTGCGCGTCCGCGCCGAGGCGACGCTGGGACGACAGCTCATCCGCCACATGCTGCGGCTGCCGCTGTCGTTCTTCATCCAGCGCCGCAGGGGAGACCTGCTCGCCAGGCTCGGCAGCGTCTCCACCACGCGAGAGACCGTCACGCAACGGCTGCTGATACTCGTGCTGGACGCCGCGCTCCTGGTGGGCTACCTGATCGGCCTGGCCGTCCTCGCCCCCGGCTACGTGCCCGTCGTCCTCACCCTGGGCGCCGCCCACGTGCTGCTGGTGTTACGGGTCTCCCCGCGGGTCGCGGCCGTCTACCAGCGGGAGCTGTCGGCCAAGGCCGAGGAGCAGAGCTACCTCACCGAGACCCTGGAGGCCGTGGTCCCGGTCAAGGCGAACGGCGTCGAGGGACGGGCGGAGCAGCACTGGGTGCGGCTGTTCGAGACGTATCGCGGCGCCCTGGTCGTCCGCGGCCGGATCACCGCCGGCCTGGAGGCCTTCCACCAGGCACTCACCGTCGCCGCCCCGCTGCTCCTGCTGCTGACCGGGCTCGCGCTCGTACTGAACGGCGGCATGACGATCGGCACCGCGCTCGCCGCCAGCACCGTCGCCCTCGCCGTGCTCGCCCCCCTCCAGGGGCTGGCCAGCGCGGGCCAGAGCTACCCGATGCTGCGCAGCCAGATCGAGCGGGTCTACGACATCGTCGACGCGGACGAGGAGGCCACCGGCCCCGTGCGTCTTCCCGAGAACACCGCCAGCGGCATCGAGGTCGAGGAGCTGGTCTTCCACTATCAGGCGGACGCCCCGCCGGTGCTCAAGGACCTCACCTTCACCGTCCCGCCCGGCGCCAAGCTCGGCATCGTCGGCCGCACCGGCTCCGGCAAGAGCACCATCGCCCTGCTGGTCCTCGGCCTGCTGCGCCCCACCGCCGGTACGGTGCGCCACGACGGACACGAACTGGACGAACTCGACGTCCACGACCTGCGCTCCCGCTGCGGGGCCGTGCTGCAGGACCTCAACCTCTTCAACGGCACGATCATGGACAACCTCACCCTCGGCAGAGAGGACGCCACCGAGGAGGAGGTGGTGCGCGCCGCCCGCATCGCCGGACTGCACGACGACGTGGAGGCCATGCCCATGGGGTACGGCACCCTCGTCGGAGAGGCCGGTGCCGCGCTGTCGGCCGGGCAGCGCCAGCGGGTCGCCCTGGCCCGCGCCCTCGTCCACAAGCCTCGTCTGCTCATCCTGGACGAGGCCACCAGCCACCTCGACCCCGAGACAGAACGCCGCGTCGACGCGGCGCTGTCCCGGCTCGAGGTCACGCGGATCGTCATCTCGCATCGGCTGAGCGCGATCCGCGACGCCCACAAGATCCTCGTGCTCGACCGCGGTCGCATCGTCGAGCGGGGCACGCACGAGGACCTCATCGCACGAGAGGGGACCTATCAGGAGCTGTTCGCGCACGACGCGGCGCCCCGGCAGCGAGCCGGGGCACTGAACGCGTGAGGCGCGCCGGGTCCCGCCGGCGCGCCCCATGGACCGATTCCGAACCACGAAATCTCAATCCAGAAGGAGAGTACGTCATGTCCGAGAACGAGCTGATCCGTCAGTGGAAGAACCCGCAGGCCCGCTCCGCCGACCTGGTCCACCCGGCCGGGGAGATCGCCCTGGACGACGCCCGCGTGGTCGGTGGCCGCGAGCCGCGGACCGAGTACGCCATCTCCTATGGCTGCTGCCCCACCGGCATCTTCTGCTGATCCCTGCGGCCTATACCAAGGAGTTATGAGATGTCCGAGAACGAGCTGATCCGTCAGTGGAAGAACCCGCAGGCCCGCTCCGCCGACCTGGTCCACCCGGCCGGGGAGATCGCCCTGGACGACGCC
>NZ_JBEYID010000005.1:34692-49337 GCF_040635605.1 Streptosporangium sp. NPDC006930 | reverse complement strand
GCCGCGGACCGAGTACGCCATCTCCTATGGCTGCTGCCCCACCGGCATCTTCTGCTGATCCCTGCGGCCTATACCAAGGAGTTATGAGATGTCCGACAACGAGCTGATCCGTCAGTGGAAGAACCCGCAGGCCCGCTCCGCAGACCTGGTCCACCCCGCCGGGGAGATCAGTCTGGACGAGCTGGTCGGCGGCCGCGAGCCCGCCACCGAGGGGCTCGCCTCCTGGGGCTGCTGCGCCACCGGCTACTACTGCTGACCTGCGGCCGCGTGCGCGAAGGAGGCGTGAGATGTTCGGCGACGAGCTGATCCGTCAGTGGAAGAACCCGCAGGCCCGTACCGCCGACCTGGTCCATCCCGCAGGCGAGATCGACCTTGACGAGCACCTCGCGCGCGTCGTCGGTGGCATGCCACAGGAGACCTGGCCTCCGGTGATCTCGCACAAGTGCTGCACCGGGGACATCTGCTAGGAGGCCCGGAACCGACCCGAGGTCGTGACCGAGCGCCGCACCGCGGACCTCTGCCACGTGGTCCGCGACGGACCATCGGACACGGCCACAGCGGTCACCAAGGGCGGCCGGCCCGGTCCTCGTGCCGGACCGGCCCCCCGTGTCCCACGCACAAAGAATCTCGACGAAGGAGACATGTGATGTCCGACAACGAGCTGATCCGTCAGTGGAAGAACCCGCAGGCCCGTACCGCCGACCTGGTCCACCCCGCCGGGGAGATCAGTTTGGACGAGCTGGTCGGCGGCCGCGAGCCGCGGACGGAGCACTTCATCAGCATCGGCTGCTGCGCCACCAGCACGCTCGCCTGCCCGGTGTAGTCACGTCCTGCGGCCGAGTACGGGCCGGACACGGGCGGCTCACCGCGGTGGGGGAGATGCCCCCGCCGTAGCCCGAAACGAGTGACGCCTGGGTTTCGGATGCGAGACCCAGGCGTCACCGCTTTCGCGGCCTGTTCGAAGACAGTCGCGCTTCTTGAGATCGAGCCGATGCCGACCGGGCCGCGCGACATCGACCCATGTGCGGGTAGCGGGGGTCCGACGGCGGGGGAGAGCTCTCCTTTTTACAGGTGCAGCCGCTCGTGGGCGTCGCCGTGCCATTCCACCAGCAATACCGTGGCGTCGTCCTGCAGGCGATCGGTGTGGTACTCCAGCACGCCGCGGATCAGGCGGCGCAGCGTCTCGGGCACAGGCAGGCCGTCGGCGGTGCGGCGGATGATGAAGTCGACGAACCGGTCGAGGCCGAACTCCTCGCCGGCGGCGTTGCGAGCCTCGACGATGCCGTCGCTGTAGAACACCACCCGGTCTCCGGGCTCCAACTGTTTACGGCACATCGCGATCTCCGTGCCCAGGTTCAGGCCCATCGGGGTGGCCGGAGGGCATTCCAACGTGGCGACCCAGCGGCCGCCGCGGATCACCACCGGCGGATGATGACCCCGGTTGATCCAGGACAACACCCCGGTTCGGGTGTTCAGATCACCCAGGATCGCGGTGACGAAACGGGTGGCCTGCCCGAACTCGGTGATCAGGACCTGCTCGACGGCCTCGCTGGTCGCCGCCAGGCCGGTGCCCTGACGGCGGCTGTTACGGCAGGCGGCCACCGCCAGGTTGGCACTCAGCCCCGCCGTGACATCGTGCCCCATCGAGTCGAAGATCCCCAGATACGCCACCTCGCCGGCCAGCGCGTAGTCGAAGGCGTCCCCGCCGACCTCGTAGGCCGGCTCCAGCACCGCGGCGATGGTCACCCGCTGATCGGCGAAGGTCAGCGGCGGCATCAACGTCCACTGCATCTCCGCGGCCACGTGCATCGGCCGGGTACGCACCAGCCGGGCATAGGAGTCACTGTAGGGACGCTTGTCGACCAGTAACAGCGCCACCAGCGATGCCAGGTCCCGCATGTTGTCCTGGATCTGCGCGTCGGCGCCGGTCTCGACGCCGATGCGCAGCACTCCCATGCGTTCGACGCCGTTCAGGAGCGGCACCCACCACCGCTGCGCCCCGTCGGTGTCCCTGTCGGTGTCCTCGCCGACGCCGACCAGGACCCGCACCTCCTGGAAGGCCCGCCCGGCCAGGGTCGCGTCGATGCGCAACTCGCCGACCTCCGTGCTCGCGCCCTCACCGGTCAACAGACGCAGCACGTTGCACTGCAGATCCGCCAGGTAGATCAGCACCTCGGCCAGGCCCGCGGACACGGCGTGCTCTGCGACCAGGCCCGGAATCTGCTCCAGAGCCGCCAGGTGACTGGCCCGTAGCAACCCCACCAGCATCCGCTCGGGGCCGGGGGAGGGCTTCACCGCCACGCTACCGCCGACACGCGCTCACTCACCTTCGCGGCCCCTTCCATCTCTTACATCCCTGCGACACGATCATCCGCTCTACCGAGGGATCGCAGGATCGGCCGTATCCGAAGGCACCTTCCCCCCGCCTCCCGAAACTTCCTTACCCATCGGCCTCACGTCGAAGCCGACAGACAGAGGACGGCGGTGCCGGGACCGTGAATCCGAGTCCCGGCACCGCCGTCCTCTGCCGTCGTCCGGTCAGGCTCCTGCCGGCCGTCCGGGGAAGGTCAGCCCTGGTGCGGGTAGCGGTGGTCGGTCGGCGGGACGAAGGTCTCCTTGACGGTCCTGGCGCTCACCCAGCGGGTCAGGTTGAGGATCGACCCGGCCTTGTCGTTCGTACCCGACGCCCGGCCCCCGCCGAAGGGCTGCTGGCCGACGACCGCGCCGGTGGGCTTGTCGTTGATGTAGAGGTTGCCCGCCGCGAAGCGCAGCCGCTCCGAGGCCGAGGCGATCGCGTAGCGGTCCTGGGCCATGATCGAACCGGTCAGCGCGTACGGGGAGACGCCCTCCATCTGGTCCAGGACCGTGTCGAAGTCCGCGTCGTCGTAGACGTGCACGCCGAGGATCGGCCCGAAGTACTCCTTGACGAAGATCTCGTCGGTGGGGTCGGCCGACTCCAGGATGGTCGGCCTCACGAAATAGCCGGTCGAGTCGTCGTACGACCCGGTCAGCACGTTGATCGAGTCGAGCGAGCGGGCCCGGTCGATCGCGGCCCTGTGCTTGGCGAACGCCCGCTCGTCGATGACCGCGCCCATGAAGGTCGACAGGTCCGCGGCCACGTCGCCGACGGTGAGCGACTCGGCGGTGCCCACGAGTTCGTCGCGGATCACCGACCAGACCGAGCGCGGCACGTACGCGCGGGAGGCGGCCGAGCACTTCTGCCCCTGGTACTCGAACGCGCCGCGGATCAGCGCCGTGGTGAGCGCAGCGGGGTCGGCCGAGGGATGGGCGAGCACGAAGTCCTTGCCGCCCGTCTCGCCGACCAGGCGCGGATAGGACCGGTAGGAGGCGATGTTCGCGCCGACCGTGGACCACAGGTGCCGGAAGGTGGGCGTGGAGCCGGTGAAGTGGATGGCCGCCAGCTCGGGGTGGGTCGTCGCGACCTCGGAGACGGCCGTGCCGTTTCCGGTCACCATGTTGATGACGCCCGGCGGGAGCCCCGCCTCCTCAAGCAGGCGCATGGTGAAGTGCGCGGAGAACTGCTGGGTGGGGGAGGGCTTCCAGACGACGACGTTGCCCATCAGGGCGGGAGCCGACGGCAGGTTCGCGGCGATGGCGGTGAAGTTGAACGGCGTGATCGCCAGGACGAAGCCCTCCAGCGGCCGGTACTCCATCCGGTTCCACACGCCGGGCGAGGAGACCGGCTGGTCGCCGAGGAGCCGCCGCGCGAAGTCCACGTTGAAGCGCAGGAAGTCGATCAGCTCGCAGGCCGCGTCGATCTCCGCCTGCTGCGCGGACTTGGACTGGCCCAGGATCGTCGCGCCGTTCAGCGTCTGCCGGTAGGGACCGGCCAGCAGGTCGGCGGCCCGCAGGAAGATCGCGGCCCGCTCGTCGAACGGCAGGGCGCGCCACGCGGGCGCCGCCGCGAGCGAGGCGTCGATCGCCGCGCGCACGTCGTCGGCGTTCGCGTCCGCCATGCGGCCCAGCACGGAGGCGTGGTTGTGCGGCTGGACCACGTCGATCGGGGCGCCGCCGCCCATCCGCTGCTCGCCGCCGATCGTCATCGTCAGGTCCAGCTGGGCGCCGGCGAGCTCCTTGACGCGGTTCTCCAGCGCCGTACGCTCGGCGCTGCCGGGCGCGTAGCCGAGTACCGGCTCGTTGACCGGGGCGGGAACGGTGGAGATGGCATCCATTAGTTGCCTCCAAGGGCACGAAGGAAGAAGGCGATGTTCGCCGGACGCTCGGCCAGGCGGCGCATGAAGTAGCCGTACCAGTCGTCTCCGTACGGGATGTAGACACGCACGGTGTGACGCGCTCCCGCGAGGGCGAGCTGCTTGTCGGCCCTGATCCCGTAGAGCATCTGGTACTCGTAGTCGCCGCGGGACCTGGAGAACCGGTCGGCGAGCGTCTCGGTGATCGAGATCAGCCGGTCGTCGTGCGTCGCCACCATCGGGTAGCCCGCACCCGACATGAGGATCCGCAGGCAGCGCACGTAGGCCTTGTCGACCTCGTTCCTGCTCTGGTGCGCCACCGAGGCGGGCTCGGCGTAGGCGCCCTTGACCAGGCGCACCCGCGATCCCTCGTGCGCGAGGTCGCGGCAGTCGGCCTCGGTGCGGAAAAGGTAGGACTGCACGGCGACCCCGGTGGAGGGAAAGTCCAGGCGCAGGGCCCGCAGGGTCTCCAGCGTGGAGTCGACCGTGGTGTGGTCCTCCATGTCGAGGGTGACGTTCGCCCCGCAGTCACCGGCCGCCTCGCAGATCCGCCGCGCGTTCTCCAGGGCGATCTTGTCGCCGTCGGCGCCGAGCGCCTGGCCGACCGCGGAGAGCTTCACCGACACCTCGGCCCGGTCACCGAGTCCCAGCCCGCTCAGCGCGCCGAGCAGTGTGACGTACGCGCCGGCCGTCTGGGCGGCGGCGGCGGAGTCTCTCGTCTCCTCGCCAAGGTGGTCGACGGTGACGGCGAGTCCGGAGGCGGCGAGCCCGCGGATCGCCTCGACCGCCTCCTGAGGCGTCTCGCCCGCGACGAAACGATCGACGACCTTGCGGGTCAGCGGCACGCCGGAGACCGCGCGCCGTACCAGCGGCGACCGGGATACGCCGAGAAGGAGAGAACCGAACATGTTTCCAGCCTAAAACCTCCGCTCGACCGGCCATCATGTGCATCTGCCACGATCGACGGGCGGGGCTTTCATACACATGTATGACAATGGTGGGGTGTTGCAGGAGACGGTAGACGAGATCGCCACCAGGCTCGGCGCCTCGGCCACCCTGGAGGACCGGGCCTTCCAGCTCCTGGCCTACGCCGCGCAGAGCGGCGACATCGACGTGGTGCGCCAGGAGTCCATTCTGCGACGCCGCGCGACGGACCAGGTGCGCGCCTACTTCGAGGGGTACGGCATCGCCGGGGCACGCGGCCCCGTCCGCATCCCCGCCGACGCCGACCTGGGGGTCCTCGCGCGGGTGTGCGTGCCGTTGCGGCACCACGAGGTGACCTACGGCTACCTGTGGCTCCTCGACGACGGCACACTCGGCGACGAGGCCCTCGCCTCGGTCGGCGACCTGGTCTCCAGGGCCGCCACCGCCCTCGCCCAGGAGGCCCGCAGCCGTCAGGACCTGGGCGCGAACCTGCGGGAGCTGTTCTCCTCCGACGCAGAGGAACGCTCCCGGGCACTGGCACGGCTGGACGACGTGCGCGGCCCGGTGGCGGCGATCGCCGCCCGCGTCTCCCCGGACCGGGTCGCCGCCCTCTGGACACTCCCGCGCGCCGTGCTCGCCGACCCCGCGTTTCCCGTACGGGGCGAGCCGCTGGTCGCCCTCCTGGCCCCAGCGGGCCAGGCGGGGGAGCTGGCCGACCGGATCCAGGGCATGTACGGAACGGTGGTGGGCGTCGGCGCACCCAGGGACGAGCCCGCGCAGGCCTGGCGAAGCTGGCGGGAGGCCGTGCACGCGCTCGGCGTCGCCGGACGGGTGCCCGCGCTCGCGCCCGTCGCCACCTGGCCGGGACTGGGCGTCTACCGGCTGCTCGCCCGCATGTCACCGGCGGGGCTGCGGGAGCTCGCGGAGGAGGTCGCCGGGCTGGCCGAGGACCCGGAGCTGGCCAGGACCGTGGAGAGTTACCTCGACCGCGCCGGTCACGTCCAGGAGACCGCCGGTGCGCTCGGCGTGCACCGCCAGACGCTCTACTACCGGCTCGCCAAGGCGGAGCGGCTCACCCGCAGGAACCTCGCCGACGGCGAGGACCGCCTGCTGGTCCACCTCGCCCTCAAGGCGGCCCACCTGCTCTGAGCCCCGGCTCCCGTCAGACGGGGGCCCGGTAGATCTTCACCCAGTCCACGTACATGCTGACCGTCGGAGGAGTGGAGCGGTTGCGGCACGGCGACCACTCGTTGCACGTCACGTCGTTCTGGAGCGTCAGGTGCATGGAGCGGCTCCTCGGCACGTTCGGCCCTCGGTAGTCCCACACCTTCCTGCCGTCCAACCAGAACGTCAGCCGTCCGGGCAGCCAGTCGACCGCGACCGTGTGCCACCGGGTGAAGTCGGCCCTCATCTGCCGCTGGGCCTGAGGCCGGTCGCCGCGATGCACGAAGATCCCGCCCGACCTGCGGCTCGGATCGATGATCTCCGCGAAGTCGACCTCCGCGTACTCACCGCCGCCCTGGTCGGACGGCCAGAGCAGCGCCACGGGGGTGTAGCCTGCGCCGCGCTCGGCGCGCAGCCGCACCTCCCAGCGCCCGTACTGCTGCGCGCTCCGGGTCGCGATGCCCCCCGACAGGTCCCTGCCGCCGTAGAAGCCGCCCTTGAGCCGCAGGACGCCGCCGCTCACGGTCGAGGCCCGCCCGGTGCGCGGGTTGGTCTCGGCGCCGGGGGAGTGGTAGACGACCCACTTGCGGTCGTCCACGCGGGTGCCGTTGAAGTTCTCCACCAGGACCGGGGTGCCCCACCCGCGCCGGGTGGACGGGTCCGTCTGCGCGGACGCCCCCGTCGCGGGCAGCGAGGAGAGGGCGAGGGCTGCGGCCAGGACACCCAGGAACGTGCCACGAATCGACATGGAGACATCAAAGCAACAATTGCACTCCAGTAACAGAGATATTTCGTTTTCGCATACGTCCCACTGGTTCGGGGGGTGCCGTCCGGGTCCGACTGTGCCACGATTCCGCACATGAACGACGTTGACGCCGTACGGCGAGCACTGGCCGGCCTGGTGGAGTCCGGCGAGCTCCACCCCGAACAGGTGGAGCCGGTCGCCCGCGCCGTCGGCGAGGCACTGCGTGAGCCGGGGGCCGACGACCGGGTCAGGTGGAGCGAGATCCTCGCGTACGTCGGCGGCGCACTCGTCCTGGCCGGTGCCGCGGCCTTCGTCGGCCTGGGCTGGGACCGGATGACCCAGCCGGCGAGGATCGCGGTCCTCGCCGTGGTCACGGTTCTCCTGCTTGCGGTGGCCGTAGGGCTCGGCGTGGCGGCACGGTCGGCGACCGGCAGGACGGCCGCCGTGCAGGGCAGGGTCGCGGCCACGCTCGCCGCGCTGGGCTCGGCCACGGCGGCCCTGTGCGCGGGGGTGGTGGTCGACCGCCACGAGGGACTCGTCGCCGGGGTGGCCGGGTTGGTGGTCGCGGCGACGGCCTACGCACTGCTGCCCACCGCGATCGGCCTGCTGGCCTGCGGCGGTTTCGCCCTGCTCACGGTGACCGGCCTGCTGGACGTCCTCGCCGGGCGGGAGGGCGCCGGCTGGGGCCTGGCCTACGTCGCGCTGGGCCTGCTCATCCTGGTGGCCGCCCTGGCCGGGGTGCTCGTCCCGCGCGACCTTGGCCTGGGCATGGGAGCGGCGATCGCGCTCTTCGGTGGCCAGTGGCCCGTCCTGTGGGACGGAGGCGCCTGGGGATACTGGCTGACTGCGGCGATCGCGCTCGCCTGCCTGGCCCTGTACCGGCGGTGGCGCACCTGGGTGCTGATCGTCAGTGGCGTGGCCGGGCTGACGCTCGCCGTCCCTGAGGCGGTCTGGGACTGGACGGACGGCGCCGTGGGCGGTGCGGTGATCCTGGTCCTGGCCGGCGTCGTCCTGCTGGCCGCCAGCGGCCTCGGCGTCGTCCTGCACCGCCGCGTGGCCCGGTCATAGCGTCGCACGTACTCGCCGTACCGCCGCGTGGCCCGGTCGTAGCGTCGCACGTATTCGCCGTGAGCCGTCACGCCCGTGAACGCGGGCCCGACACGCGAAGACCGGGGACCCCTGTGGAGGGATCCCCGGTCTCGGAGTGTGTTCCGCGTGGCCCGCGGTGCCCGCCGTCGCGGTGGACGCGGTCAGCGGGCGGAGCCGGAGAGCGCGTTCTCGTAGACGTGGACGAGCTCCTGGCTGATCCGCTCCCACGAGTAGCGGGACCGGGCGCGGTCGGCACCGGCGAAGCCGAGCGCGGTGCGGCGGGTCGGGTCGGCGAGCAGCTCGCGGGTCAGACGGGAGGTCTGCGCCGGGCGGTCGGCGGGCACCAGCAGGCCGGTCACCCCGTCCACCACGGAGTCGAGGTGGGCGCCCACGGCCGAGGCGATGACGGGGACGCCACAGGCCATGGCCTCCAGCGCCACGACGCCCGCCGGGGCCTCCCTGGGCAGGGAGAGCACCACGTCGGCGCTGCGCATCAGCTTGGCGATCGAGGCGTGCGGGACGTGCCCGAGAACGGTGATCCGGTCGTCGACGCCGATCTCCTTGGCCAGCAGCATCATGCGGTGCGCGTCGGCGTCGTGCTCCAGGTCCACGGACGCGGGACCACCGGCGATGATCAGCTCGGCCTCGGGAAGGCCCTCCAGTGCGCGGAGCGCGGTGTGCACGCCCTTGTCGGCCGTGAGCGGACCCACGTGCAGCAGGCGGGGACGGGTGCCGCGCGCGGCGGCCGGACCCTGGCGACGGAACCGCTCGACGTCGACGCCGCACGGGATGACCGAGATGTTGCGGCGCGGCACGCCCAGCCGAATCAGCGAGCTCTCCTCGTCACCGCACCCGGCGATCACCGCGCTGGCCCGGCGCCCGATGGCCCGCTGCAGCCGGACCTTCTTGGCGTCACGGGGGTTCTCGCTGCTGAAGGTCTGGGTGAACGGGACGTTGAGGCCGTTCGCTCCGGCGATCGCGGCGAGCCCGCCGGTCCAGGAGTGCGCGTGGATGACGTCCGGGCGGTCCTGCCCCCAGCGGTGCATCAGCTGGTCGCCGAGGTCGGACAGGTAGGGCAGGACGCTGTCTTCCGGAAGGTCCTGTGCGGGGCCGGCGGTCAGGTTCTCCAGCGTGACGCCCTGCGACACGCGAACCCTGGCCTTCTCCGAGTCGGAGTTCCTGCGGGTGTAGATCGTGACTTTGTGCTCGCGGCCGAGCTCACGGGCCACTGCCATCAGGTGAGCGCGCTGGGCGGCGAGGTCGGACTCGTCCTGGGTGGAGGAAAGAGCCTCGGAGGAGACGAATGCAATGTTCACGGCACACCTCTGGGAGGAGATAGGCATGAAAAGCCTGTGATTCCTTCAGGGGTGCCTGCGTCTTAGGCACACGTCTGTATGAGGTCAACCATACCCCGATCCGCGCAGAAGCCAAACCCCTAAGGCGAAGCCGGGCCTCCCGACGCGTCCCGCGCTGCCGCGACTCCTTGGCCCCGGCAGTCGGCGCGCGCGACCGGCTCCCGCGTTTTCCCTGGTCATGGGGATGCCGAGGCGGTCACCCGGTTGCCCCGCACCGAATTCGACCGGTTACACGACTCATACGACGCGAAGAGCGAGGATCACGATCTCATCCCAGACCCTCCCGCCGGAGAACGCGTGCCGGTCCTCCTCCACCGTCTTGACGATCTCGGCGGGGGACTGCGCCACGCAGCGCGCCAGCACGTCCGCCAGCCTGATCTCGCCGTAGGACTCACCCAGCTCGTTCTGCGAGGCCACCAGGCCGTCGGAGTAGAAGACCAGGGTCTGGCCCGAGGCCAGTGTGAGCTCCTCGGTGAACATCTCCGCCTCGGGGGCGATGCCCAGCGGGACGCCACCCCCCGCGGTGAACCGGACCCCGCCGTCGGGCAGCAGCAGCGCGGCCGGGTGGTGCCCCGCGCTGGCCAGCCTGATTTTGCGCGCCTTGATGAACCCGGTCACCGCCATCACGAACATGCCGTTGTGCTGGGCGGTCAGGGCCTGGTTCAGCTTGCGCATCACCTCGCCGGGGTCGGTCTCCCAGACGCTGAGCACGCGCAGGCCGTTGCGCACCATGGCGCTGACCGACGCGGCCTCCTCACCCTTGCCCGCGGCCCCCCCGAGGGCGAAACCCCATCCGTCGCCGACGCGGAAGACGTCGTAGAACTCGGCGCCGACCGGGCTGGAACCCGCGTTGTAGATGGCCGCGGCCTCGAATCCCGGGATGTCCGGCAGGCTCCTGGGCACCACGCTGGTACGCAGCGCGTCGGCCGCCCGGGAGCGGGTCTGGAAGCTGCGCCGCGCGCGCAGCGCGAGTCCAAGGTGGGCGCCGATCTCCTCCATCAGCCCCAGATCGGCGAGCGAGAACGGTTCGCGGTCGCGCAGCCGTACCAGGGTGAGAGCCCCCAGCACGCCGCTCTCGCCGCCGATCGGCACGATCAGCACCGAGGCGGCGCCCATCACCCGTAGCAGCGGCGGGCCACCGGGAACGTCGCCGAGCAGCCTGTCATCCTCCAGCATCTCGTGCACCACGCCGGAGCCGCCGGTCAGCACGTGCGCGACGGCCGGAGCGGTCAGCGGGTTCATCCCCTCGGCGAGGCGGAGCAGCTGGGTCACCGGCTTGTCGCTCGGGCCCAGCACGCAGGCACGTTTGGGCATGCCGTCGCGGACCACGTCGGCGATCACCCAGTCGGCCCACTCGGCGGCGAGCAGCCGGGCGGCCCTGGTGACGGTCACCGGCTGGCGCAGGCTCTCCTCGTCGAGCAACAAGCGGGTCATCCTGGACAGCAGCTCCTGCCGGCGCGCCGCGGCCATGACCAGGGTGGCGTCCGAGCGGTCGGCCGGGCCGTGCGGCGGGCCCGCCACCTGCGCCTCCAGCGGCAGGATCATGACCGCGACCATCTCCTGCGGCTCTCCCGGCATCGTCAGCCGGGTGACGGCCAGCTGAACCGTGTGCGCGCGGCCCTGGTGGGCGAGCCGCGTCTGGAAGGTCGCGGTCTGGCCGCCCTGCTGGACCGCCGTCAGGTGCGAGCGGAACGCCGCCCGCCGGGAGACGTCGACGAACAGCGGGAACGAACGGCCGATCAGGTATCCCGCCGGGCTGCCGAGCATCCGGGAGGTCTCGGCGCTGATCCGCCGCACCACCCCGGAGGCGTCCAGCACCACCACCGGGATGGGGAAGGTGCGGAACACCTGCCGCAACAGCTTGAGCTCCCGCTGTGACCCGCTCTCCCGCTCTCCCGACCGTTTGGGCGCTTTGCGTAGCTCGCGCACCGAGGCGTCCAGCAGCTCACGGGCGGTGTCGAGCTCCGCCAGCGCCGCGTCGAGTGTGGACCGGGGGTCGGCGGGGTAGGCGGACTTCGCCTCGCGCAGGGAGGAGATCCTGGCGGTCAGCGCGTTCAGCGCCTGCTCCAGGGTCTGAAGGCCAATGGCGTCGGTCAATGCTCGTCCTCGTCAGGGGCCGGAGTGGGCTGGTCCCGTCGTAGACGGTACGCCACCCGGTGGGCCGAATCGATGCGCGGTCGGATAGTGGTTAAGTTAGCGACACAGGGGAGGGGAGTCGCGAGATGGACATGGTCACCCCCGTTCTCGCCCGGGACCTCGCGGCCCTCGGCAGGGTGAGCGAGGAAACGTCGAGTGAGAGCGTGCTGCGCGGTCTCACAGCCACTCTCGCAGGCGGCGTGCCCGGTTGCGCGGGCGGCTCCGCCGAGCTCTGGAGACAGGAACGGGTGGTCGTCTCAGCTTCCCACAGCGAGCTCATCGTCCTGCTCGACAGCGAGGGGGAGATCGGTGCGGGGCCTTCGTCCGAGGCCCGCGCCACCGGGCGCCACGTGGTCGTCCAGGACGTCCTGCACGAGCCCCGCTGGCCCGCCTACGCCGGCATGGCCGTACGCTGCGGCGTCCGCTCGGTCCTGGCGATGCCCATCGTCATCGAGCACGCCGTCCTGGTCCTCGGAATGTACGGGGTGCGTCCCGGCGCCTTCGCGGCCAGGAACGTTCCTCCGCTCGCGGACATGCTCGCCGAGCAGGTGGGCGTGGCCCTCGCCAACATGTGGGACTACGACGAGGTACGCACCGACGCGGCCCAGATGCAGGAGGCCCTCGCGGGCCGGGCGATCATCGACCAGGCCAAGGGCATCATCATGAAGTCCAGCGGCTGCTCGGCCGAGGCCGCCTTCGACGAGTTGCGCCGCATCTCGCAGCACCACCAGGTGAAGGTCGCCGACCTGGCCAAGCTGCTGGTCGAGGAGCACCAGCGCAACCGCGAGGCGAAGAAAGAGGGCTGAGGTCCCGGTGGGCGGCGGTCCCCGACGGCCGGCGACGGGCCGGAGCCCTCGGGGAGGCCGTCACCGGTCGGCTCCGTCCTCCGCACGTGCCCCCACCCGACTGGGCGGTAACCCGTCGCGCCGGATCGGACACGCCTGATCCGCGACGAGGCGGCACGTGCGGAAAACGGGCTAACCAAAGGCGACGATCGCCTCGTCGATCGTGTCGTACAGGGGCAGCCGCTGGGCCAGACCTGTGATCCACATCACCTTGGTCTTGGCGTACTCCACCCCGATGAGGGCGAACTTGGCGCCCGCAGTGGTGCTGACCTGCCAGTGGTGGACGATGAGTCCCAGCGCGCGCGAGTCCATGAAGGTCACACCGCTCAGATCCAGCGCCATGTCGAGACCGTGCTCGCCGGTCTCCGCCGCCAGGTAGTCGGCGAACTGATCCCTCGTCGTCGCGTCAAGCAGACCCGTCACCCGGATCACGTTGATCCCACTGACCAGCGCCGACGTGAGAGTCAGGGCTGCCGATCTCTCGCCGTTCTCCGACACCGTCACTCAGGGCCTCCTCGTGCCATTCGATTAGCAACCTTACTGTTACCTGGGGGCGAGTAATACTCCAGGATTCGGGGGAATACTGGAACCCTGAGGTCCAGCAGAGGGCCTCGCCTCGAAAATTGGTCGAGGCGATGCCGTCTGCCCGGATGTTGCTTCCGTGGTCGGCTCGCCCGACAGTAATACCAGGGAGCAGCAATGTCTGTTCAGGCACTCGAAATCACCGACATGACCGCTGAGGACCTCCTCGCCGAGATGTCCCTGCCTGAGATCTCCGAATACCGCGCCGAGCGTCTGCGTGAGCGCATCGTCGAGATGCACCGCCACCTCGCCATGGAGATCGCCCGCCGCTACCGCTACCGCGGCGAGCCGATGGAAGACCTCCTGCAGGCCGCGTACGTGGGGCTCATGAAGGCCATCAACGGCTTCGACCCGACCCTCGGGCACCCCTTCCGCGGCTACGCCGTGGTCACCATGACCGGTGAGGTCAAGCGCCACTTCCGCGACCGCACCTGGGCCATCCGCGTCCCCCGCGTCTACCAGGAGCGCAGGGCCGAGCTGAACCGCCTGGTCGCCGACCTCAGCCAGGACCTCGGCCGAGCCCCCACGGTCGCCGAGCTGGCCACGAAGATGAAGATCTCGGAAGAGGACGTCCTGCTCACCCTCGACGCCTCCGCCGCCTACAGCGCGCTCTCCCTGGACGCCCCCCTCGGCGCCGACGACGACGCGGGCGCGCTGGGCGACGTGATCCCCGACGAGGACGACGCTCTGGGCACGCTCGTGGACCGCGAGGCGGTCAAGCCGTTGATCGACAAGTTGCCGGAGCGTGAGAAGAACATCCTTCTGCTGCGTTTCTTCGGCAACATGACCCAGGCCGAGATAGCGGCGGAATTCGGGATCTCCCAGATGCACGTGTCCCGTATCCTGCGGAAGGTGCTTGACCAGCTCCGTGAGGAACTTGTCGCCGAATGCTGAATACACCGCCCGTTGCAGGGCACCCCAGTCGGCGACAACGGACGTGGCGTAAGGTGCGTTTGAATGGATCCCGGGTGCTGAGGACAACGGCGAACGGGAACAGGGGAGGCGGATCTCGGGTGAACGAGGACGGTGTTCGTCCCGCTCGCTTCACGGCGAGCGGCAGCCGTTCCCGGATGATTCCCGCAGGCGCCGCCGTCGCCGAACTCGCCTTCTGTCTTCCGGATCTCCCCGACGTCCGCGACTTCGCCGCCGCCCAGGCGGTGCGGAGCGGCATGTCCCAGGAGAACCTTGCCGACTTCCTGGTGGCGCTGAACGAGGTCGCCACCAACGCGGTCATCCACGGTCACACCACCGCCAAGGCGGTGTTGCGGATGTGGACGGTCGGCCGGACCCTCCTCGTGGAGATCCACGACGAGGGTCAGTGGGACCCGGGACCCGCTCCGGGGGAGACGCCCCCCGGCCCTCAGGCGACCAACGGCATGGGGCTGTGGGTGGCCCGGATGGTCAGCTCCGACATCAAGTTCGAGACCGGAGCCTCGGGCACGTTCATCACGATGTCCTTCAAGGTCTGAGCCCCGCTTTCTTCGGCCCTTTCTCCGGGGAGGTGCCGGAGGCCCTCCGCGGGGGTCGTGGGGGGGGGGGGGGGGGGCCGGGGACCGCGCCCCCCCGATGCCGAGCGCAAAGAAACAAAACCCGC
>NZ_JBEYID010000005.1:0-34682 GCF_040635605.1 Streptosporangium sp. NPDC006930 | reverse complement strand
TGGGGCGGGCGCCCCCCGGGGGGGGTGGGGGGGGGCTTCGGGGCCCACCACCGCCGCCCACCGGTTTTCCCGCACCGTTCTTCCTTCGCCGGCGCGAGGCGCGTACCAACGCCATCGACGTCGGTTTCCTCATGCCCCGATGCCTGTGAGGCCTTCCCCACGGCCGAAGGAGACCAGGACAGTCGAAAAGGGCCCCGTCCATATGGGCGGGGCCCTTCCTTCGGTGACCGTGTTCCCGATTCTCGGAGCAGGCTCTCCCCGGGTGCGGGGCGGCCGGCTGAGGGGTCTAGCGCCTACGGCGCCAGCCGCCTCCACCCCCGCCGGTCCGCGGACCGGCCGAGCCGATCCCGGCCTGGTGCAGCGCCAGGAGCAGGAGTCCGAGAAGCAGGAAGCCTGTCCCGCTGATCGGGCCGAGTCTGGTGTTGATCAGGTCGAGCAGGAATCCAAGGCCGAAAACGACGGCGGCGGCGATTGCGAGCATGGTTGGTCACCTCGTCCCAGCGGAGATGTTCAGGAGCTGCTCCAAGGTCGCGCGGTAGTCACGCAGAGCGGTCCGGAGATCTTCGGTGTCGTTCTTCTCGGTGTTCTTCCAACGCCCCTGGAGTTCGGTGGCCCGGGTCTCCAGCGCGTTCCTGAGGGAACTCGTGACCTCGTCGAGGAGGGAGTCGGCCCGTTCCACCGCGTCACGCGGGTCGTCCACGAAACCGGCCTGGACCTCCTGCCAGCGCCGCCGTACGTCGTCGGCGTCCTGGTCGAACAGAGCCCCGGCCGTGGTGGGCGCGGTGGCGGCGGGCGTCTGGTCGGTCCGCTCGGCGTCGGTGAAGCCCGTACCCTCGTCGAGCACGTCGTCCGGCCGGTCCGGGGTGCTCCCGGGGAGATCGGAGACGACGGGGGAGTCCGCGCCCGGCACGGAGTCGTACGCGCCGGTGCCGGTCACCGGCGTACCCGGGGTGGTGGCGGAGGGCTGCGCGTGGGCGAACGGGCTGTCGTTCCTGCCGTCGCCGTCGAGGTCACCCCGCACGCCGTCGTTCGCCACGTCGCGCCGGTCGTCGTCGAACGAGGTGTCCGATCCGGCGGCGGTGGCGTGCCGCTCGTCGCTCGATTCGACGACGAGAACGTCGTCGCGGTCACTGATCAGCGGGTCGCGCGTCCCGGTGTCCGGGTCGAGGGAAGAGGTGCCCGTGCGGTCGGCGTCCCCGTGGTGCGGCTCCCGGAACTCGGGGGCGACCTCCTCGCCGTGGCGCGGGGTGTTCAGGTCGTCCTCGTCGGCCTTGTGGACCAGCCGGTCCTTGTCCGTGCTGAATCGGTCGTTCATTCGGGTCACCGTCCTTGGGGGTCGCGTCGAGGGGCTCGCTCGGGGTCGTCGATGGTCTCGGGCTGGGTGGAGTCCGTGTGCCGGGCGTCCCGGTCGGCGGGAATCGTGGCGTCCCGGTCGGCGGTCTCGGTCCGCCGGGAGTTCCGGTCGCCGTTGACCGAGGTTTCCGGGGTCGAGGTGCCGGGGGCCGCGAGCAACTCCTCGAACAGGGCGCGGTAGTGGACCATGGCCTGCCGGAGCTCCTCGGTGGAGGCCTCCTTGCGGGCGGCCCGCGTGCTGATCTCGTGAGCCTGCCGGTAGTGGTCGAGGGTGCGGCCGTGTGCGACCGAGAGGTCGGAGAGCCGCTGCTCGAAGTCCTCGGTCGGGTAGCCCCGCTCCGCCATCACGGAGGTGACCAGGTGGTCGGCCTCCGTCACCGCGAAGCCGGGAGCGTCCACGAAACGCTCCTGGACCTCCATCCACTTCTTCGCATAGATCTCGCGCGTTCCGGCGTCCAGGGCGCGGATGTCGAGGGAGCTGAAGCGCTGCTCGCGGGCGATGAGTTCCTGCTCGGCATCGCGCCGGTTCTCGCGCTCCTGCACGGTACGTTCGTATTCGGGGCCGAAACGGTCGCGAAGCCGGTGTCGGCGTTGCTGCTGCATCACGAAATAGCCGACTGCGGCGATCGCCACCACCGCGACCACGATGACGGCCACCCAGATCACGGTGGACATGTCTGCCTCCGGTCGTGTAGGCGCTTGTACCCGTGCGCTGCCCTAGGGTCAAGGCTCGAAACCGGTTGCCAACATCTCTGGCGTGCCACTATTTAGACTTAATTTGATGTTTTACCGCGATTTTTCGGGTATTGACCGTTCCTTTGCGGAGTTTCTGATCGTGGCCCTCCCCGCCTCCGACCGGTTCTCGGCCCTCACTCCTCCGCGTGATCCTCGGCGGCGCCGACGGCCTTCCTGGCCTCGTTCAGCGTCCTCTCGACGAGCCAGTCCCCGGGAGAGGCGGGAACCTCCAGAAACCCCCGCCCCGGCTCGTACGAGATGTCCATCCCGGAGGCGACCAGCCGCCCGGCCCAGCGCAGCGCCGTGTTCAGCTTCTCGGCCGGGATCACCCGGCCCTGCGCCACGGAGGAGAGATTCCGCAGGTTCGTCGCGGGCCCGGACTGGTTGTGCGCGCGGTCCAGCTTCCACGGGATGGCCCGCGAGTGGTCGAGCATCGGCTTCGAGAGACCTGCCACCCGCTTCGCCTGCAAGATCCCCGACTCGCTCACCCCGAACCGCGCGGCCAGCTCCGCGTTAGACAACCCCTGCCCGGCCAGCCGCCGCAACTCCTTCTGGTCGATCAACGCCTTACGCCCCACGGTGCCCCTCGCCCTTCGCGCGATCGCCTGCCCTCGTGGGCGTCGCCGTGTGCGAAGCCCCCTCGATCTGCGCTAAGGTTATGACGTCCCGCCCGAGAGGGCGAAGGACAAGACCGGGACGTAGCGCAGCTTGGTAGCGCACTTGACTGGGGGTCAAGGGGTCGCAGGTTCAAATCCTGTCGTCCCGACCAGGTTTTTGCTGGTCGGCAAGGGTGTCACCCGAAAGGGAGACACCCTTTCTTCATTAGCCGAGTGTCCGGCCGGCGAGTGATCTTAGTTGTCTTGCAGAGACTGATGAAGTCATGTCACAGCCATCTGGGCGGCGGACCTGGTGAGCGACGGGTCGAACTCGCCGACATTGCCGTCATGCTCCAACGCGATCATGGTGTTCCCTACCCGAATGATCACAATGTCGATCGCGACCATCATTCCCGCCGGCAGCAGGCCACGGGTGCGGTACCCGCGACGGGTGAACTCGCTCCCGAGATCCTCCGGCGAGAGGAGGGCCGCCTTGAGTGGATCAGGAGACCTCAGGGCAGACGACTTCTCGGCCGGAGCGGGACTTGGCACCAGCAGCGATCCAGCTAAGACGGTCGCCAGAAGAAACGAACACCTAGTGATCACCCCAGCCACCCTAGATGCACCCTTCTCAACAATGGGAGGGGCACCTATAGCGATCCAGCAACGATCATCGTCGGCGCACAACCCGATCGGTGATCATTTGGTGTTGTCGGTTTGTAGCGCGTGTTTTCCGCGACTGCCCGGAGTGCGCGGTGGAGTTGGAGGCGGGCCAGCGCGGCATCGACCAGGCGGCCTAGGTCGCCCAGTTCGTGCAGCATCCGGCAGCGCGCAGCGTCCCCTTCCAAGAGCGAGGCGTACGTGGCGACCACGCTGTCGTGGCTGGGAGATTCTTCGGCCGCCGATCACTGAGTGACCAACCGGGTGACAACGACATCGTCACGGGGCGGCGGATCGAGGCCGGCCGCGTGAGGGCCTGCCGGCCGGTGATCCGTCCCGCTAGCCGAGGGCTTGACGCGCTCCCCGGCCTGAAGGCCGGAGCCCTAGCCCGCATTTCGGTAGCGGCGCATCGACTCCAGGCCGGAGACGCCGTAGACCTCCTCGACCGCGTTCGCGAGCAGGTGGCAGGTGCGGAAGCGGTCGAGCGGGGTCAGGCCGAGCCTCGTCAGGTGCAGGTAGGTGTAGTTGAGCACCACCCGGTAGCGCAGGAAGTCGGGGCGGGTGAACATGTCGCGGCGGTAGTCGGGGGTGCCGAACATCAGGGTGTGCAGTTCGCCCCTCGTTTCGGCCGGGGCGTCGTCCATGGTCGGCAGCAGGTGCACCACGCGGTCGGCCCTCGCGCGGTAGGTCTCCACGAGCGCCGCCCACTCCCGGACGAACGGGCTGTCCCCGTCCGCGTCGATGGTGTCCACGACCTGCCTGACCCGTTGGGTGAGCTGGGCGCGGCGGGAGTCGTACACCTCGTCGAAGGAGCGCCGGGCGGCCTCTGGGTCCTTGGTCCACGGGAGGAAGCCCTCGGCGTGCACCCGGAACGACAGGTAGCTGCGTTTGATCGGGTGGGAGGTGTGCGCGACCGTCAGCAGCAGGGCCATGGCCAGGTCCGACTTGGTGTTGTGGCCGTCGCGGCAGTGGTCGAGCATCGTGAACAGGAGCGGGGTGCTGTCGCTGTAGAACGCGGTGAGCAGGTCGACGGCCTCGTCGCCGCCCAGGACGTGGCGGCGGTCGTCGAACGGGAACTCGACGATCGAGTTGTCGGCGGGCCACGGGGTGAGCGGGCCGTTTTCCTGCTCGCGCGCGGCCATGAGGCGGTGTCGCGCCAGGCTCTCGGCCTGGTCCACCACGTATGTCGACGGGTGGTCGCGTAACCATCCGCCGACGACCGCGTCGATGCGGGGGCGCACCTCCTCCTGCCACATTCGCAGGTCGGTCTTGACGTTGATGCGCAGGTGGGGGCCCTGCCGCCAGTGGCGCACCACGTACGCCGCCTCGACATGGTCGCGGATGTCGGCCAGCAGGGGCCGGACGGCGTCGAGGAGCAGCGGGTCCTTGTCCGGCTCGTGGTAGAAGACGTGGACGCTGTGCCACATGGCGGTCACCTCCGCAGTGCGGCCAGCGCGCGGGCCGCGAGGGTCGAGATGTGCGATTCCAGGTCGGGGCGCAGGCCGATCCGGTTGTGGAACAGGTGGGCGCAGCGCAGCAGCACGCGGGCCCGTTGTGCGTCGTCGCCGATGACGGCCAGGTGGGCGTGGGCGGAGCCCGCGTCGCCGGTCGTCATCGGGAGGCTCGCGGCCAGGTCGTTGATCGAGGCGGCCCAGGTGCCGAGCAGGCCGGGACCGTCCTTCAGGTGCCAGAGGCGTTCGGTCTGGGTGACCAGCGCGGCCGGGAGGTCGCCGGGGTCGTGCGGGGGCAGGCGGCGGGCCGCTTCGGCGAGGTCGGGCTGGCAGGCGGCCATCGTCAGGGTGAGCACGGCGAGGCCGACGGCGGTCCTGCGTTCCATCGCGGGCGCGCCGTGGAGGACGTCGAGCGCGAGGGAGCTGGAGATGCCGAAATGTCTTTCGACGGCGGGCATGTTTCCGTAGACGCGCTCCTCCGGCTCGTACGGGATGAACACCGCGCTGCCGGGCGGATGGAGGGTCGGGTCGTAACTCTCGCGGCGTTCCCCTTGCGCGAGCACGGCCGCCAGCCGCCGGTAGGCCGGGGCGTCGACGGCGGGCGACGGGTGGTCGGCGAACCACCGGGCGGCTCGGGCCCTGATCTCGTCGCGGGGCACCCCTTTCAGGCGCAGCCGCACGTGGGGGCCCGACTCCCAGTAGCGCAGGTAGAAGGAGGCCGTCGCCGACCGGGCCAGCGGGGTGACGACGTCGCGGATCAGGTCGTCGAGGTCGCCGGTGTGGAACAGGTGGGCGCTCTGCCAGGGGGTCACGGGGCGCTCAACTGGATGACGTACTCGGTGACGCGCGGGCCGCCGGGGTAAACGGGGGCGTCCTCGGGGACGGGCAGGGCCTCCTCGACGACCATCAGGGCGTCGGGGTTCCCTGCTGCGTGGCGCAGGCCGGCGAGCAGGAAGGGGTCGGTGACGTCGACGTACATGGGCTTGCGGTGTTTGCCGAGCAGGCCCGCGAGCAGGCCGTCGCGCAGGTCCAGGACCCGGGCGAAGAAACGCCGTGGCATGCCGTGGTCGCGCAACCACGACGCCAGCGCGGGCAGGCCGCCCGAAGGGAAGTCGGCGGCGCGCAGCCGCCAGCACTCGCGGGCCAGCGTGACCATGCCCAGGTCGAGGCGGGGCAGGTGGTCGATCCGGCCGCGCGGCGGCACCGGGCCGGGCCGCAACACCCAGCCGGGCACCATCGCGACCGACGGTTCGCCGAAGACCCTGACCAGGAACTGCAACCACGGCGGCAACCAGTGCTGGGCGGTCATGCCCAGGTGCATCGGGCGCAACTTCTCGCCGTCGGCCCACAACGCCAGCCGGGAACCGTCGAGCCGCACCGTCAACGCCGAGGGGTGCAGACCTCCACCCGTGGTGTACGGGTAGTCGATCGTCACATCGGCCGTGGGGGTGCGGAGGTTCAGGCCGCTGCCGAGGGCGCCGGTGACCTCGGCGATCCTGATGTCGCGTTGCGGGGCCCGCAGCGCCGACACGTCCGGGGCGTGGCCGATCCTGCGCAGCTGGTGGTGGAGACGGGACAGCCCTTTCCCGTAACCGGCGGTGACGGTGTTGACGACCAGGCGGCCCTCCGGGAGCGCCTGGGCGTAGACGCAGATCGAACCCGGGGCGCGAAACCGGTCGTCGTCGGGGGGCTCGCCGGTCCGCAGGAAACGTTCGCGCAGGTCCGCGTGGCCGGGACCGGCCGCGAAGACATCGCGGACCAGGTCGCGCAGCGGGCCGGGGTCGCTGTGGACGGCGCGGTAGAAGCTCATGACGGGGACGGCGGCGCCGGGGCCGTACCGGAGCAGGAAGAAGTCGGCGGCGGCCAGTTTCACCGGGAGGTCGCCGTCGAACAGGGCCAGCCCCTTCCGCAGCCGGTTGAGGTCGTCGAGCGCCGGGCACCACGCCTCCCGGCCGCACCGGCCCGCGTCGCCGGGGATGACGGCGTTGTGCCAGAACAGATTCCGCTCCGGGATCTCCCTCGGGGTGAGCAGGTCGCGGATCACCTTCGCGTCCTGCTCGACGCCCAGCTTGGTCAGCGGGTCGTCGTCGTGTTCGCCGTACGGCGGCACGAGCTCTACCAGCCCGATGTCGGCCAGCGCCCTGGCCGGTTCGGCGAGCGCCGCCTTCACCGGCTCGGTCGCGGGCACGCTGAGCAGCGGTTCCGTCGCGGTCGGGCCGAGGAACCAGATGCGGCCGTCCTCCTCGAACGCGGTCGGGTTGACCCGCGTCTCCGCGGCCTCCGCGTGCCGCGACAACGTCATCCAGAGCGGGCGCAACACGGCGCGGTCGAGGTCGACGACCTCCCGCCACGTCAGGTCGGCGGGTGGGGCGGACATGGGGCCGTCGTCGGTCCAGGTGCCGAAACCGCTCCACGCGAACGTCGCGTAGGGGCTGGTCTTCATGGTGGCGCGGGCCAGGTAGCGGGCCAGTTTGACCGCCTCCTGGCGCGACGGGGACGTGCGCGCGGCCAGGATCGGGCTGCCGAGTTCGAGCCCTCGGCGGAAGGTCGCGTCCTCGGCCAGTACGCGCAGGAGCTCGGCCTTCTCCCGCTGTTCGGTCTCGTAGACGGCGGGCAGGTCGGCTGCCAGCCTGTCGTGGAGGTCCTTGAGGGCGATCCAGGCGAGGACCCGTACCCGCAGCTCCTCGGGGAGGGCGGCGAGCACCTCCGGCTCGGTCGCCCGCCGGTCAGGGCGGCGGCCTCGGAAGAGATCGCGGCGCAGCGCCACCAGGACCGGCTTGAACACGCCCGCGCCGATCACCTCGTGCAGGGGGCCGGACATCGCCCGGCCCTCGTCAGCCAGCGTGCGGGCGACCTCGAGCAGCTCGTCGACGAGCCTCCATGTGCGCTCACACCGCAACTGCCGCAACCCGTCGGCGGGCAACCCGGCCACCCGGATGGCGAAAGTCGGCGCCACGACGTAATCTCGGTCGGCGGGCTGGGCTGTTCGCGACAAGGACACTCCTTCATCCCGTGGCCGAGGGCGCCCGTGCCGTGGGCGCCCTCGGCGTTTAGTGGGAACGTGCTACCAGCGGGGGCCTACTACGCCTCCGGCGCCCAGCAGCTGTTCGCCTGCATGTACGACGAGCAGTAGCCCATCGCCGACGAGGCGCCCGTCTCGATGGCGCCGTGGCCCTCCATCACGATCGAGTCGGCCGACAGGACGTCGATCGCCTCGACCTCAAGGCCGGACAGGTCCAGGGGGAGCTTGTTCATGACGTTTCTCCTTCTCTTTGTCTTTCACTGATCGGTGTGTTCCGGACGTGCCTTCGAACCTCCTTCCTGCGGATCGGGGAACCGGAGAACCAGGTCTGGCCCCCGGGACCTGGGGACGCCGACGAGCAGGGACGACAGGCTCCGCGCCGGGCCCGTCAGGCCCAGGACACGGTCCGTCGCCTCGTCGGCGCAGTCGGAGTGGATACGGGAGGTGAGGCCCAGCGCGGCGGCGGCCAGCGTCGCCCGCTGCAGCGACGCGCCGATCTCCACGAGCTGGTCACGATGGTCGCGCGCGGTGCCCGCCAGGGGGTCGCCCACGAGGACGATCACCGCGGCGGCTGTCTTCAGGGCCTCCCGGGTGTTCGCCACGAGGGGGGCCGCGCCCAGTTCCTCCAGCGGTGCGGCACGGACCCGTCGGAGGACGCCGTCGTAGTGATAGGCGGCCCTCGGGAGGCCGTCGACGCGCAAGGCCAGCAGGTAGAGGTCCAGGCCGGGGCAGACGGTCAGGTCGGCTATCGCGACGATCTCCGTCAGCGGGACGGGCGCCGGGCGGAAACCGTCGATGGGGGAGTGGCGCGCGCGCAGACCGTCGCGGAGATCCACCACTTCGGCCGCAACCCGGATGCTCTGTTCCGGTGGGCTCGGACGCCTCGCCCGCGTGGTGGCTTCCGCAGCCTGGTGCAGGTCGCGGGCCGCGCCCGGAGGAAACGGCAGGGGGAGAGGCAGGGCCTCCCGTGGCAGGTCGCCGGAGTTCCGCGGGGCGTCGGCGGGCTCCGGCGGAAGGATCCGTTCGTACGGCTCCACGTGCAGGACGGCCAGCGGGGATTCGCGGGTTTTGTCCAGACCGAGTAGGGCGTCGTCGGCGTCGCCGGGGGTGACGGTCAGGCCCAGGGTGGCGGCGACCACCTCCGCCTGGGTGCGCAGGACGCCGATCTCCTGGCAGATCAGGCGGTAGGCGTAGTCGCCGTACTTGAACATGGAACGCCAGAAGACCGCCGTGAGGCAGATCCGCGCCGGGCCGTGGTCACCCGTGCGCAGCACCTCCAGGACCTCGTGGACCGGGTCGTAGTGGAACAGCCCGTCCGGGCAGGCGACATAGGCCTCGATCGGATATAAGCCTCCCCCGGAGGGCGCCGGACGGCCCGGGATCGCCATCGGGCCCGCGTCCGTGTGCCGCCAGATCACGCGGGTGATGCCGAGCATGCCCCGGAGCAGCGCGTCCAGCGGGTGCCGTGGGTCGACCCATTCGGCCGACGGGTAGCGTTTGTGCCGGAGCGGCGCCAGGTCCCACCGGATGTCGAGCGGCCCGCGATCCGCCATCGCCGCCACGTAAAGTGCTGCCGCGTCCGTCGTCGCGCGCCTCATGGGAACGGGTGCGGATAGGGGTTGAGATCGTCCACCGCGAGGTCGCGGTCGAGGTAGCCGATCGCGCGGCCTCGTGTCAGCAGCCGGGGGAGCCCGTGCACCCGCCGGTGGTGGTGGCCGAACGTGATCGGCACCGCTCCCGGCACGATCACCTTCGCGCAGGCGAACCCGCCCATCGCCGCCTCGGGCGAGGTGGTGTCGACGGCGATCACGTCCATGCCACTGATCAGGAACCGGGCCACCAGGTCACGCAGGTCGTCGGTCAGGTCGTCGTGGGCCGGCCACTCCGGCAGCTCGCCGACCGTCAGCTCGGTGCCGTCCGGCAGGAATTCCAGCCGCTCGTACGCCTTCGGGTGCCCGTACACCATCGGGTGGTGCTCCAGCAGGCGCACCTCGTCGGAGTCGGCCACCAGCCGGGCCGCCTCGCTCTCGTCATAACGGGCGACGTGATTGGCGAGCATCGGGCCCAGCTCGTCCAGGGCCCGGCGCAGGGCCCGTTCGGGGTCGAGGTGTGCGGCGCCGCCGCACATCGCCTTCGGCCGGTCCGGCCGTCCCGACCGGTCGACGGCGGTGATCCAGAAGACCGGCAATCCCTGTTCGAGGGTGACCACGTGGGCGTGGACGTCGTAGCCGAGCCGGTCGCCGATCCGCTGGGCGGTCATCGGGACGCGCCGGTCGCGCGCCGAACGCAGATCGACCCGGGGGAGCGGGAGGCGGGCGTACCAGGTGGTCAGGAAGGCGTCCCGTTCGGCGACCTCCAGCAGGCCGTAGAGGATCGCCTCCGCGAGCGACCCGCCGAGGGCGCAGCCGTTGGAACACTCGTAGGCGAAGCCCCGGTCGGGCCGGGGGCCGAAGTAGGCGAACGTCTCCGGCACCAGCACCGGCCCGCCCCGCTGGAACGAGTGGCCCCAGACCCAGGCGGTCTCTCGCGCCGGGTCGAACCGGGTGAACCAGAAACCGGGCCGTTCGTACCAGTCGTCGGGATACAACCCCAGGTGGCGCGGATCGAGCGCCTGGTCGGCGATGTCGTCGAACGCGGCCCTGACGGTGGTCCGGCGCCCGCGCGGCGAGAACCCGGCCAGCCGTTCGAGTGCCTCGGCGACGGCGGTCGCCTTCGCGGCGGGCACGTCCTCGCACCGCCCGAACCCGTGGTGGCTCTCGTGGGCGGCCCGCGCGGGGTTCAGTCGCGCCACGGCGACCGCGCCGTCCCGCGCGTCGGCGGCCACCGAGCGCACGACACCCGTCTCCGGGTCGACGTAGCGGCGTTCCAGGTCGGCGAGGTCGAGGGTGGCGACCCGGAAACCCGACACCTTCGGCTGCGGCGTGAAGACGAACGGGCGTGGCTCGTCGGGCGGCCGGTCGCCGCAGACCTCGCAGAACGGGTCGGGCAGGAACGGGTGGCGTTCCAGTGCGCCGGTCAGGACCGGCATCCGGAGCATCGCTCCGCTCGTCAGCGCGGCCGACGGGTCGGTCAGCAGGTTTTCGACCTCTTCGGCCACCAGTTCGCCGACCGTCCCGGCCACGAGGGAGGTGAGGAGGGCGGGGCGGTCGCGCAGACGTGTCTCGAAGTGCTCCCGGTTCCCGGCGCGCCGCCGCTCCACACAGGTAGGACAGCCCGGCCTGTCGGGGAAGACAGTGGGACCGATCACGACATGTCCTGCCTCGGTGTGTACGGGCAACCAAGGCGCCCCGTAACGCCGCCGCCCGATGTCGTCGGCGTCGCTGGCGACCACGACGACCCCGCCCGACCGCACCCGCGCCCTGATCGCTTCGAAGAGCCGCCCCGACCCCACCACGTCGGCGGTCACGGCGTCACCCGCGCCACGAACGCCGGCCCGTCGACGGGCGACGAGGCGGCGGTTCCGCCGATCGGATGTCCCTCGCTCGCCCACCGCACGGGTGGTTCGAGGCCGGTCTGCGCCCGCAGCAACACCCGCTCCAGCCCGTCGTGCAACCCGAGCGACACGATCGGCGGGCGGTCCGGTACCTCGAACCGCAACACCGCCGACCCCGGGATCTTCCGGACGACCGGCACCTCACCGGACGCCACGACCTGCCGCCAGAGCGGCCCGTCCTGCGGCACAAGCACCTCGTCCCCCGTCTCCAGCATCGCCGCCTCGGCTTCGAGCCGCTGCCGGTGGGCCGCGGAGACGGCGTCCTCCCAGGTCAGCCCCGCACCGAGGAAACCGTCGCCGGAGTCCGCCGCGAACACCGCCAGCAGACACCGCAACCGCGCCGTGTCGTGATCCGCGCCCCACCCGACGACCTCGCGGTCACCGACCAGCGCCCGCACGACGGAGAGCGGCCCCTGCGGATAGGCACCCTCGTCGAGAACCGCGATCATCCCCATCCGGGGGTCCACTAGATCACGACAAAGCGCGAAAAACCGGTCCCGAGCTCCCGCATCGTTCGAGGCATCGTGCCCATCGAACCCCGCCGCAACCGGAAGCTCCGGGCTTCCGTCACCGGCGTCGCGGTCCCCGCTGTCCGCCGACATCCGCGACGCGTGGGTGGCTCCGGACACCTCCGCCGGATCCCAGCGCAGTCCCGCGAAACGGTGGATCGTGCTCTCCAAACTGCGCAGATCAACGCGGGTGAACGCGCGCCGCGCCTCCGTGAGCCCCGTCATCGCCGAGAAGACCCCCAGGGCCACCTGGGACGCCAGCACGCGAGGGACCGCGCCGCGCAACCAGTCGCCCCGCGTCCCGTCGCGGAGGGACAACCGCCCCCACCCGGTGGCCGCGTCGGTCTCCCCGGGCGGTCCCGCGGAGGTCAGCCAGGCCTCGTCGTCGCAGATCAGCACCTGCGCGAGCACCACGTCGGCGGGGCAGGCGAGCGCCCCGGCCAGCAGTTCCTCACGGGAGGTGCTGACCTGCACCAGAACGTCCTCGCCCGAGGCCACCACCTCGCGCCAGCCCACCGACCGGAGGCACTCGACCAGCGCCGGGACCAGCACCCCGGTCCCCGTCACGCGCAGTGCCGAGTTCCGCACCCGGGCGAACCGCCCCGGGTGCCCGGCGAACGCGATCTCGGCCGCGTAGGTCTCCAGCTCCTCGGCGGACAACCCGTGAGCCGTAGCCCCGGTGTCGTCGACGACGAACCGCAGGTCGGCGAGCCGTCCGACCAGGCCGGTGACCAGGTCGCGCTGAGCCTCGGGCAAGCCCGAGGTCAGCTCGTCCAGGGTCAGGACCCCGTCGAGGCGTGGCGCCAATCGTTCCAGCAGGGCCAGCGCGTGGGGTCCACGCAGTGTAGCCGCCCCGTAATCCCCGTAAACATGAATCCCCCCGGGGAACTCGACCCACCGTACGTCAGCGCGTAGTCGGGGACGAAACATCTCCACATTTAGTGGGAGCGCTCCCATACGCCCATAATACCGTCGACCGATTTGCCCCGCAAGATCCATGTTTCAGGCATATGACATCTCATCACCCCTGGACGATTGGATTCGGGTGCTGATGTGGCCTTTTCCGGTGGTACGCAGCCCGTTCATTCGCCTGAGGAAATGGCATATCCGGAATCGGCGCGCCCAGGCATTGACAAAGCGACTCTGCCCGTCCTCTCCCTGGATATGAGCAGCTTTTCCGCCGGAATGGCCGCCCGCACCTTCTCGACGTGGGCGCGAAAAACCTCCAGGCAGTGGCACGGCCCTTCGGCCGCCCGCCGAACACCCGGTCGGCGATCGTCGCCCGCGCCGCCGAGTAGCACAGGGCGGATCCGTTACGGCGATTCCGCTGCGGTCCACCTTGGCGAGCAGGGCCTGATGAGTCTCGGTGGATTCTGTTATCTCCTACGCCCGATCTTGAGGGCGGATCGACGGTGCCCAGAGATCACCGGCACACCACCTCCCAGGACATGACCGGTGCCTCTGCCCTTTCGTGGTGAGTGGGGCGTCGCATCCTGGTACGCCAACAGAACGACGTTCACTGGTCAACCAGCAGGCCATCCGAACCGTCCTCACCTATCCGTCCACCACAACACAGGAGCGCCTGCATGAGAATCGCCGGTTCGATCGTGATCATCGCAGTCGTTGCCGCTCTCGCCGGGTGCGGGGCGGGTGCGAACACTGCGGCACCCGTCGTGACCGTCACCGCGCCGGCACCTGTGGAGAAGAGCCCCGAGCCGATCGAGCAGGACGACAAGGAGCCCACTCCCACCCTGATCGAGGAGACCGAGGAGACCGAGGAGAAAGAAGAGAAAGAAGAGAAAGAAGAGGCGGTGGAGAAGAAGGTCCTGCCGGACGTTGTCGGAATGAACCTGCAGGAGGGTCAGGACACCATGCAGGCCGCAGGCTTCTACATCCTGAACGACAAGGATGCCACCGGGCAAAACCGCTTCCAGGTGTATGACCGAAACTGGGTGGTGACCAAGCAGACGCCCGCTGCCGGCCGGAAGGTGGCGGTCGACACGCTGATCATTTTGTATGCGAAGAAGATCGGCGAGTAAGACGAGTAGTGCGGGGGCGCCCCTGTCTTCAGGGACGTCGTCGTGTTCGATCGCGATCAGCCGCCCCAAAGGCATACGAGGAATCGCTGGACGTCATGTCCTCCCTTGATGGCGGGGAGACACGGTCCCCGGGCGGGATGACCCCTCGCCCCGACTCGCCAGGTCTTGCCGGATTGCTCGCGGATCATGCGGCTGATGCCGTGAAATGTCTTTTCCGGTGGGGTGGGCTATGGTCGGCCGTATGACGGGGCCGTGGAGAACTCCACAGGGGTCCATCGCGTTCGTCGGCGTGATGGGCCTGGTTCTGTTGTCCCTGGTGCTGGTCGGCGCTTCGTGCAAGGCGAGCTACGGTAGCTCGACGGTTACGCAGAGTTCGGCCTCCGGCCCGGCGTGGGAGTCCGGCGGATGGGACGCCGACCTGTCCAGCCTGCCGCCGCAGCAGGCGGGCGAGGCCCGCGCGCATCACGTGTTGTCCCTGCGACCGCCCACGCGCGGCGAACGCCACTGCGAACTCGCACATCTGGTGCTGCTGCCATCGCCGGGCTCGGGCGCGGATACGCTGCGCGATCCTCAGCAACTGGCTCACCGCACCGCGGGATCGCGCAGCCCGCCGCTGACCTAGCCGATGTCTTCCCGTCGGGCTCTGTGGCCACGCGCTGCGGAGTCCGACAACGGCGCACCCAGTGCACCCCCGTACCCGTACCAGGCTTTTCCCTGGCGCCGGTCCGGGCGTGCCGCTGCGCCTTGAAGACGTCTCGCGACCGTCCCCTTGGCAGGAGAAGCGGCAGGCCCTCTTCGTCCGAAGCCGCCCTTTTGCGTTTGGGGCGCTTTCACCGTGCCGCCTTTCCTGTCGACGTCCGTCAGGAGCCGATCATCGTCATGGCCGTTGTCGCATCAGTCCACGCCCATCCGAGGCTGAAGCCTCCGCGCCGACCGCACGCCACCCTGAGGCTCCCGGCCGGCGCGGCGCCCCGGCCGCAGCACGCAACCGTCCGCGGTCTGATGCGGCCGTGCCCGCAGCCGGCCCTGGCGGCCGACCTCGCTCTGTCCGTCCGCTGACGCGCCGCGAAAGAAGCCCCGCCGAGGCCTTCTTCTCTCCAACACCTTCTTGACCCATCATGGAAAGGATCACATGATCATGACCGATAGTCACACGACATCACATCTCAGCAGTGTGCAGCTCCAGTCACTGCGCCAGGACCTGCTGGAGCAACTGGAGCAGCGCAGCAGGCACCTGCACGGCCTGCGGGTACAGGAGCAGGAAGGCAGCGGTGCCGACGGCACCTGGCAGGAACTGGTCGTCTCGATCACCGCTGCCGAGCGCGCCGTCGCGGAGCTGTCCCATGCCTGCGACAGACTGGCGACCGACGCCTACGGCCGCTGTGCCCACTGCGAGTCACCCATCCCGTTCGAACGGCTCAAGGTCCGGCCGCTGGCCCGCACCTGCATCGACTGCCAACGGCGGCACGAGGCCGCCTGACACCACGGAAGGGGGCGGAGCGGTCTGCCCCCTTTCCGACCACCCGGAGCTGAACATGATCACATTGGACCGTCTGGTGAACGTGCTCGGTGGGTACGGCGTGCGGCTGTACGGCCGTCCCGAGGCGCGCTCGGCGTGGCTGCGCAGTGTGGCGATACCGGACGCCGCCAACCATCACGTCGCAGGCGACGTGCTCCTCGCCGTCGGAGCCTCCTCGCTCGCCGAGGCGGTGCGGTGGGCGGCCGCCGACAAGGCCACAGCGGTCCTGGTACGCCCCCCTCGAACCGGCGACGAGAGTGGGAGCGGCGCGGACGTCGAGCGGGAGGCCGCCGCGATCGCCGACCGGTACGGAGTGGCCGTGTTGCTGGCCGACCCCGATGTCTCCTGGAGCCAGCTGGCCGGCGTGGTGTACGGGCTGGTGCTGGAGAGCCGCGAGACCGCCTCGGGACGCGGCCCCACCGACCTGTTCGCCCTCGCCGACAACCTGGCCGACGTCATCGGCGGTGCGGTGACCATCGAGGACCGGCACTCGCAGGTACTGGCCTACTCCCGCTCCCAGCAGGCGGGAGATCCGGCCCGGCTGGAGACCATTCTCGGGCGGCGGGTCCCGGAACGGCTGCGTGAGCTGTTCCGGCGACAGGAGGTTTTCACCCGCCTGGCGGCGACGAACGAACCGGTGTTCGTCCCCGCCGACGCCGGGCACGGCCTGACCGGGCGGATGGCGGTGGCGGTGCGGGCCGGCCGCGAGCTGCTCGGTTCGGTGTGGGTCAGCTGCGCCGAACCGCTGACGGGCGCCCGCCGCCGTGCGCTGGTCGACGGCGCGCGCACCGTAGCCCTGCATCTGCTGCGCTCCCGGGCCAGCGCCGACCTGGAGCGGCAGGTGGAGTCCGACCTGGTCATCCGACTGCTGGAGGGCAGCGCCGACGCCGCGACGGTGATCAGCCGGCTGGGCCTGGCCCCGCGGGAGATACGCGTCATCGCGGTCCGCGCCTACACCCCCGACGATCGTCACGCCGCGCTGTTGCTCGCCCTTGAGCAGGCCACCACAGGCTTCGGCTGGTCCCGGCCCGGGCGCAGCGCGCTGCTCGGCGACACCCTCTACACCATCCTGCCGGCCGAGCGGGCCGAGGCGGCCAGGCAGTGGATCGCGGGCCTGTGCTCCGAACTGCCCGCCCAGGTGCGTGTCATGGCCGGGATCGGCGCACCCGCCGAGGCGGCGGACCTGGCCGCGGGCCGACAGGAGGCCGACGAGTGCCTGGCGCTGCACGAGAGCGCCGAGCCCGGGGCCGTGCCGCCCGCCTACGACGAGTCCTGGGACGACATCCTGCTGCGGCGACTGCGCGCGGCCGCGCGCACCGGTCGGGCGCCGGCCCGCGGGCCGGTGAGCGCGCTGCTGCGGCACGACACCAGCCACGGCACGCACTTCGTCGCCACGCTGCGGGCCTGGCTGGAGAGCCAGGGCGATCTCACCCTGGCCGCCGAGCGACTCGGGGTGCACCCCAACACCGTCCGCAACCGGCTCCGCAAAATGGACGAGCTGAGTCCGCTGGACCTGTACGACGCCCGCCGGCGCCTGGCCATGACCATCATGCTGGCCGCGTTGGAGGACGAACCTCGCCGATGACCTGCTCAGGGCCTGTCACCGTTCCCGGCGTCGGCGTTGTACGGGATCCACAACGAGGGCGTCGCGATTGTGGCCCGCTCACAATGCCGCCGGTCACCGCTCCGGCCATCCTGGCAAGGACATCGACGTTCGTACTTGTTGGAGGTTGGCATGGTCGGCAACTGGCCACGATCGGTGATCGTGGTTGGCGCGGGCATCGTGGGTCTGTCGACCGCGTGGTTCCTGCAGGAGCGTGGCGTCCAGGTCGACGTGATCGACCGCGGCGGCGTGGCGGCCGGCGCGTCCTGGGGCAACGCCGGCTGGGTCGCGCCTGGCCTGGCCATCCCGCTCAACGAACCCGCCGTCCTGCGCTACGGCCTGCGCTCGCTGCTCAACCCGGCCGCGCCGCTGCACGTGCCCGCGACCCTCGATCCGGGCCTGTGGAGTTTCCTGGCCCGCTTCGCCGCCAACAGCCACTGGCGGTCGTGGACCCGCGCCGCGCGCGCCAACCTGCCGCTCAACGACGAATGCGTCGAGGCCTACGAGGTGCTCGCCGCCAACGGTGTGTCCGCACCCGTCATCGCGGCGCCGATCACCGCGGCGTTCCGTACGCCACGTCAGGCCGAAAGCCTGCTGCGCGAGCTGCGCAGGCTGCAGGCGGCCGGGCAGAAGGTCGATCACACCGTGCTGGACGGCGCTCGGCTGGCCGAGCATGCCCCGCTCGCCGGTGAGGCGTTGAAGGCGGGGGTGCGGATCGACGGCCAGCGCTACGTTGACCCGGGCGCCTTCGTGCACGCCCTGGGAAAGGCTGTCATGCGACGCGGCGCGACCGTGTACGCCGTCGAGGTCGACGAGGTGCGCACCGACGACAGGAAGGTGATCGTCCGCTCGGCCAAGGGCACCGTGCTGTCCGCCGACGCGGTGGTGCTGGCCACCGGTGCCTGGCTGCCCCGCCTGGCCCGGCAGTGGGGCGTGCGTGTCCCGGTGCGGGCCGGTCGCGGTTACTCCTTCACCGTTCCGGTCGATCATCCTGTCCCCGGCCCCATCTACCTGCCCGAGGAGCGGGTGGCGTGCACGCCGTACCGCGACGGGCTGCGGGTGGCGGGCACGATGGAGTTCCGCGACCCGGACGCCCCGCAGGTGCCCGCCCGGCTGGAGGCCCTCGTCGCCTCCGTCCGACCGCTTCTGCGGGGTGTGCGCTGGGAGGAGCGTACCGACGTCTGGGTGGGGCCCCGCCCCGTCACCCCGGACGGGCGGCCGCTCGTCGGCGCGACGGTGGCCCCCACCGTCTACGTGGCGGGTGGCCACGGCATGTGGGGCCTGGCCCACGGCCCGATCACGGGCAGGTTGCTGGCCGAGCAGATCACCACCGGCAAGCAGCCCGCCGCCCTGGTCGACCTCGACCCCCTTCGCTGACGCGGGTCGCGCACAGACCGTCCGGCTCGCCGTGCCGACACAACGAGCGGACGGACAGCGCTGCCCGCGATCGCACCGGTGTTCGCCGACCCCGGCATGTTCAAGGCGGGGTCGGCGAGGTTTCCCACTGCCCGCACTCGGCCTGCCGCGGAGTCGAGTCTTTCGGCACCCGCATCTCGGGCGCCTCAAGGGCTCGGGCTGAGGCTCGCCCGTCACGCCTGGTGAGGCTCAGGGGATGTACACCTCGTAGTAGTAGCCCGGCGTATAAATGCCCCTCCCGAACCAGTGACAGCCGACGAGCCCGCTGTACAGACCGCTCTGCGCGTCGACGTCGTAGTAGCTCTCGCATTCGGCCAGGGTGGGGAAGGGGCCCACCTTGTACCAGTCCGGTGTCGGCCAGCCCCCGCTGGCCGCGGCCGCGCTGGTCTGGATGGCGGTACCGGCCAGGACGCTGGCGCCCAGCGCCACGGCGAGGACGGCGGAACGCAGTCGGCGGATCTTCATCGTGGGCGACTCCTCACGTTCGGGAAGGAGAACACCTTCAGATGAGCATCGGCTATCGGGCTTGAGGAGATACCAGTTATCCATATTTCGGGTTGATGGAGCGTTCGTCGAGGCGGTTTCGCCTGACCTGAACACGTGAGCGCCCCGTCGGACTGAGCGGGCAGGACCGGAGCGGTGAGCGCGCCGGTGGTCCGGCGTGTCGGTCGCCCTGAGCGCGGACGGGGACGTCGTCCGGCCGGATCAGGCGTCTCGGCGTTCGAAGACGACGGCTGCGGTGGCGAGCGCGACGAGCGTCCAGGCAAGGACGAGTAGCGAGCCCTCCCACCGACCGAGCGACGTGCTGGTCTCCGCGCCCGCTGAGAGCCACATGCCGCGGCCCGCCGTGTCGGGCAGGTAGGCGGCGTAACCCATGTGATCCCGG
Organism: Streptosporangium sp. NPDC006930; assembly: GCF_040635605.1. Classification (NCBI taxonomy): domain Bacteria; kingdom Bacillati; phylum Actinomycetota; class Actinomycetes; order Streptosporangiales; family Streptosporangiaceae; genus Streptosporangium; species Streptosporangium sp. NPDC006930. The sequence continues at coordinate 15,400 of NZ_JBEYID010000005.1, read as the reverse complement.
ACGTACGGGCCGACGATGAAGTAGTAGCCGAGCAGGACCGCGACGGCCGGGAGACTCCTCCTCGCGACGGTCGCGAGGGAGGAGGCGATCAACGTGGTGAGGACGAGGTAGGCGATCGCCCCCGCCGCGGCCTGCGCCGTTCGGCGACCGTCCATGGGGGCCGTCAGGTCCACCGGGGCGAGCTGGGCGATCACCACACCGGCGGCGACGGTCACGGCGGCGACCGGGACGGCCGCGAGGGCGAGAGCGAGTGCCTTGACGAGCTGCAGCTCGATCCGTCGGGGCATGCTCGTCAGGCTCGTTCTGATCTGGCCGCCACCGTACTCCGAGGTGGCGGCGAGGACGCCGAGGACGATGAAGCCTGCCTGCAGGTATCCGGTTGAGGCCAGGCCGAGGTCGAGTGCGGAGGTCGCGTCGCCTCGCCCCTGTTTCGCCGCGGCGACGAACGCGGCATCGAGGACGAGTGCCGCGCCCCAGGTCCCGAGCGCCGTCAGACACAGGGCGGGCAGGGTGAGCAGTTTGACGAACTCGGCGCGGAACGCGTCCATGACGATCTCACGGCGGGACCGTGCCTGCCCCGAGGTGACGGTCATGCGTCTCTCCGCCGGAACACGGCGACGCCGACGGCGAGTACCGCGATCACCCAGGACGTCATCACCAGGCCACCGGTCACCGGAGCGATCTGCACGGAGGATCTGAAGTCGCGGAGGAACATCCGTGCCCCGACCAGGTCCGGCAGATAGTTCGCGGCGTCGATCACGCGGGAGAGGAGGTAGGTGACCGACACGAGAGAGGTGTTCAGGATCAGCACCGTCAGCGGTATGACGCCGTTGCGGGTGAGGAGCGTGATGCCGTAGGCGAGCAGCGAGGTGAGCACCCAGTAGAGGACGACCCCGAGCGCGCGCGGAGCGGTGTCGGCGGTGAGCGATGTGGCGTGGTCGCCGAGGACGACCCGGGTGACGGTGAGGGTCACCGCGGTCGTGACCGTCGCCAGCACGGCCACCGTCAGGACCAGCGCCGTGGTCTTCGCGGCGAGGAGCCGGGTGCGGGAGGGTACGGCGGTCAGACTCGTGGTGACCTGGCGGGTGCCGGCCGACTCCTCTCCCTCGGTCAGGTACTCGCTGCTGATGGCGACCACGCCGAGGATGATCGCGCCGAGGACGCCGAACGCGAGTTCCTGGTATCCGGCGTCGCCGCCGGGAACGGCCCCGGTGCCGTTCTCGATCGCCCGCACGGCCGTGGACGCGTTGAGGAAGGCGATCGCCGGTGACACGACGAGGCCGATCACGAAGGCGATCCAGGCCGACGGTAACCCGAGGAGCTTGAGCAACTCCGCGCCTGCGATCCGCACTACCGACCTCCCGGCGTCGCGTCGCCGGATCCCGCCGAGGTCAGCGCGAAGAAGGCGTCCTCAAGGGTTCGGTGGTCGCCGGTGACCTCGGCCAGGGTGCCCCGGCTCACGATTCGCCCCCTGTCGATGACGACGACGTCGTCGACGGTCTCGGCGAGTTCGCCCATGAGATGGCTCGACAGCAGGACGGTCCGGCCCGCGGCGGCGCGATCGCGCAGGAACTGCCGCATCCATCGGATGCCTCCGGGGTCGAGCCCGTTGATCGGCTCGTCCAGCACCAGCACCTCCGGGTCGCCCAGCAGAGCCGCCGCGAGACCCAGACGTCGCCCCATGCCGAGCGAGTACCCGCTCACACGCTTTCCCGCGGCCTCCGTCAGGCCGACGACGGCGAGAACCTCGTCGACCCGCCCACGGGGCAGACCGTTACTCGCGGCCACCCATCGCAGGTGGGCCCGCCCCGTCCGTGAACGGTGTGCTCCGCTCCCGTCGAGCAGCGCGCCCACGGTGGTCAAGGGGCGGTTCAATTGGGCGAAAGGCCGGCCGCACACGAGCGCGACGCCCTCCTGCGCCCGATCCAGACCCAGGAGGATCCGGAGCGTCGAGGACTTTCCCGCCCCGTTCGGGCCGAGGAAGCCCGTCACGCGGCCCGGCCGGGCCTCGAAACCGACGTCGGACAGGATCCGGGTGCTTCCCCGTCGTTTGCTGACGTGTTCGACAGTGATCATTCAACCCTCGCGTGAGTCGTGGTGAGGCGATCAGTCAACCGGGCGGCGGCCGTCCCCACATCGGACGTCGGATCGAAACCCGGCGGCACGTCTCGGACCGCGGACCGTCAGACTCAGGGCTGAGATCAGGCAGGGGACACCGGCGTCGCTTTCCCGCGCTCTGGCAAGGGCTTCGGGTCAGGCGCCTAGGATGACGGTGATGAATACGCTTCAGCGGCCCGTATGGCGTTCACACGCCGGGCTGGTCAGTGGCGTGGTGTTCGTCGTGCTGTTGGTGCTCCTTCTCGCGGCAGGAGCCGAAGGACCACTCGCCGGTGTCGTGCCCTCGGTGATCGCGGCGATCGCGATCGGCGTCGCGGTCTGGGCGGTCCGGCGGACGCGCGCCACCCGTGCCGACTACGAGGCGCGGCTCACCAGCTGGGCCGCCACGGAGGCGGTGCTGGCGGAGCGGATGCGGATCGCGCGGGACCTGCACGACATCGTCTCCCACGGTCTCGGGCTGATCACCGTTCGCGCCGCCGCGGTCCGTCAGGTCACGAACGCCGACGGGCGTGACGTCGCCGAGCTGCGGGAGGCCCTCGCGGACATCGAGGCGGCGGGCAGGCAGGCGACGGCCGAGTTGCGTCGCATGCTGACCGTGCTCCGCACATCCGGAGACTCCCGCGACGAGGAGGTTCCGCGCCTGCCCGTGGAGAGTCTCGAGCAGCTTCCCGCGATCGTCCGCGGTGCGGAGGTCACCGGCCTTCGTACCCGGCTGGACCTCGAACCGCTGGGCGAGGTCTCCCAGGGGGTCCAGGTCGCGATCTGTAAAACCGTGAGGGAGGCCTTGAACAACTCGGCGCGTCATGCCGGTCCCACCACCGTGTCGGTGCACCTCTACAGGGACGGGGGCACAGTGGTGGTCACGATCGCCGACAGCGGCCCCGACGGCCCCTGGTCGGCCAGGCCCGGCGCGGGCCACGGTCTGGCGGGACTTCGGGAACGCCTCTCAGGTCTCGGGGGCAGCCTCCACGCCGCGGACGTCGAAGGAGGCTTCCGGGTCGTCGCCCGGATCCCGGACGAGGTCGTCACGTGAACGACGGCGACCGCCCCGTCCGGGTGATGCTCGCCGATGACCAGCCCTTACTCCGCAGGAGTCTCGCGATGGTCATCGACAACGCGGCCGGCCTGGCCGTCGTCGGCGAGGCCGGCAACGGCGTGGAGGCGCTGGCCGTGGCGCGAGCGACCCGACCCGACGTGATCCTGATGGATGTGCGCATGCCCCGGCTCGACGGGCTCAAGGCCACCCGGGAGATCAGCGCCGACCCGGTGCTGGCGACGAGCAGAATTCTCGTGCTGAGCATGTTCGAGCTGGACGAGTACGTCTACGAAGCCCTTCACGCCGGTGCTTCGGGGTTTCTTCTCAAGGACACCGTGCCCGAGCACCTCATCGACGCGATCTGGCGCACCCATCGAGGGGAGTCCCTCTTCGCCCCGTCGATCCTCACCCGGCTCGTCGAGCATTACGTGATGACGCCGCGCTCGCACCCGCGCCCGCCGGTGGGACGGTTGACCGGCAGGGAGGTCGAGGTGCTCACCCTCGTCGGGCGGGGCCTGTCGAACGATGAGATCGCCGCCCGGCTCACGATATCCGTCAAAACCGTCAAGACGCATATCTCTCACCTGCTCGCCAAAGCCGACGCGCGTGACAGAGCGCAGCTCGTCATCGCCGCGTTCGACGCGGGACTGGTGCGACCGCGCGGACACACCGGAAACATCCGCTGAACTCCGCACCCGTTCCTTCTCCTCCCTTCCTCGGAGGTCGCTCCGGCCTCGGGGGCGGGACGACGGTCGTCGTCCCGCCCCCGAGATCTGATGGCTCACTCGCCCACGGTCACACCTGGGTGCGCAGCCACTGCTGGTTGGTGCCGGTGCCGCAGGTCCACTGCACGACCTGGACTCCGTCGGCGGTGCCGGCGTTCAGCACGTCGAGGCACTTGTCGCTGTGGCGGGCGACGAGCCGCACGTAACCGTTGCCGGCGTCCTGGAATCGCCACTGCTGGTTGGTGCCTCCGTTGCAGGCCCACTGGACCACTCGGGCGCCGTTCGCGGTCGCGGTGGCGCCGCCGTACACGTCGAGGCACTTGCCGCTGCTGACGCTCGTCACCGTGTAGTAGCCGCCACCGGCGTCCTGGAAGCGCCAGCGCTGGTTCGCCTGCCCGTTCGCCGTCCACTGCACGATGTTCGCGCCGTCGGTCGTCGCGGCGTTGTTGACGTCCAGCGACTTCGAGCTGTGCCGCGCGGTCATCGTGTAGGTGGTCGGTGTCGGGGTGGTGGTCTGGGGAGCCAGCCGGTAGAGCCCGGAGCCGTGCGGGGGCAGTGAACGGGTGAACGTCCCGGTCGAGGTGCCGAGGTTCGCGCCGGACCACAGGTCGGTCACGACGGCCGAGCCGATGCCGAGGTCGGCGAGGTTCACCGACACGTTGGCCGTCGCGCTCTCGCGGTTGAACAGGGCGACGTAGCGGTGGTCGCTGTCCGGCACGTTGGCGGTCCACACCTGCCGGGTCCCTCCGTAGAGCCGGCGGTTGTCGGTGCTGTGCTGGTCGACCGCGAGCACCGCGGAGTTGGTCATCAACGCCAGCTCCGCCGGCCTGTTCTCGACGAGGTTGCCGCCCCACATCAGCGGCGCCCGGTTGATCGCCCACAGGGTCATGAGCGTGCGTTGCTCGTCGGCGGTGAGGTTGGAGTATCGCGGTGAGCCGACCGGGCCGTACTTCGACAGCCGCCCGATCGGGATCATGTCCGGATCGGGCCACGCTCCCTTCGCCCGGTGCGGTGTCCAGTTGTGCAACTGGTCGAACAACGCGTCGAGAGCCGGCCAGTTGTCCCACAGGTCGTTCACGATCCGCCACATGTGCGCGTTCGCCCGCACGTGCGATCCGCCGGCCAGCGGGGTCGCACCGGGCGACAGGCTCAGCACCATCGGGCGACCGCTGCGCTGGATCGCGAGCCGGTACCCCTCGACCTCCGCCTGCCGGTACGTCGGCGCGGCGATGTCGTCCACCTTCACGAAGTCGACCCCCCAGGAGGCGAGCAACTGGAACACCGAGTCGAGGTACGCCTGCGCGCAGGGGTTGGACATGTCCAGACCCCACATGAGGTTGAGCCAGGCCGCAGTGGTGCCGTTGTCGATCTGGTTGGCGCGGCAGTCGGTGCCGAGGATCGGCACGTTGTCGGCGACCGCCTGCCGGGGAATACCTCGCATCAGGTGCACGCCGAACTTCAGTCCCTGGGCGTGCACGTAGTCGGCGAGCGGCTTGAATCCGTTGGTGCCGGCCGCCGAGGGGAACCGGGTGGTGTCGGGCAGCAACCGCCCGTTGGCGTCCATCCGGAGCCGGGGTTGCAGGTTGGCGTCCTGGTTGGGGCTGCCGGTGTGCTGGCCGGGGTAATACCACGCCCAGTCGATGACGACGTACTGCCAGCCGTGCTGCCGCAGGTTCGCGCCCATGTAGTCGGCGTTGGCCCGGACGTCGGCCTCGGTGACCCTCCAGTTGAACGAGTCGTAGCTGTTCCATCCCATCGGTGGGGTGTCGGCGACACCGTTGTCCCACATCTGCATCCTTTCCGCCGAACCGCTGCCGGCCAGATTCACCGCGAGCAGGAGCGTCGCGGTGATCAGGATGGCCGCCCTACGGAGTATCGGATGGACCGTGCGGTTGCTCATCAGACCTCCAAAAAGACCTGGGGAACCCTTACCGCTCTGTGCCCGGTCAGCGATAGCCGGCGGACACCACGCTGGCCTGTACCGCGTTCTCGGTCGCGTCGGACGGGTAGCCGGCGACCATGGCCCCTTCGTAGAAGGTGCCCGCACTCAGGTTCGCACCGCCGTCGGGCTTGCAACAGTCTCCGCCGCTGCCCAGGATGATCGCGCCCTGCTTCTTCATCGGGCTGTATCCGGGCGGGAGCGCGCCGTCCCACAGCGTGTAGAGGCTGCCGGACTGGGCGTTGCTACCCTTGATCGCGAAGCGCGTGGTGCCGTTGTTCTTCAGGGTCGCGGTGACGAACTTGCTGTTGAAGGCGCGCTGGTTCGGGTTCCAGCTCTGGCTGCCACCGGGGAAGAGGCCCCATTCGAGGTCGGCCTGCACCCAGGGCCCCGTGCCGGAGCAGCCGCCGAACCAGCACTGGGTGCTGAAGTTGATGGCGTCCATCGCCCCGGCGGCGTCGGCCTTCCTCGTCGTCTCGCTGTTGCCGTAGTCGAAGCAGCAGCCGTTGTTGACGTGGGTACCGCTGGTCACCATGTACATGCCCTCGGGGGCGGCACCGGTCGGCACGCCGGTGAGGTGTCCGTCCCGCCAGTAGCTGTTGCCGGGGTTGATGTAGAGCGAGTACGCTTTCGCGCCGCCCACGGTGAGGGACTCCGAGGTCGCGATCGCCGGCCTGCTCTGCGGCGAGCCGGGAACCACGCTCGATCCCTGGTACCAGAGGTCGTTGCCCCGTCCTGACTGGTCGAAGACGACCGTCACCACGCAGGTCGTGCCGGTGCAGAACGAGTCCTGCGTCGCGGCGTTGGCGGTGCCGCCCGCGGCCAGCAGGCCGATGTTGCGGGTCGTGTTGTCCGACGAGCGGCGGACCTGGTACAGGTTGCCGGCGTACGCCGAGTAGAGCGCCCGCGTCGTGCTGTGGGCCGCCACGCACGGGGTGCCGCCGGAGGCGTAGATGTCACATGGGCGCGCGCCGGGCGGCGGTGGCGTCGGAGTCAAAGTCGGCGTCGGTGTCGGAGTGGTGGGCGAGGCCCACTGCTGGTTGGTGCCGCCGTGGCACGCCCACAGGAGGATCTTGGTGCCGTTCGCGGTGCCGGCGCCGTTGGCGTCGAGGCACAGGCCGGACTGCACGCCGGTGATGGTGCCGTTGGCGTTGACGTTCCACTGCTGGTTGGTCTGGCCGTTGCAGTCCCAGATCACCGCCGTGGTGCCGTTCGCGGTGCCCCGGCCGTAGGCGTCCAGGCACTTGTTGCCGTAGACCATGAGCTGCTTGCTCGACGTCCAGGTCCAGATCTGGCCGGCGCCGCCGTTGCAGTCCCACAGCTGTGCCTGGGTGCCGTTGACGGTGCTGGAGTTGGGGACCTCGAGACAGCGGCCGGACGCGGTGCCCACGATTCTGGTGCTCTGCCCCGGCTCGATGGCGGCCGCCGACGCCGAGGCGGCTGCCTCAGCCGGAGCCTGGGTGCCGGGGGTGGCGCCGCCGACGATGAGGACGCCGGTGAGCACGCCGGCCAGGGCGCTCAGCAGCCGGAGGCGACGGCGTCGGGGCATGGGATCGCGGACCTGCCCTGACCTGCTGGGTAACGGGTTTCGCACGGTGTTACTCCTGTTCCGTTGTGAAAAAGCGAGGACCTGCGGATGTTCCATGGCGATGGTGTGGTCGAGGCGATTCGACAGCACCGTCATCGTGCTGACGGTGACTCCGGCCCGCCAGGCTCACCGACGGTGGGCGAGTGGGGTCCACGGTGTCGCGTCCGGGCGGGAGTGCTGGGCGACCGCCACCGACTGGAAGCCGCCGTCCGAGGGCGGCAGCAGGGTGATGGTGTAGGTGTCGGTCTGGTTGCCGTACGGCAGGGTCACCGTGACGTTGTTGTTCGACAGGTTCACCACGTTGTTCGAGACCGTGATCGGGCCCTGCACCGCGCCGCCGCCGTTGTACGGGATGCGTTGCGTGAGGACACGCACCTGGTTGTTCTGCACGATGCCGCTGGTGGTGTCCAGGCGCTGCAGGTTCACGGTCAGGTTTCCGGTGGTGCGACCGCCACCGACCAGTACCTTCGCGACCCCGCCTGCCTTGGTGGCGTGCGCGTCGTACGACGGGCCGGCGGTCACCGAGACGACCTGCCCGGTCTGCGAGGCGTAGTAGCGGTAGGCCCACCACTCGCCCTTGGGCTGGTGCCGGCCGGCCGAGTCGCGGACCAGCAGGTTGGCGAGGTCGTTGTGCAGGTTGCCGCCACCGGCCCAGTTCGCCCGCAGGCCGTCCGTGCGGGCCCGCTCCAGCCGTGCGATGTACCAGGCGCCGTCGGCGGGGTTCTGCTCCTCGGGCGCGCCGTACTCGTTGATCTGGTACGGCCGGGGGTGCGGGATGCCGCGCGGGTCGAGGGTGGCGTTGGCGGCGGCGACGTTGGCGACCGGGTCGCCGGGTAGCGAGTGCCAGCTGATGATGTCCGGCACCGTGTCGGTCGAGCGGACGAAGTCCAGGTACTGGTTCCAGAAGGTGTGCGTGGTGGACGGGACGCAGGCACAGCTCGGGCCGACGATGAGCTGGCTGGGGAACTCCGCCCGGATGCGCTGGTAGGTGCGGCGCCACAGTTCGAGGTACTGGGAGATCGGGCGGTTCCAGAACAGGGTGATGTTGGGTTCGTTCCAGATGTCCCACTGCACGCTCAGCCCGGAGGCCCGGACGTCGTTGACGAGGCGGTTCAGGAAGTTGTCGTAGTCGGTCCAGTTGCCGTTGTCGCCGGGGAAGCGGGAGATCCCGGCGCCGTCCGCCCCCCACAGGTCGTGCGGCAGGAGGATGAACTGACCGCCGAGGGCGATGGTCCTGCGCGCCTGGGCGAGGGTGGAGTTCCACCGGCGGTCGTAGGTTTCGCCGACCCAGCCACTCCCGGGGAGCTGCGCGCCACCGGCGCGCATGAAACGGAAGTTGACGTCGCGGAAGAAGTGGTCGGCCGGTCCGACGGCGTTCTCCGGCATGCCGTAGATCCAGCCGGAGGCGCGGTAGGTCGGCGCACCGCTGGTGGTGGAGAAGTCGACGGTGATCGACTCGTCGGCGGCCTGGGCCGGGGAACCGGTGACGGTCACGGAGGCGACCGTGACGAGCAGGCCGACCGCGAGGCGGGTGACGAGCGCACGGGCTCGTCGCGGCCTGCCGCGGGAGGGGGATTTCACGGGCGGCTCCTTGCAGGGCGTTGGGGGGGACGCTCTTCGGAGGGCTGCACTTGCGAACCGATTCGAAAGGATCGTAGGACCGGTCACTGAAGCGTGTCAATGAAGTGACGGTTCGGTGACATCGATGTTTCGTTGAATACGGCCTTTCGCGTGGTGGAGGCCTTCACTGTCTCCGGTGGACGGGCCGCGTCCGCCCTGCTTGATTCATCGAATCGATTCGCTTCACGCCGAGGATCGGCGTCCGCCCCGCGCATCCCGCCCGACGATCTACGCGAAGTGAGGCGGCGGATGACGGGGCGCGGCCGTCGGCGGCCGAGGCCCCGGTCGAACACGAACCGAACCGCACCCGCCTCGCACGGCGATGCGAGGCGGGTGCGCGTGCCCACTGGGATTGGCGCGCCACCGGGGGACCGATTCCCCGGTGGCGCGCCGGCTCTCTCAGCCGAGGGCGGGACTCAGGGGCTTGTGCACTGGTAGCCGGACGGTGTCTGGGTGTTGCCGTTGGAGCGGCTCGCCTGGAAACCGAAGGTGGTGCTCTGGCCCGGGCCGAGCGCGCCGTTGTGCCCGGCGCTCCTCGCCGTGACGGTCTGCCCGCTCACGGTCAGCGTGGCGTTCCACGAACCGGTGACGGCGTGGCCGCTCGGCAGCGTGAAGGTCACCGTCCAGCCGTTGGTCGCGGACGTGCCGGTGTTGGTGACCGTGACCGGCTGGATCACGTACCCGTTCGACCACTGCGTCTGGACGGTCCCCGTCACCGAGCATCCGCCGGGGCCCCCGCCACCCGGGGTGGTGGTGACCGTCACCGTGTTCGACACCGGCGAGAGGTTGCCCGCCGCGTCGCGGGCCCGGACCTGGTAGCGGTAGGTGGTGTTCGCGGTGAGCCCGGTCTCGGCGTACGAGGTGGTGGCCGAGGTCCCCACCTGCGTGAAGGTGCCACCGGACGCGCCCGGCGCGCGCAGGATGTCGTATCCGGTCACGCCCACGTTGTCGGTGGAGGCGGTCCAGGCCAGGGTGGTGCCGGTGGAGGTCGTCCCCGACGCGGCGAGGCCGGCCGGCGCGGTCGGCGGGGTGGTGTCGCCCCCGGTGGTGGCCGGTGGGACGCGGACGATGCGGTCGTCCTGCGCCGCCGGGGTGCCGCGGCCGTCCCGGTTGCTGGTCGCCACCCAGAGCCAGCCGTCCGGACCGACCGCGACCGTGCGGAGCCGCCCGTAGGCGGACTGGAACTCGGCCAGCGGCGTGCCGGGTGTGCCGGCGCCGCTCAGCGGCACCGTCCAGAGCCGCTGGCCGCGCAGCGCGGCGACGAAGAGGGTGTCGTTGGCCCAGGCCAGCCCGCTCGGCGACGCCTCTGCGGTCGTCCACGTGACGATCGGGTCGCGGAAGGAGGGGTTGTTGCAGGTGCCCTCGCACGTCGGCCAGCCGTAGTTGGAGCCCGCGACGATCTGGTTGATCTCGTCCCGGGTGTTCTGTCCGAGTTCGGCGGCGTACATTCTGCCCTGGGAGTCCCAGGTCAGGCCCTGGACGTTGCGGTGGCCGTAGGTCCAGACGCGGGAGCCTGCGATCGGATTGCCCGCGGGCACGCCTCCGGTGGGTGTCATCCGCAGGATCTTCCCGGCGAGGCTGTTGACGTTCTGCGCGTTGGCGGTGTTGCCGGCGTCGCCGGTCGCCACGTAGAGCATGCCGTCGGGCCCGAAGGCGATGCGACCGCCGTCGTGGATGGTGGCGCTCGGCACCCCCGAGAGGATCACCGTCTGCGTCTGTGGCGCGGTCAGTTGCAGCCTGACCAGGCGGTTGTCCCCGGCGGTGCTGGTGAAGTACGCGTACACCCAGCCGTCCTGGGCGTAGGTGGGCGACACGGCGATGCCGAGCAGGCCGCTCTCACCCGAGGCGCTCACCCCGCTGACGGTGGCGACCGCCGTGGGCGTCTGGTCCGGCCGCACCCGCAGGATGCGTCCGGTGTTGCGTTCTGACACCAGCGCGCTGCCGTCCGGCAGGAACGCCAGACCCCAGGGAACCTGGAGGCCCGTGACGGAGACCTGCGCCCGGGAGAAGTCGAAGCCGCCCACCACCTGGGCGCGGGCCTCGGGAGCGGTGACGACCAGCGCGAGCAGAGCCAGAATCAGGGCCGGTATGACGCGGGCGCGCATGATGGCCTCCTTGACCGGATTACTTTACGTATGTCAGCACCGTAGGCACGCGGGCCGCGGAACCTCAAACACCGTGATCGATCCGCCCTGACACTCTGGGATTACGGCGTCACACCGGTGAAAATTTCACGCGAACGGTGAAACTCTCAGCGGTGGACGGCGTCCGAGCCGTCCTCTTCGAGGAGGAAACCGCCGGACTGGTGGTGCCACAGGCGGGAGTACGGTCCCTGGGCCCGAAGGAGCTCGTGGTGGTCGCCCTGTTCCGCGATGCGCCCCTGGTCGAGGACGACGAGACGGTCCATGCGCACGACGGTGCTCAGCCGGTGCGCGACCACGAGGGCGGTGCGGTCGCGCATCAGGCTCCACAGGGCCTCCTGGATGAGAGTCTCGCTCTCGGAGTCCAGTGCGCTCGTGGCCTCGTCCAGCAGCAGGATCGGCGCGTCACGCAGGATGGCACGGGCGAGGGCGACGCGCTGCCGCTGGCCGCCGGAGAGTTTGACGCCGCGTTCCCCGACCAGCGTGTCGAAGCCGTTCGGCAGGGTCTCGGCGAACTCCGTGACGTGCGCCGCCCGCGCCACCCGGTGGATCTCGGCATCGGTGGCGCCCGGCCGGGCGAAGGCGATGTTGTCGCGTAACGACCGGTGGAACAGGGCGGGCTCCTGGGGGACGTAGGAGATCAGGCTGCGCAGGTCGGCCTGGCGGAGCCGGGTGATGTCCTGGCCGCCGATGAGGATCCGGCCTTCGTCGATGTCCATGAGACGTAGCAGCAGCCGGGTGAGGGTGGTCTTGCCGCCGCCCGACCGGCCCACGAGGCCGACCTTGGTGCCGGTGGGGATGTGCAGGTCCAGGCCGTCGAACAGAGGTGGGTTGCCGGAGTGCGCGAACGTCACCCGCTCGAACCGGACGCCGGCGTCGGCGGGGCGCAGCGGTTGCGGGTCCTTGGGGTCGACGACTCCCGGCGGTGTGAGGAGAAGCTCGGTGAACTGGGCGGACTCGGTGAGCACACTCTCCATGCGACGGTAGATCTGGTTGAACTCGAACATGATGTTGATCGAGGTCGTGTAGTAGCTGAACGTCACCACGATCGCCTCCACGCCCAGGCCACCGCGGAGGGTGATGGCGAGGAGCAGGCCGAGGGTGCTGGTGAGGATCGAGAGCGGGGCGATGACGGTGTCCACCCGGAGGTTGGCGTAGTCCCAGGAACGGAGCGTCAGCCCGCGCTGCTCGGCGACCCGCGCCCGGTGCTTCGCGGCCTCGCGCTCCTCGGCGGCGAACGCGCGGACCGTCTCCATGTTGGCCAGCACGTCGGCGATGTGCCCGGACACCCGCACCTTCGCGGCCTCACGCTGGTCCACCAGCCTCTGGCGACGGCGAATGAGCGGGGCGATGATGAGGCCCGTGACGACGATGAGGCCCAGGAGGACGAAGACCAGCAGCGGGTGATACCGCCACAGCACCACCGAGGCGAAGGCCAGCGGCACCACCTTGGCGATGATAGAGAAGGTGAGAGTGTCCACGAAGTTCTCGAACCCGCCGGAGAAGCTCAGCACCCGTTTGGTCAGCGAGCCGGCGAAGTTGTCGTGAAAGAACGCGGCGTCCTTGGCCAGCAGCCTGTCCATGGCCGTCACCCCGAGCCACTCGACACCCCGGGCGTCCGTACGGTTCAGGAAGTGGATACCCGCCCGCCACAGCACCTCCCCGGCGAGCAGCGTCGCGCCGAAGCCGAGTACGTACGGCATGAGGGCGGCGACGTCGTCCCCGCCCTCGGACAGGCGCCCCACGATCGCACCCACCGCCAGCGGGGCGAGATAGAACAGGCAGGTGTTTCCCAACGCGGGCAGGGTCAGCGCGGGTACGGCGACCCGCCACTGCCTCAGCAACTCCCGGTTGTAGTACCGCAGCGCCAGCAGAACGGCCGACCTCCGGGCGGACGGTCTGTCTTCCGGAGAATCGAGTGATCCCAGCACGGCCATCCGCCCCTCCGAACACCCTCGGCTATGGCAATGGTGACGCAGGGTGTCAGGAGGAGGCGAACGATTTTTCGCCGGCCGGATCGTCGGGGCTCCGCCGCCCCGGATGGGCGGCGGGTCCGAGGTTCTCGGGACGGTGGCCCCTCCCGGTCAAGTGCGTGCCGCCGTGGCCGGGAGGGCGGCGAGCGGGACTCGTGGGGGCCGAGCAGGTCAGGGGCTACCGAAGTCGTCCGCCGCGCTCCGGCCTTCAGACCGGGGAGCGCGTCAGTCGCCCGGTGGGGGATCAGGCCAGTACGGGACCGATCGCTCGGCGGCGGACACGATGGCCGCGCCGTCCAGGGTGGCGATGCTCAGCTCGATCCCGCCATCGGGCCACTCCACGCCGAGTTCGAAGGTCTCCGGGGGTGGTGAGGGCCAGAGCCACAGTCCTATGTTGAGGAAGATCCCTTCGTCGTTGTCGCCGCTGCGCAGGGACGTGCCTCCGAGCAGCCAGGAGAGCCGCGGAACCGATGGCGGATCTCGCGGGAGCCGTGCCAGGTCGAACCTCTGTCCGACGGTGGTGGCCTTGGTGCCGTCGGCGAAGCGGACGCCGAACCGCAGCAGGTTGTCCGGTAACCCGCGGGCGCTCACGCTGGAGATCATGTGGGGAAACACGGACATCTGGAGAGCCTGGAAGTCGTCGGGAGGCAGGGAACGCCGCCGCATGACGATCTCCACGTCCAACAGGCATCCGGTGCTGAACGCCCGGATCGTCGGCAGGGCGACGGCGACGTTCGGGGTGCGGGCGAGCAGCAGATCGCTGGTCATCGTCGCGCCCATCTCCTCGGCGGGCGGGGCGTACCAGGCGGGCGGCCCGAGGTCGGGCGGGCGGGTTGTTTCTTCCTGTGCCGATGGGGGCTCGAAGAACATGCTTTTACCATATGGAAAAATTTCGCGAACGCGGGGCGGGGAATCGCCGCGTTCGCCGGTGTTCGACCTCCTTCCGGGAGGACACGGGTCCATGGTCCAAAGATGGACAATCATCACTTTTGTCCTGAAATCACATATTTTGGGTATGTGGTGAGGAAAGACATCACCTCCCCGGGCCGGGCGGCGTGACCGCGGCCCTCGACGGCGCCGGGGGATTCGCGGCCGAGGACCGGCCGGAACCAATGATCAAGTGGAGGTCCACCCGTCATGAGCACGCATGTTCACGTCCGCCTCAATCGCGACATGACCGTGACCGAAGGGGGCGAGCTGCTCGTGCTGTCCCACTGCCGATGCGGTGCGACCTGGACCACGTCCTACCGGGCCGAGGAGGGGGAGCCCGAGAGGTGACCCGGTGGAGGTCGCCGGGGGCGCCGCCCGACGGGGCAGGTGGGGGCGGCGGCGAGTGTAGTCGCGACCTATGTCGGGTATCTGTCACTACGCGGTAGCGCTGTGCTACTGGCCGCGCGGGCCGTTGCCCTGCTGCGGCCGAGGCTCCTCGTGGGGGACGAGGTAGCCGATTCAAGCGTAAGCAGGGGGATGTCATGACATTGCCGATGAGGCGTACCAGAGGTGGTCACGTGCACGGGGTCGAGCCGCTCGCGGTACTGAGACGGGACCCTTTCGGGGACATGCAGGATCTGTTCCACCAGCTCGGACTGCTGACCCGGCAGACGGCCGAGGGCGAGGCGGAACGCCCGTGGATGCCGATCGCCGAGATCGACGAGATCGATGACGCCTACCTCGCCAGGCTGGAGATGCCCGGCATCGCACCCGAGGACGTCGAGATCTCCATCAACGGTCGCGAACTGTGCGTCAACGGCGAGGTCCACACGGAAGAGGGACGTTCCAACGCGCTGCGGGTTCGGACGGGACGATTCCACTTTCACACCTCACTCCCCTCCGACGTGGACCAGGAGGGCGTGGAGGCGTCAATGGACGAGGGGATCCTGACCCTGCGGATCCCCAAGGCCACGCAGGGACAGGGGCGACGCATCGAGGTCAGGGCCGGGCACTCCAAGGGACACTCGGAAAGTGGGCGTTCGGAAAGCGGCCGCTCCGGAGGACACTCTGAGGGCGGACGCTCCGGAGGGCGATCCGAAGGCGGACGGCGGTCCTGACGGCTTTCCGCGTCGAGTCCGAGTGTCGAGGCTCTCGGCGCCGTCTCCTGAAGCCCCGATGTCCCGACGCTCCGATGTCCCGACGTCCGTGGGGCCCGCACGACCGGCTGACCGGTCCACTCCCCACCAAACGCGCCGGCCGGGCGGCCCCCGCGGGCTGCGCCCGGGCCGCCCGCCCCGCCGCGCCCCACGCCACCACCCCGCCGAGGAGA